>JAUMZB010000017.1 GCA_030528345.1 Eikenella sp.
GGGTGGTCATCATGATCATGCGCGCCACCCAGAAGAAGATGATTTCGTAGCCGGTTACCAACACGCTGCTGGGCAAAAAGGCTTTCAATTCGGCGGTGTCTTGCGGCCAGCCCAAGGTGGAGAAGGGCACAAGAGCGGAGGAAAACCAAGTATCCAGCACGTCTTCGTCGCGGGTAAGCGTTTGGCTACCTGAAAGGCGGCGGGCTTCTTCTTCGCTGCGCGCCACAAACACTTGGCCGTTTTCATCGTACCAAGCCGGAATCTGATGCCCCCACCACAGCTGGCGCGAGATGCACCAGTCTTGGATATTGTTCATCCACTGCTTGTAAGTGTTCACCCAGTTTTCGGGAATAAAGCGCACTTGGCCGCTGTCCACCGCGTGTTGGGCTTTTTCGGCCAGGCTCATGCCGGCAAATTCGCTGTCGGGCTCGCCGCCTGCGGGCTGGGCACTCATGGCGATGAACCATTGGTCGGTGAGCATGGGCTCGATCACCGAGCCGGTGCGGTCGCCTTTGGGCGTCATCAGTTTGTGCGGCTTGGTGTCTTTCAGGTAGCCTTGGGCGGCCAAATCGGCCACGATTTGTTTGCGCGCCTCGAAGCGGTCGAGGCCGGCATAGGCCTCGGGCAGGGCGATGCCGCTGTGGCGGCGGCTTTGGAAATCGAACACTTCCGCTTCGGACAGGATGCGCGCCTGCAAATCCAACACGCTGATCAGGAGGGTGTCGTGGTTTTTGCCCACTTGGTAGTCGTTGAAATCGTGGGCGGGGGTGATTTTCACGCAGCCGCTGCCGAATTCGCGGTCTACATATTCGTCGGCAATCACGGGAATGGTGCGGCCGGCCAGCGGCAACACCAGCTGTTTGCCGACCAAATGGCGGTAGCGTTCGTCTTCGGGGTGGACGGCCACGGCCACGTCGCCCAAGAGGGTTTCGGGGCGGGTGGTGGCCACGGTGACGCCCTCGGCGGGGTTGTCGGCCAGCGGATAGCGGATGTGCCACAGATGGCCGTCGCTTTCCACGTTTTCCACTTCCAAATCGGAAACCGCGGTGCCGAGCACGGGATCCCAGTTCACCAAACGCTTGCCGCGGTAAATCAGGCCCTGCTCATACAGGCGCACAAACACTTCGCTGACCACGGCGGCGCGGGTGTCGTCCATGGTGAAATATTCGCGGCTCCAATCGGCCGAACAGCCCATGCGGCGCATTTGTTCGGTGATGGTGCCGCCGGAGTGCCGCTTCCACTCCCACACTTTTTCCAAAAAGGCTGCGCGCCCCAAATCGTGGCGCGACACACCTTGTTCGCCCAGCTGGCGCTCCACCACAATCTGGGTGGCGATGCCGGCATGGTCGGCGCCGGGCACCCAGCAGGTGTTGCGGCCTTTCATGCGGTAATAGCGGGTGAGGCCGTCCATAATGGTTTGGTTGAAGGCATGGCCCATGTGCAGGGTGCCGGTCACATTGGGCGGCGGCAGCTGGATGGCGAAGGCTTCGCTACCGGGCTGCATATGCGGCCGGAAATAGCCGGCGGCTTCCCATTTTTGATAGTGTTTGCCCTCGATTTCGGCAGGGTTGTATTTGTTGAGCATGGCTGAAACGGTCTCGATGCGGAAAATCGGAAAAATGTGCGGATTATATCGGAGAAAACAGGCGACCTGAAAGCCGGCGCGCGACGCGGGAGGAGTGATAAACCGCTTGCCGGCGGGCTATAATATACCCTTTTGCCATACAGGCTACCTGAAAGCACACCATGTCCGAGCTCACTCTTTACCGCCAAACCTTTCCTTCCCGCCTGCTGTTGGGCACCGCCGCCTATCCAAGCACGGAAATCCTGCGTCAGGCCGTGGCGGCGGCACAGCCGGCCATGATCACCGTTTCCCTGCGCCGCGCCGGCAGCGCCGCCGAAACCGACGGCCAGGGCTTTTGGTCGCTGCTGCAAGACATGGCGGTGCCGGTGCTGCCCAATACCGCCGGCTGCCAAAGCGTTCAGGAAGCGGTCACCACCGCCCGCATGGCGCGCGAAGTGTTTGCCACCGATTGGATCAAGCTGGAGCTCATCGGCGACGACGACACTTTGCAGCCGGATGTGTTCCAACTGGTGGAGGCGGCCGGCATCCTGATTGATGAGGGCTTTAAGGTGCTGCCTTATTGCACGGAAGACCTGATTGTCTGCCGCCGTCTGCTGGACGCGGGCTGCGAAGCGCTGATGCCGTGGGCGGCGCCCATCGGCAGCGGGCTGGGCGTGGTGCACGGCTACGCGCTGCAGGTATTGCGCGAGCGGCTGCCCGATGTGCCGCTGATCATTGACGCCGGCCTCGGCCTGCCTTCGCAGGCGGCGCAGGTGATGGAGTGGGGTTTCGACGGCGTGCTGCTCAACACCGCAGTATCGCGCAGCGGCGATCCGGCGGCGATGGCACAAGCCTTTGCCCAAGCCACCGCCGCCGGCCGCGCCGCCTATTTGTCCGATCCCGTGCAGCCGCACCGCCACGCCCGCGCCAGCACGCCCACCGTGGGACAGCCGTTTTGGCACAGCGCAGAATACTGAGCAAGGTATTCGGCATGCTTTTCAGGTAGCCTCAGGCTACCTGAAAGCTTTTCTAAGACCGTACCGCTTCGCTTGTCATTGAAACCCATTCTTATCTATTGCCGTTTTGCCGCCGATTCGGTGCGCAATTGCTGATTTTGCTGCGGCGCACCTTCTCCATAATGGTCGAAGCGGCATTCCTGCCGCGCAGACCGTAAGGAGAATCGATATGTGTGATTTCCATTTGCCGCGCAGCCTGAAAATCAAGCCCAGCCCGTGGGGGCCCGACGACCAAATCGGCCGCCTCAACTGGATTACCGACGACAGCCGCCGCGAAGTGATGGAGGCTTTGGATCCGAGTCGCTCTTACGATATTTCGGTGAAATACTTCATCGGCATGCCTTCTTGGTCGGCCGCCGGCGACCCGCCCTTCCAAATCTGGATGACCCACACCCCTTCGGGCAATGTCAACGACGACCTGCTGGACGTTACCCTGGCCGGCAAAAAGCTGATCGGCTATTCCGGCGACGCCATTTCCATGTACACCCACTGCGGCACCCACATCGACACCCTCAACCATTTCGGCTACCAAGACACCGTATGGAACGGCTATACCCAAGCCGAACATTTGGGCAGCCGCCATTGGCTCAAATGCGGCGCCGAGCAGTTTCCGATTATCTGCGCCCGCGCCGTGTTGCTGGATGTGGCGCGCACCAAAGGCGTGGACCGGCTGCCGCCCTCTTACGGCATCGGCCGCGCCGATTTGGAGGCCGCAATGGCGCGCCAAAACGTTTCCATCCGCCAGGGCGATATCGTGATGATCCGCACCGGCATGATGACGGTGTGGCCCGACCGCGACGCCTATCTCACCAATTCGCCCGGCCTCAATCTGGAGGGCGCCGAATTTCTGGTGGGCTTGGGCGCCATGATCATCGGCGCCGACAACATCGCGCTGGAACAGGGTCCTTCGGCCGAGCCGGACAATTATTTCCCCGTACACACCTATCTGTTTGCCGAGGCCGGCGTGCCGATTATCGAGGTGATGAACTTGGAAGAATTGGCCGAAGACGAAGTGTACGAAACCGCCTTTATCGGCCGGGCGATGCCGATCGTCGGCTCGACCGGCGCCCCCATCCAGCCGGTGGTGTTCCCGATGAAGCAAACGGCCTGATGCCCACCCACGCCCGCCTTGGCGGGCGTTTTTGCCTGCCGGCACGCCCCCCGCGCCAACCACATGCCTTGGTACAACCGAAACCGATCAGGGTACCCATGATGCCGTTACATCCCCCCTACACCATCCGCGCCCTACACCGCGCATTCCGCCACGGCGACACTACGCCTTCAATCCTCACCGAACAGATTCTCGCCCGCTGTGCCGGCAGCCCGCGCGGCATCCTCACCGATGTTTTTGAAGAACGCGCCCTGCGCGAAGCCGCCGCCAGCACCCGCCGCTGGCAGG
The DNA here is from genome assembly GCA_030528345.1 of Eikenella sp. Taxonomy (GTDB): domain Bacteria; phylum Pseudomonadota; class Gammaproteobacteria; order Burkholderiales; family Neisseriaceae; genus Eikenella. The sequence goes on from JAUMZB010000017.1 coordinate 3,980, forward strand.
CCGGGCAACCCTTGGGACTGTTCGACGGCATCCCCTGCGTGTGGAAGGATTTATTCGACGTGGCCGGCAGCATCACCACCGCCGGCTCGCCGGCCTACCGCCACCGTCCGCCGGCGACGGCCGATGCGCCGCTGGTGGCCGCCTTCAGCCGCGCCGGCGGCGTGAACATCGGCAAAGCCGGTTTGTCGGAGCTGGCCTATTCCGGGCTGGGCATCAATCCCGTTTTCGGCACGCCGCCCAATCCTTTCGACCCGCGGCGCATTCCCGGCGGCTCTTCCAGCGGCAGCGCCGCTGCCGTGCAAGCCGGGCTGTGCGCCTTCAGTATGGGCAGCGATACCAGCGGCTCCATCCGCATTCCCAGCGCCTTCCACCACCTCACCGGCTACAAGCCTTCGCGCCGCCGTTTCGATCAGCGCCAAGTGTTTCCGCTTTCGGCCACGCTGGACGAAGTCGGTCCGATTGCGGCCGGCGTGCAGGACTGCTACGACGCGGCCAATCTGTTTTCCGGCCGGCCCTGCCCGCTGCTCCAAGCCGCCGATTGGCGGCAGGTATTGCTGCTGGTGCCGGAGAATGCGGCTTTGTGGGCAGACACCGATGCCGCCGTCTACTCGGCTTTTCAGCTAGCCTTACGGCGCTTCGCCGCCGCCGGCGCCGCCGTTTGCCGGACAGAGATTGCCGAATTGGATGCCGTCACGGCCGCCGTGGCCGAGCACGGCACCTTTGCCGCCGCCGAATCGCTGTATTTCCACCGCGAGGTGTTGGCCGGAGAGGGCGGCCGCCTGATCGACCAAAGGGTGCTCGACCGTATGTGCCGCGCCAAAAGCATGAGTGCGCTGGATTATGTGGCTCTGCACGACATCCGCCGCCGTCTGCAACACAGTCTGTGGCAGCGTTATCCGCAGCATACCGTGCTGCTGCCGACGGTGGCAGTGGTGCCGCCGCTGCTCGCCCCGCTGGAAAGCGATGCCGCGCATTACCACCGCATCAACCTTTTGGTTTTGCGCAACACCGGCCTGTTCAATTTTCTGGATGCCGAGAGCCTGTCGCTGCCGCTGGGCTTCAGTACGGAAGGGCTGCCGGTCGGGCTGATGCTCTCAACGGCACCGGGGCAGGACGAACGGCTGTTTCAGGTAGCCCGGGCGGCGGAACGGCTGTTGGCCGGAGAAGACTGACCGCCGTTCAGACACGCAATAAAAAACGAACGGCCGAACCGTTCGTTTTTTATTGTGCGGCGAAGTTTAAAAACCGGCCTGCTGTTCCAGATTGTCCACCAGTGCCTCATCCAACTTCAGCGCGTGCGAGAGCTGCGACAGGAACACGATTTCTTTGCGCGCCAAGTCGCCGCACACCATACGGGCGGCCAAATAGGCTTCGGCGGCCAGAGCGGTGTTTTGGCCGATTTCGGCGGCAATTTCGGCGGGCGTGGCCGGACGGGCGGCCTCGGCGGCCAGCCACTGCTGCAACTCGGGATCGTCTCCGCCCTCGCTGCCGATCAGGCGGCGCTCTTCGTCGTCAATCAAACCGTCGGCCGCTGCGGCGGCAATCATGGTGCGCAGAATCACGCGGCCGGCGGTTTCGGCGGCCGCACCGCCGGGCTCGAACGCGGCCGGCGGTAAGGCAGCGGCAGCCGGCGCTTGGCCGGCGGAGCTTTTTTGGCTCTGCCAGTTTTGGTAGGCGTGGTAGGCCAAAGCGCCCAAGGCTGCCATTGAGCCGGCGCGCACCCATTTTTGCGTGTTTCTTTTTTTCAGCATGCCCGAGAGCAGGCTGCCGGCCACGGCGGCTCCGCCGACTTTCATCAGCAAATCTTGCGGACCGGCAGCAGAACGGCCCGCCGGTTTGCCGGCGCCCGGCACCGAAGCCAATACTTGGTTGAGCAGTTTGTTGAAATCCATTTAGTAAGCTCCTGAAGTGGTGATGTTGCTGTTACAGGGTGATAAACCATAACGGCATAAATGGGGCGGCCGCACCGGGAAACAAGCTGTTTACGACGGCTTTACATACCATGCAAGACGGCCGTGCGCCGGCGCAGCCATGCGCCCCATTCGGGACGGCGCACGGCCAGCGCCTTGTGCCAGTAAAGCATGGAGCAAATGATGTCGTGCGCGTTGCCGCTGCCTGCGGCAAACAGCCGCTGCACCGCGTCTTCCAGCGCATCGGTGTCGTCCGACATTCCCGCCCGCTCGCCGAAAACGCGGCAGCTTTCCACATGCAGACGGCCGAGCTGCGCTTCAATATGGGGCAGCAGCGCCTGCCATGGCATGCCGCCGTAGAGAACGTCGGCAATCCAGTGATGCAGATTCTGCCGGCCGCGGTAACGCGGGTGGGGCAGCAGGGCAAACAGCGCCTGACACTGCGCGGCATGAACGCCTTCTCCCGCGTATTGCCAGAGCAGTTCGTAGAGCGCACGGTTCACGCGCCCATCGGGCAGGGCGTCAAGCGTGGCAAGCAGTTCGTCGGGATGCTGCCAGTCGGGCAAGGAAAGGCGGGGCATGGCACGGCTCGGCAACAATCGGGCGCTTGGTGCGCCCACAAGCTGAAACTTTGACAAAGCCTTGTCTGCGGCGCATTGCGGCGTTTATTGCTGCGCTTTAAACGGCATCCGCACCGGGGCTTTGCAGGCCTCAAAACCTGTTCATAGTCTTCTTGCGCAGCGGTTTTTCGAGGCAAAAACCGCAGATGCGGGGCGACAATGCGCGCAAGATCGAACATCTTGCCGGTATTTTTTATCCCTTCAAGGGCAACACGGCCGATGCGGTTGTTGACCGGGCAGCAAAGCAAACCGGCGAAGCTGAAATACCGCCGCAACGGAGACTTTGAACAGGTTCTCGGGCTACCTGAAAGCCGGCAGATCCTGCACCGCATGACCGGCACCGATGCCGTGCGCGGCAAACCAGCCGCGGTGCATTTCCAACGCGTAGCGCACCGGCTCGGGCGAGCAATGGATGCGGGTGGTGCGCGGCGCCATATCGTGCAGCGAGACAATGCGGCCGTCTTCGCGGATAAAAGCGGCGCTGAGCGGCAAATGCGTGTGGCGCATCCACAGGCACTGCACGGCGGTTTGCCCGAACACAAACAACATGCCTTCGTCGGCCGGCATGCGGCGGCGGTACATCAGGCCGGTGTTTTGCGACGCCTCATCGGCGGCAATCTGCACCTCGGCAGCATGGCCGTTAAGCATCAGCGTGGCACGCGGCAGGTGCAGCTGGGGCAGCGGTTCGGCGGAGGCGGCGGCAGACAGGCAGACGGCCAACGCGGCAGCCGGTATGGGGAAACGCCGGCGCACGGTTCAACGGCCGTGAACGGCCGTCCACGCCGCATCCAAACGGCGGCCGGCGGCCTCCAGCGTGCTGCCGGCCTGCTGGACGGCCACATCGGCTTCGTTCAGCTCGGTTTGCAGGCGTGCGGCTTCGGCCTGTTTTTGCTGGATGGCGGCCTGTACTGCCTGCAGGCGCTCGCGCAGGCTGCCGACTTTGGCGGTGTGGTCGGTTTGCGCCTTCAGCGCTTCCCGATAGGCCATTTGGGCGCTGAGCAGCTCGGTTTGGGCGGCGGCGTGGTCGGCCAGCGCCGGCGCGGCGGCCAGCAGCAGGCAGCAAAAAGCAGTCACACGGAACATCATGGTTTCTCCTGACGAAGTGTCCAAGCGGCCTGCGGCATCGCCGGCAGGCTACCTGAAAACGGCAACGGCCGCCGGCTTTACAGCGCCTGGCGGCACACTTTCTCAAACTGGTTGCCGCTGGCCGAACCCTTTACCACGGGCTGGGCACGCAGATGGGTGTAGCGGTGGGCGGTCAGCAGCTTGCCGGCAGTATCAAACATCTGCACGCCCAGCAGGCGGTAGGTGCGGGCGCGGCAGTCCATCTGCCATTCGTTGACCGCCGATTTGTAATGCGGCGTGTTGATGTAATGCTCTTTGGCCGGTTCGCGCACGGTTACACGTTCGCGGAAGGTGGCGCCGTGGTTTTGGCTGCGGATGCTGGCGGTGTCGATGGCATGGCTGACATTGCCGTTGGGGCTGGTGCCGATGTCCTGCCAGCTGCCGCCCAAAGCGGGATTGGCCGGCTGCATCGCGGTACAGGCGCCGAGCAGCAGAGCCGCAGCGGCGGCGGTGAAGTGCAGGGTTTTCATGACTTTCCTTTCAGGTAGCCTGCAAACGCTATAAAATACCGCGTTTTGCGGCACTCGGCGGCAGGCGCAATCGAATCTGCGCCATTATAGCCCAATCGGCAGCCGCATAAGCGCTGCGCCGCCCGCCGCCTATTTTTCCTCAGACAGACCATGCCCCATTCCCGCGCCCTTTCCGTTTTGCACGATGTTTTCGGCTACCCGGCTTTCCGCGGCAGCCAAGCCGAAATTGTGGCCGCGCTTGCGGACGGGCAGAACCTGCTGGTGCTGATGCCCACCGGCGGCGGCAAATCGCTGTGCTACCAGATTCCGGCGCTGTTGCGCGACGGCGTGGCGGTAGTGGTGTCGCCGCTGATTGCCCTGATGGACGACCAGGTGGCCAGCCTGCGTGCCGCCGGCGTGGCGGCAGCCGGCGTGCACAGCGGGATGGCGGCGGAAGAGGTGAGGCGGATTGCCGACGACATCGAACAAGGCTGCCTGAAACTTTTGTATGTCTCGCCCGAAAGACTGGTTACCGAGCGCTTCCTGCGTTTTCTTGACCATACGAAAATCAGCCTGTTTGCCATTGACGAAGCCCACTGTGTGAGCCAATGGGGGCACGATTTCCGCCCCGAATACCGCCAACTCGGCCTCTTGGCCGAACGCTATCCCAGCGTGCCGCGCATCGCACTCACCGCCACCGCCGATGCCGAAACCCGCGCCGACATCCGCCATTATCTGCGCCTGGGAGAGGCCGCCGAATTCGTGGCCAGCTTCGACCGGCCGAATCTGTATTACCAAGTCATCGAAAAAAACAACGGCAAAAAGCAGCTGCTGGATTTCCTCAACAACCGCCCGCGCGGCGAAAGCGGCATTGTGTATTGCCTCAGCCGCAAAAAAGTGGAAGACGTGGCGGCTTTTCTGTGCGACAGCGGCCACCGTGCGCTGCCCTACCACGCCGGCCTGAGCATGGACACACGCAGCGAACACCAGCGCCGCTTCACCCACGAAGACGGGGTGATTATTGTGGCCACCGTGGCCTTCGGCATGGGCATAGACAAGCCCGACGTGCGTTTTGTCGCCCATTTGGATATGCCGCAAAGCATCGAGCATTTCTATCAGGAAAGCGGCCGCGCCGGCCGCGACGGCCAGCCGGCGGCCAGCTGGCTGTGCTACGGCCTCAACGACTACTCTCTGCTGCGCGAACGCATTCTCGGCGGCAACAGCGGCGACTTCCAGAAAAACATCGAATTGCAAAAACTGGACGCCATGTTTGCCGTATGCGAAACCGCCGGCTGCCGGCGCGTGCCGCTGCTGCGGCATTTCGGCCAAAGCAGCCAACCGTGCGGCCATTGCGACAACTGCCTGCACCCGCCGGTGCGCTTCGACGCCACCGAGCTGGTACAGAAACTGCTCAGCTGCGTGTACCGCGTCGGCCAGCGTTTTGCCGCCGGCTATGTGATCAATGTGTTGCGCGGCAAGGCGGAAGACTGGATACGCGACAACCGCCACCACCGGCTCTCCACCTTCGGCATCGGTGCCCAGCTTTCCGACAAAGAATGGCGCGGCGTGGTCCGCCAATGCATCGGCTTGGGCTACCTGAACACCGACCCGCTCAACCACCATGCCCTGCGGCTGAACGAAAGTGCAGTGGCCGTGCTCAAAGGCGAGCAGACAGTGATGCTGCGGCCGCTCAAACGCGAAAAAGCGGCCACCCGCCTGCCGAAAGCGCAATGGCTGCGCACCGAACGCGAAGAGCGCGTGTGGCAGGCCCTGCGCCAATGGCGCAGCGAACGCGCCAAAGCCGACGATGTGCCCGCCTACATCATCTGCGGCGACCGCACCCTGCAGGACATCGTGCAACAGCGGCCGGAAACCCTTTCCGCGCTGCATGAAATTTACGGCTTGGGCGAGGCGAAAATCGACAAATTCGGTGCCGACATTTTGGCGGTATGCCTGCCCTTGTGGGCGGAGGAATAAAGCTGCCGCAACGGTGCATCCGGTTTTCAGGTAGCCTGAAGCGGCCGCACACCCATCTTCAGGCCACCTGAAAGGCTGGAAACAAAAAAAGCTGCATTCTCCAAAGAATGCCGCTTTTTGTTTGCCCTCAGTGCCGTTTGTGCCGCCGCAGCCACACCGCCAAACGCACCCGCACATCATGGCCGACCGAGCCGAAGCCGAGCAGAAACAGCACCGCCGCCACCGGCCAGGTGAAGTAATAGCCCATGTGGTGGATGCCCCAAGCACCGGCCACGCCTCCGAGCACAAAGGCCAGCAGCATGCCGGCCAGCAGGCGGAATTTGGTGCGGTTCACCCGCACATCCGGCAGGCGCGGGTTGCGGTCGTGCCGGTAATACAGCATTTTCGACAGCTCGATGCCCATATCGGTGACGTGGCCGGTCATGTGGGTGGCACGGATTTGGCCGTTGGACAGCACGGAAATCACCGTATTGTGCATGCCCATGATGGCGCACAGCAGAAACAGGGTGGCGGGCACAAACACGGTAAATTCGGACAAGGTGCCGCCCATCAGGCCGAACAGCAAAAGATACAGGGCTTCCAGCCACATGGTCAGCCCGTAGCTGCTGCGGAAACGCTGGCGCTTGGCCCACAAAATCATCCAGCTGCCGTGGGTGGCGCCGGCAATGAAACCGGCTGCCACCAAGGCCGCAGTCAAGGCCAGCCGCCATTCGCCCAGATACAGCATGTCCGCCGCGCGCGACAATTCGCCGCTCACATGCGAGGTATAACTGCCGACGGCGAAAAATCCGCCCGCATTGATGGCGCCGGCCAAAAAGGCCATCACGGCGCCCAACAGGCGGAAGCGGATGTCGGAAACCGGGCTTTCGTGGATATAGGGTTTGTCGGTCTGCCAGAAAGACAGGCGGTAACGGTGGACAGGCCGGGTCATAACAGGCTACCTGAAAAGCAACGGGAAAGGCTGTCTTGCGACAGCCCTGGCAAACGGTTCGAGGTCTTCATCCAAGCAGACGATGAACAGCTTCGCGGGAACGGCGGCTTATTCCACCGTTACCGATTTGGCCAAATTGCGCGGTTTGTCCACATCGGTGCCGCGGGCCAAAGCCGCATGATAGGCCAGCAGCTGCACGGGAATGGTATGCACGACGGGCGAGAGCACGCCGACATGGCGCGGGGTGCGGATCACGTGCACGCCTTGGTCTTCGTTGAAATTGCTATCCAAATCGGTAAACACAAACAGTTCGCCGCCGCGCGCGCCGACTTCCTGCATATTGGCTTTGACTTTGTCAAGCAGCATATCGTTGGGCGCAATCACCACCACCGGCATGTTTTCGTCCACCAAGGCCAAGGGGCCGTGTTTCAGTTCGCCGGCCGGGTAGGCTTCGGCGTGGATATAGGTGATTTCTTTCAACTTCAGCGCGCCTTCCAGCGCAATCGGGTAATGAATGCCGCGACCGAGGAACAGCGCGCTGTTTTTCTTGGCGAATTTCTGCGCCCAAGCGGCAATTTGCGGCTCAAGGTTGAGCACGTGCTGGATGCTGCCGGGCAGTTGGCGCAGCTCTTCAGTGTATTTCTGCGCCTGCGCTTCGGAAACGTGGCCGCGCATTTTACCCAAAGTGACGGCCAAACCGAACAGCACCACCAACTGGGTGGTAAAGGCTTTGGTGGACGCCACGCCGATTTCGGCACCGGCGCGGGTGTACAGCACCAGCCCGCTTTCGCGCGGCAGGGCGGATTCCATCACATTGCAGATGGACAGGCTGTGCCGGTGGCCGAGCGACTGGGCGTATTTCAAAGCTTCCATGGTGTCCAGCGTTTCGCCGGATTGGGAAATGGTGATCACCAATTGTTTGGGGTTCGCAATCACGTCGCGGTAGCGGTATTCGCTGGCGATTTCCACGTCGGCCGGCAGTTTGGCGATGCTTTCCAACCAATATTTGGCGGTCAAGGCCGAGTAGAAAGAGGTACCGCAGGCGAGGATTTTGATGCTGTCGATTTCGCCGAACACTGCGCGCGCCTTCCGGCCGAAGTTTTCCGGCTCGAAACCGCCGTCCAAAAACACCTCGGCCGTATCGGCAATCGCTTTGGGCTGCTCGTGGATTTCTTTCTGCATGAAGTGGCTGTAAGGGCCGAGTTCGAGCGAAGCGAGGGACAATTCGGACACCTTCACTTTGCGCTCGGCAGGTTGGCCGTTTTTATCCCTCAGTTTTTCCATGCCTTTGGCGCTCAGCAAGGCAATATCGCCGTCTTCCAGATAAGCGATGCGGCGGGTAAAGGCGATCACGGCGGAAACATCGGAGGCGATAAAGGTTTCGTCTTCGCCGAAGGCCACCAACAGCGGGCAGCCCATGCGCGCCACCACCATGTTTTCGGCATTGTCCTGCGCCATCACGGCAATGGCGAAAGCGCCGTGGAAACGGCGGCAGGCGGCGGCCACCGCGGCAAACAGATCTTTGCTCTGCCGGTATTCGTGATCCACGCTGTGGGCAATCACTTCGGTGTCGGTTTGCGATTCGAACACATAGCCCAAATCCTGCAGGCGGCGGCGCTCTTCTTCGAAGTTTTCAATAATGCCGTTGTGCACCACGGCGATATTGCCGCCGGAAATATGGGGGTGGGCGTTCGGCTCGGTCACGCCGCCGTGGGTGGCCCAGCGGGTGTGGCCGATGCCGATGCGGCCGGAAAGCGCTTTTTCTTTGGCCGCCTCTTCCATCAGGGCCACGCGGCCGACACGGCGCACGCGCTTGATTTTGTTTTTGCTGTTGACGGCAATGCCGGAAGAATCATAACCCCGGTATTCCAGACGTTTCAGGCCGTCGGTGAGAAAATCGACTACATTGTGGTGGGCGCGGATGGCGCCGACGATACCGCACATAATCTGTTCCTTAGTATCGGTGGGAAAAAACGGGCGTGCCGACGTTCGGTATATGCCCGGCGCTGTGCCGGATGGCGGGGCGAATTGTAACCAAGCCGGCGGCAGGCAAACCAGCCGCCCGCCGGAAAACAGGCTACCTGAAACCCTTCAGGTAGCCTGTTGCGGCGGCAAACGCCTTATTCTTCATTCATCAAACGTTCCACTTCGGCCACGTAGGCACGCATGGCCTCTTCGGCAGACATGCCTTGCAGGGCGGCCCAGGCCTCGTATTTCTTTTTCGCCACCAGATCGAACATGCCGGGTTTGTCGCCCTGCACATCGCCGTCAGTGGCTTGTTTATAAAAAGAATACAGTTTCAGCAGGGTGGCGTTGTCGGGGCGCTCGGCCAAGCTGACCACGTCTTGTTGCGCCTGTTCGAATTGCTGTTTCAAATCGCTCATGGCTTGCTCCTTTGCGGGTTGGGGGAAACACGGTTTTTAGCACAGCGGCGCGGGTTTGCCTATGTGAAAAATCGGGTAAATGTTCCATAAACGCTGCGGCGGCTGTTATTTTATTCCCCGTCCAAACCGTCGGGATGGGTCAGCAAACCCTGCCGTTTCAGCAAAGCCGCATTGGCCGGCGCGTATTCGCGGCTGTAATAACGGGCGAATTTTTCGCGGTAGGGAAACTTTTCGCGCGCCTCGCCGAAACCGGTCATCACGCTTTCATATTCGGCCAGGGCGGCGGCCAGGATGCTGTCGTCGGGGTAGCGGTTTTCCGCCACCGCAGCAGCCCGCGGCAGGCGCGGTTTCACCCGCATGGCAGACGCGGGTTTGCCGATGCACAGGCCGAACAGCGGAAAGGTATGCGGCGGGAGCGCCAGCCATTCGGTGAGCTGGGGGGCTATCAGGCGGATGCCGCCGGTAAAACAGGTGGCATAGCCGAGACTTTCGGCGGCGGTGGCGGCATTTTGGGCGGCCAAGGCGGCATCGGTGGTGAGGGTAATCAATGTGTCGACCGTGCCGACGGCGGCAAAACTGCCCGCATAAGCCCTGCTGGCCAGTTCGGCTTTGTGGGCATCGCCGATAAACAGCCAATATTCGGCACAGGTGGCGATTTGCGGATTGGCCGGCTGGGCGGCGGCAATGCGCGCGCGCAATTCGACATCGGTGATGCGGATGATGGTGTAATGCTGGCCGTTCATCCAAGACGGCGCCTGACAAGCCGCGGCCAGCAGCAGGCTCACTTCTGCGGCGGAAATGGCCGCGGCGGGGTCGAATTCGCGGTGGGTGCGGTGCTGCAACAGGGTATCGATAACGGGGTTCATACCGGGATTCCATTTGACAGTTGGGATGCAAAGCGTACGGACATCGGCCGTCCGATTGCCCGCAGGCTACCTGAAAACAGCCGCCAAGTTTCACACGCCGAAATGCCAGGAAGCAAGATCGAGACGGACGCACAGCAGGCGCCACAGCACAGGATGGGTAGCGGGCAGACGTTGCGCCAAGGGGCGCAATAAAGCGCCTTTTCCGCTTTCGCTCAACAACAAGGCGGCTTTCAAAGCGGCCTGCAGCTGCGGCACAGACAATTGTTCGGCCTTTGCCAAAGTATCGGCGGCAGGGTGTTTGGCCAAACTGCCGTGATCGGGCAGGGGCGCGAGATAAGCTTTCAACAGCAACCAAAGATAAGCGGTGGTGGCGGCGGCCGGCCGCCGGCGCAAAGCGGTGCGGATAAGGTCCAACACCGTTTGCTGGGCGGCGCTTTCCTGCATCACAAAAGCAGGCAGCAGGTGCTCGAGCAATTCGGCGTCGGGCAGCAGGGGGTATCGGGCCAGACGCGGGAGCTGCTGGCGGACAAAAAGCGGCAGGCCGGCGGCCGAAAGCAGGTTTTCAGGTAGCCGGTGCACCTGAAACAGACACAATAGGGCGGCGGCGGCCCGTTCACCGTCGTAAGCGGCCGCCTGCCAATCGGCCGGCAAAGCCAGGCAGCCGGGCACCACCCTGTGGCGGCGGATGCGCGACTGCATCAGCGCTTCACGGCGGCGGTATTCGGTTTCGGCCTGCCCGGCCGCCACCGCCTCATCCGGCGGCACCGCACGGCCGGGCGGGGCAAAACGGTTCAACGAGGCAGAGGCGGACACAAACACATCGGATTCGGCCAATTCCGGCTCCAGCCGGCAGGCGGCGGCCGGATCCAAACGGCGGATGCGCTCAATCAGCGGCGGATGGGTGGCCGCCAAGCGGGCATCCCCCAAGCCGGCAAACAACATGTGGGCATATTCGGGTGCATGGGGGGAGTGCAGGCGGTGGCAGCCGGTTAATGCCGTTTTGCGCAGGGCTTCCACCAGCGGCTCGGTCTGGCGGGTAAACTGTACTGCGGCGGCATCGGCCAGAAACTCCCGCTGCCGGCAAACCGCCGCCTGCACCCAGCCGGCAAACAGGCTGCCCGCCGCCCCCAGAACCAGCAACACCGTGCCCGGCACATACCACGGCAGGCTTTGAAACAAAATTTCTACCGCATTGTCGAAAGGGTGGTTGTCCACATTCTTGCGGCGGCGGTAGTCATCGGCGGTGTCGTCGCGCCCGTACAGCAAATAGCGCCCGCTGCTGCTGATGCTCTGCAAACCGTACAGCCAGCCGCTCAGGCGTTGGTTGAGCCGGGTGTCCCGGTTTAAGATGTGGCTGAACTCATGCGCCACCACGGCCTGCAATTCGTCACGCGTCAACTGAAGCAAAGCGCCGTAGGTCACGCCGATCACCGCCCGTCCGGGGCTGCTGCCGGCGGCGAACGCATTGATGCCGTGATCGCGGCGCAGCAGATACACCGGCGGAACAGGCAAACCGGCGGCCAATGCGGTTTCCGCCACCAGATTCAGCAGCCTGCGCTCGAGAAACGGAGCCTGCTGCAACTGCAAAAGCTCGCCGCCCAATGCCTCGGCCACCGCCGAGCCGTCACCGTCGAACCGGCGCAAACGGTGGCGGCTCAAGCACAACATCATCACGGTCAACAGAGCGGCAGGCAGCGCATAACTCCACAACAGCCTTTCGTGCGGCGACAGCCAATAAACCAGCGTGCCGATGACCGCGCTCACCGATGCCACCGTGGCCGCCAGCGCCAGGCAATACAAGCCCACCAGACGCAAACTGCGGCGGCGGGCTTGGTTTTGCAATCGGAAAAAGCGCATGGCGGATACACGGTAGGAAACGGGATGCAGATAATATCACCGAAGCCGCCGCCACGGGCAAAACAGGCCGCAGCGCAATGTTTCAGGTAGCCTGCCAAGCGCCGTACCGCGTATGATGCGGCCTGCACGGCCTCCGCTAATTGCCCCCCGCCTGTGTTCGACAGACTGAAACCCCTGCCCCGCCTGCGGCATATTTCCCATCCGCTATTTCGCCCGTCTGCCGGTCGATCTGAAGAGCTTGGCGCTCGCCACACCCCATGCCCTCAACCGCATGGGCATCCGGCAAGTTACGCGAACGCTTCAGGCTACCTGAAAACCGCTTGTTCTTGTCATGTTCCTGACCGATTGCCCTGATCCGGAGAAAGACTTTGTGATGACAAACCGTTCTACCCCGCTTGTTCCCGCCATCTTGGCACTGTCGCTCACCGGCATGATGGTTTGGTCGGGTATCCCGCCCGCCCGTCGCGCGGTATGGTGGGCCAAATGCTGCCGGTGCTCGGCGTATCCGGCGCCCTGCCGCCGACCTACCGCCGTTTCCACTTCAGCAATTTGGCCTATGTACTGATGAGTTTTTGACTGCTGATGCATACCTAAGTGCCCGCTACACTTTCGCCGGCATGCCGTTTGACTGGGCCAACCGCCTGCTGGCGCCGCTTTTGGGCGAAGGCCGCAATCATTTTGACGGGTCGGCCATTACATCATCGGTTTTTACGCCTATCCGATGGCGGAATGGCTGATGCGGCGGCAGGCCTGCAGCATGACTTTGGCCTTTTTCTTCTCTCTGTTTTTTATCATGAGCGTGGCCGCTGCCTACGAAATCATCGAATGGCAGTATGCCGTGTTGGAAGGCGGCAGTGCGGGCATTGAATTTCTCGGTTCGCAAGGCGATATCCGGGACGCGCAAAAAGACATGCTGGCCGACACTTTGGGCACATTAAGCGCTTTGCTGGCCTATCTGCCGGTGCGGCCGGAACGGCAGCTGCCATTATCGGCGTAAGCACCGCTTTCTTTATCCGGCCGCAAATTCCGGCAAAAGCATTTCAGGTAGCCTTAGAGCTACCTGAAATGCTTTTTTCTGCCGTCATCACAATAAACGGGAAAACAATTGGGCCGGCAGTTTTTTCGCCGCGACCCGACCAATCCAAGCGGCACCCATCCCGATGAGGAAAGCGCCCAATATGTCCAACGGCCAATGCACACCCAAATAAATCCGCGACCATGCCACCAACAGCATGCTGCCCACCGCCCACCAGGCAAAGCGACGGGTTTCCGACAAGCCGCACAAAGCAAAAGCAGGGGTGGCAATGGCCGTCACATGTTTGCTGGGAAAGGAAGAAGACCACTCGTGCGGCAGGAAATTGGTGCCCAAAGGCAGGGTAAACGGGCGCGGGTGATAACAGCCTTTGCGGATCAGATAAGCGGCCGCGCTGCCCAGCAGCAGGCTGAACAACAAGGCGGCCCATACCTGCGGATGAGACCGGTGGCGCAGCAGCAGATAGCCCAATAACACCGCGAAAAACAGAACAATCAGATACTCCGCACACAAAACGGCAAAAGCGATGTAGCCGGCAGGCGCATCATGGTCTGCATTCAATTGGAGAAACAGCCAGCGGTTAAAATGATCCAAAGCGTCCACCAAAATATTCGGCACCAAAAATATTGATTTCAGAAAACCGGATCGGCCCAAAGCCGAAACGCAACTTCAAAACTTCTGGATTCGGGAGTTTACTTGAATGCAAATAAAAAAAGAAGCGCAACGGGCAGTAAGGAAAAACCCGCACCCTAGCCGCCCAATGGCTGCCCGCCGTTGAAAACAAGGGGCGGCAACCGAGCACGGGAAGCGTTCCGCCAATTCCTTCCCCCCATGCCTCAAATCAAAATAAGGCGGTATTCACACCACCGCATTCAGGTATTTCAAACCCAAAAGCTGCTTATCCGCATCCAAATCGGTGATGCCCAGTTTCAAGCGGGTTTTCGGCGGGATGTCGATCGGAATCCCCACCGCACGGCCCAGCAAGGGCAGGCCTTCAATCCGCACCAAATCATCCTTCAGCAATACCGCCTGCAACTCGCGTTCGCCTTGCTGCTGCAGATAAACCAAACTCCAATACGCCTCCAGCTGACGCTGGAAATCCGCGTAAGCGGCATAAGCGGCATCAAAATCACGCAGGGCGGCAAACAACATGCTGTCGTTATGGGTGAAACGCGGTTCGAAATGTTCGCTGACCAAAGCCAGCAACTGCTGCTGGTTGATGCAGTCGGCCGCGCGCCGCAAAGGCGAAGTAAACCAGCCGTAATGCTGCACCCCCATGCCGATATGCGGTTCGGATTTGGTGCTCATGCGCACCTTGCCCGCGCCCGGCTGGACACGAAACAAACCGGGCAAATCGTGCGCATCCAACATTCTGGCCCAAGTGCTGTTGGCCAAAATCATCATCTCGGAAACCAGAGTATCAATGGGTGCCCCGCGTTCGCGGCGGCTGATGCGCACCCGGCCGGCCTCATCAAACTCGATGCCGTAATCGTATTGCGGCACCTGATCCGCCTCATAACGGCCGCGCTGTTTCTGCAAGGCCACGGCGAATTGATACAGCCAGCACAAATCGTGATGATGGGCAAACCGCTCTCCGCCTTCCGCCTGCAAACCGCTTTGGCGGTTAAACAGAGGTTCGATTTGCTGGATGCGCAAATTTTCCCCGATTTGCACCCGTTCCAAGCGGATATGCGGCGGGGCTACCTGAAACTGCGGGTCGACATCAAAATAAATGCTCAACGCCGGCCGCTCGCCCCGATCCAGACTGAACGCGGCAATCCAATTGTCCGGCAGCATGGTGATTTTGCCGCCGGGGTAATACACGGTACTCTGCCGCTCGTTGACCACCGCCTGAATCGGGCTGTCAGCCCCCATCAGCAGTGTCGGCACCGCAATATGAATGCCGACCCGTTTGCTGCCGTCGGCCAAATGCTGCAAAGAAAGCGCATCATCGATTTCAGTGGTGCTCTCATCGTCAATCGAGAAAGCCGTTACCCCTTCTGCCGCCGGCAACTCGGCATAAGCGGGAAGCGCAACCGAAGGACATGCCGTGCCTTTGGGAAAATATTTGACCGTAAAACCGTCCAATAAATATTGCGGCACCGACGTCACCCCGCCGGTTTGTTTGGCCAATTCGTAAGCGGAAATTTTCAAAGCTTCCGCTGCCTTGGCAAAGGCTTTATAAGTCAGCGCCTGTTTATCCGGTGCATGCAGAATTTGCTTTAAATCGGCCGCCACACTGGTCGGCAGTCTGCCGGCTTTCAACTCTTCGGCCCAAGCCTCGATTTGCGCTTCCTGCTGTTTTTTGCGTTCAATCGCCGCCAATGCCTGCTTTAAGGTTTCCTCCGGTGCGGCTTTAAACACCCCTTTGGCTTTTTTGTAAAAATACATCGGTGCCGCATACAGTGCCATCAAAGTGGCCGCCAATTCGATTTGGCCGGGCGGATGGCCGAAATATTCCTCGGCAATGCTGTTTGCCGAAAATTCGTCTGTCCCGCATGCTTCCCACAGCAAATCGACGTCGATTTCCATGGCCTCCGCTTCCGCCTTAGCAAGAAAATCTTCCATCGGCGTATCGAACTCAAGAAAGACATGAGCGGCCTTTACTTTGCTCCGCTTGCCGTACCGCGTATCCACCTGATAAGTGCTGTCGTTTTTCTGTACCACAGAGGCCACTTTAAATTGGCCGCTTTCTTCATAAAAAATATTCATGCCGCAAACAGTTTCAGGTAGCCCTCAGCAGGCTACCTGAAAAAATTAAAGGGAGCAGATTCTAGCACAAGCCGTGCCGCCGTATGAAACAAACAGACGGCTAGCATGTTTCACGTGAAACCAAATCTTTTAATCATGCACCTTCAACAATGCCACTTCAAATACCAAAGTGGCATTCGGCGGAATCACGCCGCCCGCACCGCGCACACCGTAACCCATTTCCGGCGGAATGGTGAGTTTGCGTTTGCCGCCTTCCCGCATGCCTTTAAAACCCTCATCCCAACCGCGGATCACCTGGCCGACACCCAAGGTAATGGTCAGAGGTTGATTGCGGGCACCGCTGGAATCGAATTGGCTGCCGTCGGCCAGCCAACCGGTGTAATGCACAGTGATGTCCTTACCTTTAACCGCTTCTTTGCCGCTGCCGGGCTGCAAATCTTCAATCACCAAATCCATGTGTTTGCTCCAAACGGAAAGTTCACACAAAGGCAGCGATTATAAACACAAACCGTTCCGTCTGCCCAAAGGGTTTTACCCACTTCAGTTGCCTACGCACTGATGCAGGGGAAAAGCATGCTTTTCGGCTTGCGCCAGCTGCTCTTTTTTGCCGAAGCGCTGCCAGGCTTTTTCATGAAAATAAAAAACAACCGTATTGGCCAAAGGTTCAATCAGGGCAACGGCGCTGGAAATACCGATATTGCCGGTTAAAAGATAGGCAATGCCAAACGCCACGCCAAAGTGTAAAACGGCAAAAGTTAAAGTTTTTAACATAATTGATTATCCGAATGATTGCTTTCATAATTTATGGCCGCCATCATGCCGCCTTAGCAGTTGGCGATACAGTTGGAATTTTTTATTTTTCGTTTTAATAAATCTATCGAAAATTAAATTTAAATAGTCAAAGGAAAATTATGCAGCCGCTCACCGTGGTGTCTTTGGATCAAGACACCTTAATCGATCAAAATTATCATCTTGATTTTCCACACCAACTCATCCTCCATCCCAGTACCGCAGCAGAGCAAACCGCCGCCCATCTGGCCGGCGCCGATATTGTCATCAGCAATAAAGTCAGCATTACTGCCGAACACATGGCGGCCAATCCCCAATTGAAACTGATCGCCGTGGCCGCCACCGGCTACGACCACATCGACATCCAAACCGCCCGCGAACAGGGCATCAGGGTGTGCAATATCCCCGGTTACGGAAACGATTCGGTTGCCGAACACGCCTTTATGCTGATGATGGCCTTGATGCGCCAGCTGCCCGCTTATCAACGCGATGTGGCTGCCGGACTGTGGGCTTCCTCACCCCACGCTTTCTATTTCGGCGCCCCCATACGCGATTTAAACGGCAAAACCTTGGGCATCTTCGGCCGCGGCGGCATCGGCACCGCCCTGGCCCAACGCGCAGAGGCGTTCGGTATGCGGGTGATTTTCGGCGAACACAAACATGCAGCACACATCCGACCGGGCTACCTGAAATTCGAAGAAGTCTTAAGCCGGGCCGATGTTATTTCCCTGCATTGTCCGCTCAATGAAGACACCCGCAATATGATTGGGGAAGCGGAATTGAAAATGATGAAACCGCAAGCCGTGTTGATTAATGCCGGCCGCGGCGGTTTGGTGGACGAACAGGCTTTGGTCGCGGCCCTCAAATACGGCCAGCTCGGCGGCGCCGGCTTTGATGTTTTGACCGAAGAACCGCCCCGCAACGGCAATCCATTGCTCAACACCCGCCTGCCCAATTTGATCCTTACCCCGCACATGGCTTGGGGCAGCCAAGAAGCAATGCGGCGTTTATTCGATATGTTGAACGACAACATCAATGCATTCGTACACGGAACAGCACGCAATATCGTTGTCTGAACCGTTATTCTTAAGAGCCTGAATACCGAATCTTCAAACACAAAAACAGAACTTCCGTATTCAGGCTGCCTGAAAGCCGAAAAGCGGCCGATTGCCTGTTTAGCCAACCCGCCTTATCCACTTATTGTACAAAAACAAAAAACTTATCCACAATTGCCCACCGCCTGAATAAAAGATTTCCACAGGCTGTTTTCGAAATACTGTTTTATTTCTCTTATGGATATTGCTTTATCCACTGTTTCGCCGCTACTTTATTATCAATATCCAAATATTTTCTATAAATTAAATTTTTGACATACAATCGGCCAATCGTTTCAGATCTACTCAATAGAAAAGGAAATCATCATATGAAAACAACACATCCTTTGCCTTATATTACCCGTACACTGGCTTACACCAACGAAGACGGTACGGTTTCAAAAAGCCGGTTATGCCTGCCCCAACATGCTGTAGACGGCCTGTCTGCAGTATTGGTATTCCCCGAATGGTGGGGCATGAGCGAACATGCGAAGCACAGCGCGGAACGTTTGGCTCAAGCGGGCTATGCCGCCATGACGGTGGATTTATACGGTGATGCTGTCCTCACCGACGACGCTGCCGTGGCTAATGAAAAAATGAATGCTCTATTGGCCGAGCCACAAATTTTGGCCGAACGTACCGATTTGGCTTTGCAAGCGGTAAAAAACCTGTCTGAAGTCAATAAAAACCGCATTGCCGCCATCGGTTTCTGTTTCGGCGGCAAAGTGGCTCTGGACATGGCCAGACGCGGAGCAGACCTTAAAGCGGTATGCAGTTTCCACGGCAACTTAACACCGGCGATTCCCGCTGTTCCGGGCATGGTCAAAGCTGAATTACTGGTACAGCACGGGGGGCTCGACAGCATGGTCAGCATGGAGAGCCTCAACGCTTTCCGTGCCGAAATGGATGCCGCCGGAGCAACTTACCACATCGATGTATTCCCCAAAGCCAAGCACGGCTTCACCAATCCGCAGGCCACCGCCAATGGAGAGAAAAACGGTGCCGATTTGGCTTACAACGAAGAAGCGGCCGCACTGGCTTGGCAAAATATGTTGGATTTTCTGGCTAAAAATATTTGATTCCAAGATAAAAATCAGGCTACCTGAAAACTGCTGTGCTTTCAGGTAGCCCGATTGATCGGACAAACGGCTAAGCCGCTTTGGGCAAAGCATGAAAAGCGTCGGGCAAGCCTTCATCATGTGGAAAAGTTACCCATTCATGGCTGCTTTCATCGGCCAACACCGCGCGCAACAAAGCATTATTGACCGCATGGCCGGATTTATGGCCCTCAAAAGCACCGATGATCGGCGCGCCCACAATATACAGATCACCGATGGCATCCAAGATTTTATGCCGCACAAATTCATCGGGATAACGCAAACCTTCCGGATTCAATACGTCATCATCATCAATGACCACCGCATTATTCAGATTGCCGCCCAAACCCAAACCGTGGGCGCGCATCATTTCCACTTCCTGCATAAAACCGAAAGTGCGGGCGCGGGCAATTTCATCAATATAAGAAGCGCCGGCAAAATCAATTTCAAAAGTGGGATTGCTGCGGTTGAACACCGGATGGTCGAATTCAATCGTCAAACTGAGTTTGAAGCCGTCATAAGGTAAAAAACGCACCCATTTGCCGCTTTCTTTCACTTCCACCGGTTTCAGAATGCGCAAAAAGCGTTTTTCGGCTTTCTGGCTTACAATGCCGGCATTTTGCAGCAGGTAGATAAACGGCAGGCTGGAACCGTCCATAATCGGAATTTCCGGCGCATTGAGCTCGATCAAAACATTGTCGATGCCGTAAGCGGCCAAGGCCGACATAATGTGTTCGATGGTGCCCACCCGCACTCCCTGATCGGTAACCACGGTAGAAGACAAACGGGTATCGTTGATGAGATAAGGATTGAGGGCAATCACCTCCCCCTGCTTACCTGACAAATCCTTACGGCGAAAAGCAATGCCGCTGTTTTCCTCAGCCGGATAAAGTGTCAGCGCCACCCGTTCGCCGGAGTGCAAACCGACGCCGGTAACGCTGACAGGCTTGGCCAAAGTGCGTTGCTGCATAACAATATTTTCCTACATCAATTTTATCGTGCCGAATCATACGTGAAATTTTTCTTGCCCGCCTGCGGCTTTGATTAAATTTACCTATGGTTCAGGTAGCCTGCCGCTCGGGCGGAACCAAACCGTGCTTTTCCTGCTGTTTATCCACAGCAACATCGGTCCAATAATGATTTGTCCATTGGTTTCTACTCAGATTCCTCCTACTTATCCCGACCACAACAACAGCTTTTCCAAAAAGAAAGTTTCATAAAAATAAATACTTGAATGATTAATCCACAAATTTCTTTTGCTTTATTATTAAATACACCATTTTTGTTTCTTAAATAAATTTATAATTTTTCGGTTATCAAATGGTTTCTGTTTCATGAAAATTCTGTTGGTCCGTTTATCCAGTATGGGCGATTTGATTCATACCCTGCCTGCAATACAAGATTTGTCCCTCCGACATCCGAAAATCGAGCTGCATTGGCTGGCTGAAAGCGCTTTTGCCGATATCCCCCGCCTGCATCCCTTTGTCCGGCAGATTATTCCCATGCGTTGGCGGATGTGGCGAAAAAATCTGTTTGATTCAAGCATCCGGCAGGAAATCGGTGATTTGAAACAAACCTTACAAGCCAATGCCTACGATTTTGTTTTAGACAGCCAGGGTTTGCTGAAAAGTGTCCTGTTTGCCCGTATGGCGAAAGCGCCGATCAAAGGGTTCGATAAACACAGCGCCCGGGAAGGGACTGCTGCCTGGTTTTACCGGCAAAGTTTTCAGGTAGCCAAAGGCCGCGATGCGGTTTGGCGCAACCGGGAGCTGTTTGCCAAAGTGTTTGGCTATTCTTTTACGGAACAACCGGATTTTGGAATGGCCATTCCGTCTGATATCCATGTACCTGGTCTGCCGAAACGTTTCCGTGTGGCCCTGCATGCCACCAGTCGGGACAGCAAGCTTTGGCCGGAAAACCGTTGGCTTGAGCTGCTGCAAACATTACACGCACAAGACGCTGCCGGCGTTTGGCTGCCTTGGGGAAACGAAAACGAGCGCCGGAGGGCGCTGCGTCTGGCAGACAAGATCCCCGGGGCTTGGGTAAGCGGACGTTTGGATTTGTTGCAGACGGCTTATGTTTTGCGGCAATCGGTAGGCGTAATCGGTGTGGATACCGGTTTGCTGCATTTGGCAAACGGTTTAAACAAACCCTTGATAGGCATTTATACCGACACCGATCCGGTAAAAACAGGGGTGCAGACTTCGCCTTGGGCATTTAATTTGGGCGGCATCGGCAAAATCCCTGCTGTTGATGAAGTTTTGGCTGCTTTATCTGTGGCCGAAAATACCCGCCGGGCTACCTGAAAGTGTTTTGAGGCAGGTATTTACATTTTTATGGCGCAAACTTGCATTATCTTTCAGGAGTGGGCAAAATACAGCGTTGTACCCGTATTGGTTTTACTTTCCATTCAACAAACAAGGAGAAGGCATGAAAGCACTGGTTGCCGTAAAACGCGTGGTTGATTTCAATGTCAAAGTGCGTGTGAAAGCCGATGGTTCCGATGTGGACATCGGCAATGTCAAAATGTCCATGAACCCGTTTGACGAAATCGCCGTAGAAGAAGCTGTGCGTTTGAAAGAAGCCGGCAAGATCAGCGAAATCGTGGTGGTGTCTCTGGGTGTAAAGCAATGTGAGGAAACCCTGCGTACCGCATTGGCAATGGGTGCCGACCGTGCCGTTCATGTGGAAACCGATGCCAAATTGGAGCCTTTGGCGGTGGCCAAATGCCTGAAAGCCTTGGCCGATAAAGAACAGCCCCAGTTGCTGATTTTGGGCAAGCAGGCCATTGACGACGATGCCAACCAAACCGCGCAAATGTTGGCCGCCCTTTTGAATGCGCCGCAGGGTACGTTTGCCAGCAAAGTGGAAGTGGGCGACGGCGAAGTGGCCGTTACCCGTGAAATCGACGGCGGTTTGGAAACCGTAGCTTTAAAACTGCCGGCGGTGATCAGCACCGACTTGCGTTTGAACGAGCCGCGCTATGTGAAGCTGCCCAACATCATGGCGGCAAAGAAAAAACCTTTGGAAAAAATCGCCTTGGCCGATTTGGGCGTGGATGCCGCGCCCCGTTTGAATCAGGTGAAAGTGGCCGAACCCAAAGCCCGCAGCGCCGGTATCAGAGTGGACAGCGTGGCCGAATTGGTAGCCAAGTTGAAAAACGAAGCCAAGGTTATTTAAGGAGAAAGCCATGACTGTATTGATTATTGCCGAACACGACAACGCAAAACTCAATCCCGCCACCCTGCATGCGGTAACCGCCGCCCAAAAATTGGGCGAGGTGCATGTATTGGTGGCCGGCAACGGTGCTGCCGCCGTGGCCGATCAGGCCAAACAGGTTGCCGGTGTGGCCAAAGTATTGTTGGCGGACGCCGCCCATTATGCGGAAAGCCTGCCCGAAGAAGTGGCACCTCTGGTGGTAAAACTGGCTGGCGGCTACAGCCACATTGGCGCTACTGCCACTGCTTTCGGCAAAAACCTGCTGCCGCGCGTGGCCGCGCTGTTGGATTGCTCCCAAGTATCCGATTTAACCGAAGTGGTGGATGCGCAAACATTTGTGCGCCCGATTTATGCCGGCAATGCATTTGCCACGGTAAACAGCAGTGAATCCAAACTGGTATTGACTTTCCGCGCCACCGCTTTCGATGCGGCGGCGGCCGAAGGCGGTAATGCGGCGGTGGAAACCGTAGAAGCCGCCCCGGTTCAAGGTTTGAGCCGTTTTGTGGGTCGCGAACTGACCAAATCCGACCGCCCGGAGCTCACCCAAGCCAAAATCATTGTTTCCGGCGGCCGTGCATTGGCCAATGCCGAACAATTCAACAGCGTGCTCACGCCCTTGGCCGATAAATTGGGTGCCGCCATCGGCGCTTCCCGTGCGGCGGTGGATGCCGGCTATGCGCCCAACGATTACCAGGTCGGCCAAACCGGCAAAGTAGTGGCGCCCGAACTGTATATTGCCGTCGGTATTTCCGGTGCCATCCAGCACATTGCCGGAATGCAGGACAGCAAAGTGATTGTGGCCATCAATAAAGATCCGGAGGCACCGATTTTCAATGTTGCCGACTACGGTTTGGTAGCCGATTTGTTTACTGCGGTGCCCGAATTGGTTGACGCGCTGTAAAAATGTTTCATGTGAAACCATCAAATAAAAAGCCGGGTAAATCCCGGCTTTTTTGTTTTTGAAAAATCCAATTAAAACAGAATAAAGCAGGATGCCTGGACTGTTCAGGCAGCCTGTTTAAGTACGTGATAGACAAGCAGCAATCAGTCAAACAAATCGCGCAGTTTGTCCATAAACGATTTTTGACGCGGCGTTTGTGCGCGGTTTAGGCCGGTGGAGATTTTTTCAAATTCTTCCAACAGTTCTTTTTGGCGTTCGGTAAGGTTGACCGGTGTTTCCACCACAATGTGGCAGTACAGGTCGCCAACGGCGGAAGAGCGCAGCGATTTCATGCCCTTGCCCTTTACCCGCATCCGGCGTCCGGTTTGGGTTTCTTTCGGAATATTGAGCTTGACGCGGCCGTCTAAAGTGGGCACTTCCACTTCGCCGCCCAAAGCAGCGGTGGTGAAGCTGATCGGCAGCTCGCAGTGCAGATCCATGCCGTCGCGCTCGAATATGTCGTGGCGGCGGATGTGCACCACTACGTATAAATCACCGGAAGGCGCACCGTGGGTGCCGGGTTCGCCTTCGCCGGCCAAGCGGATGCGTTGCTCGTCGTCGATGCCGGCCGGAATGTTTACTTCCAGTGTTTTGCGTGTTTTCACCAAGCCTGCGCCGTGGCATTTGACGCAGGGGTCTTTAATCTGTTTACCGGTGCCGTGGCAGCTGGGGCAGGTTTGCTGCAGTTGGAAAATGGCTTGGCGTACGTGTACTACGCCGCTGCCGCCGCAAGTGGAACAAGTAGTGGCCGATGTGCCGGGTTTGGCACCGCTGCCGTGGCACAAATCACATTCTTCATGTGTGGGAATGGTGATTTTTTTCTTGGCACCGGCTGCGGCTTCTTCCAGAGTGATTTCGATGTCGTAGCGCAAGTCGGCGCCTTGGAAGTTTTGCTGGCGTCCGCCACCGCCGCCGAACATTTGGCTGAAGATGTCGCCGAAATCGAATCCGCCTGCGCCGCCAAAACCGCCGAATCCGCCGCCGCCGCCCATATTCGGATCGACGCCGGCATGGCCGAATTGGTCGTAGCGGGCCCGTTTCTCGGGATCGGACAAAATATCGTAGGCTTTTTGTACCTCTTTAAACTTTTCTTCCGCTTCTTTGTTGTCGGGATTGCGGTCGGGGTGGTATTGCATGGCCAGTTTGCGGTAGGCCTTTTTGATGTCGCTGTCGTTGGCTCCTTTGGCCACGCCCAGCACTTGGTAGTAGTCTTGATTGCTCATGGTTTTTTCGCTTGAAAACAGATTTGCGCCGCAAATAGGGGCGAAAACGGGAAAAACAAGACGTCGCTCTTTTTTTCAGGTAGCCTTGGCGCTTTTTGGAAGCGTTAACCATGTCTGTTTTGCTCTATCTGGCTTCCGGCAGCCCGCGGCGGCGGGAAATTCTGTTGTCTTTGGGATTTGAAGTGGTGCGGGTGGCGGCTGAAATCGACGAAACGCCCTACCCTGGCGAAGCTGCCGGCCCTTATGCTTTGCGGCTGGCGCAAGAAAAAAACCGTGCGGCACAAAGTGTGGCGCAACAGCAGGGTTTGGATGCTGCGGTTCCGTTGTTGACGGCAGACACCACGGTGTCTTTGAACGGTCGGATTTTGGGCAAGCCCGAATCGCCAAAACAGGCGCGGGCCATGCTGCGGGCTTTGTCCGGCAGCGTGCACCAGGTGTTCACCGCAGTGTGTGTCAGCCGGGCGGGCAGGATGCAGTATGTGCTGCAACAGAGCGATGTGCATTTCAAAACCCTGACAGCGGCGGAAATCGAGGCATACCTGGCCAGCGGCGAGCCGATGGACAAAGCGGGTGCCTACGGCATTCAAGGTTTGGGCGGGGTATTTGTGCAGCATTTGGCGGGCAGTTTTACCGGTGTGATGGGGTTGCCTGTGTTTGAGACAGCTGTTTTGTTGGCCGGGCTGGGTGTGGGGATACCGGCTTTGGCGGGCAGGGAAGAGGCTACCTGAACAGACGTCGGAAGGGTTTTATTGGCCGGCCTGTATTGGGAAACCACCATTGTGAGGCCGATAATCAAGGGCGCAATGACGGATGCCGGATAAAGATGAAGGAACAAACGCAATCAAGGCTGCCTGAAGGGGTTTCAGGCAACCTTGATTGATTGAGCGGGGGCTCAGGCAAATACGGCCAATACGGCGGCGTACACGCCGAGCACGGCAATCAGGGAATCCACGCGGTCGAACACGCCGCCGTGGCCGGGCAGCAGACTGCTGCTGTCTTTTACGCCGGCGGCACGCTTCAGCCAGCTTTCCAGCAAGTCGCCGCAGATGCCGGTGGCGGTGAGCAAAACGGCCACCAGCACGGTGCCGAACCAAGACATGTCGAAGCCCAGCCAACCGGCCGCTCGCGCCCAGCTCATGTATAGCACCACGGAAATCAGGGCGCCGGCCACGCCTTCCCAGCTTTTGCCGGGGCTGATGGTGGGCGCCAGTTTCCGTTTGCCCCACAGTTTGCCGAAAACATAGGCAAATACATCGGCCACCCAAACCAGCATCATCACCGCCAGCAGCGAAGTGGCGTCTTGGCTGTCGGGACGCAGCCCGGTAAGGGCAAACCAAAACGGCAGCATCAGCAGCCAGCCGGCGGCCATGCCTTTCCAGTCCGGGCGCAGCCGCCATTTGTTTTTCAGCCACAAGGGCATGGCGATGAGCCAGAAGCCGAGTACGCCCCACCATGCCGGTGCGGGCAGTTGCCAACCGCCAGCATGGGCCAGCCACATAAACAAAGCGGTGCCGGCCAGATAAGGTTTTTGCATATCCGGACCCATGCCGCATAAGCGGCTGTATTCCCAAAGGGCGATGAGGGCGATGAGGCCGCTGAAGGCAGCCCACAAGCCGCTGCCGGCACCGAACAGCATGCCGAGCATCAACGGCAGCAAGACGAGGGCGGTGAGGATGCGAAGTTTTAGCATAAGGGTCTTTCAGGTAGCCTGCCGGGGTGCCCGACGGCTGCGGTGATGGCCGCCATCGCTTGTGTGCCAGGTATGGGGCGCTTGTTAAACCAAGCTGCCGAAGCGGCGGCGGAAATAGGTGAGGGCCGGAGCGGCGGTGTCGTGCACGCTGATGTGGCCGATTTCCGCAAACAGCACGCGGTGGGTGCCGACGGTGGTGTGTTGCACGATATTGCCGTGCATGTGCGCCAAAGCACCGGTTACTTGGGGCTGGCCGGTGGGGCCTTCGGCCCAGATGTGGTGTTGGAAACGCTCCTCGGGCGTGAGGCGGGTAATGCCGGCGAAATGTTCGGCGGCATCCTGCTGGTCGGCGGACAGCACATTGATGCACAGGCGGCCGTTGGCTTCCAACAAAGGAACAATACGGGCCTGACTGTTGATGCACAGCATCACGGTGGGCGGCTGGTCGGTAATCGAGGTAACGGCGGTCATGGTGATGCCGTAGCGGCCGGCCCGGCCGTTGGTGGTGATGATGTGTACGCCGGCGGCACAGGCCGACATGGCTTCACGAAACGGCGCTTGCAGGGGGTGTGGCGGATGTTCTGGCAGCATAAATCAGGATTTTGCAACGGCAGCGTATTTTTTGTCGTCTTCTACGCCGATGGTGGCCAATTCGGCCAGCAGGGTGTGTAACTGGTCGATTTTGTCTTTCGGCATCAGGGTTTCGATGATGTCGTAGTGTTTGTCGATTTGGTTGACGAAATCGGTGTAGGTGTGTTCGCCTTGAGGGGTAAGCTTGAGGAAAACGCGGCGCTGGTCGCTGGCGGGTTTCAGCCGCATGACCAAATTCATTTTTTCCAAGCGGGTGAGGATGCCGGTGAGGCTGGGGCGCAGAATGCAGGCGGTGCGCGCCAGATCTTGGAAATCCATGGTACCGTTTTCCGCCAGCAGGCGCAGAATCCGCCATTGTTGGTCGGTGAGGCCGACCTCGTTGAGCAGGGGGCGGAAATGGGTCATCAATGCCTCGCGCGCCTGAATCAGGGCGATGTTGAGAGACATGTGTTTGGACGGGTGGATCATAATGGCGAACATTCCCTTCAGTTTTGAACAGGCGGTATCGGCCGCTGACCGCCGGAGTCTGTTTCTTTCAATTTTAACAATCGGATTATAGCCCTTCCGGCGGCCGGCTGGAAATGTGTCTGCCGTTTGATTGCATCAACCGCAGCGAAAGCAGATGGTTATCGGGAAATAAAATGGCTGGGGGAAAGTCTGGCCGTTCCGGCGGTGCCGTCTGTTTGGTTTTGAAAAATATGGGGACAGAGCCGGGAACGGCTGAACAAACGGCAGGGCTGCTTTTAGACTGAAATTTTAAACAAACAGGCTGGCTGGAAAGCCGCAGCAGTACTTTCAGGTAGCTCGGATCAGTAGTTTTAGCATAACAACGACTCCCTGCCGATGGCCGGCCTGATTGGGCATGGCAATTTTAAAGAAGCAGGATATGATGCAGAAAAAAGAGGTGTTTGGGCTGCCGTGGCGCAAGTGGAGGCGGCCGCAGCGGCGTGGGCTGTGCGCGCCATAAGGGTGTTCGGAGCCGGTGGTGAAACTGCCGGATTAGCGTTCTGCTTCGTCGAACGGTTTTTTGCCCTGCTCGCGGCGGGTCAGATAGGTGGCGAACAAGGGGAAGAAGGCGGCCAGCAGGCAACAGCCGCCGATAATCAGCAGGGCGATGCCGCCAATCGGCTGGTTGAGCACCTCATGTATCCAATCGCCCATGCCCAGCAAGGTCATCAGACCCGGAATCAGGGCACACAGGCCGCAGATCAGAATAATGACGGAACCGACAGGTAAACGCATGGCAATCTCCTTTCATCACAGCACGGCAACAAGCAGTGAACGGGTTTTTTGCTCTATGGCACCGGTTTTTCGCTTTCGCACACCACGCCTTTGGCTTGGGCGGCGCGGTAGCGCTCGGTCAAATCGTCTGCCACCGTTACGGCATAAAGCACCAAGCCCAAACTGGCCGGCAACAGCGCGATTCCGAGCCAAGCCCGCCACAACGCAGGCCACCCGTGCCGCACGCGAACTTTCCCCCAGGTTTTGCGCCCCGGCGGCGGATATTGCTTGCTGTGCAGTATGCGCAGGGCGTCCGGCAGCAGACAAACCGCAAACAGCACCAGCAGCAAAGCAGGGCCGAAGGTGCTGCCGTAGAACACCACGATATAGCCGGGGATGCCCCACAGGTTGCGGCAGTCGGCGTGATTGGCGAAATCGTGGAAGGCGGGAAAAAAGATGAAATGCAACCAGCACGCGATCAGGCCGAACACCACTGCAAAGCGGATGCGGACGGCAAGGCTGTAACGCGGGGCATAATATTGGTCAGGCACGGATTTTCCCTTATTGCTGTAACACCATGATTCAGAGCCCTTATCCTAACAGATGCCGGCGGCATGGAAAATCAGGCTACCTGAAAGCCGTCGGCATCCGGGGCGAAAACATCAGGCTGTTTTCAGGTAGCCTGCCGCCGGTTAAACCGCATCAGCGAACCATCCTAACGACCACAGTAAGGAAGATTCAATTGTGAATAGGCGACAAAAATCCATTTTGTTTTTACCCGGCGCGTCGGGTGATCCGGCATTTTGGCAGCCGGCGGCCGATTTGATGCCGTCGGATTGCCGCTGTACCGTACAGACTTATCCTGGATTTGCCGGACAGCCCCCTCACCCCGCCGTTCAGAATTTTGCCGGTTTGTGCGACTGGGTATGAGCAAACATTTAAGAGCCTACCGTGCTGGTAGCCCAATCGATGGGCGGCATTATTGCCATGCAGGCGGCTTTGCGCAAGCCCGAGCAAGTGCGTGGTTTGGTATTGCTTGCCACATCGGGCGGCATGGATGTATCGGCTTTCGGTGCGGAAGACTGGCGCAGCGCTTATCTGTTAGAACAGCCGCAGCTGCCGACATGGTTTGTAGAAGCAGATTGCGACTTGTCGCCGGATTTTGCCGAACTTCAAGTGCCCGTGCTGCTGATTTGGGGCGGCGATGATCCCGTTAGCCCGCCCGCCGTCGGACGTTTTTTGCAGCAGGCATTGCCGAATGCCGAGCTGGCAGTGATACCGAATGGCGGGCACGATGTGGCACACACTCATGCGGCGGAAGTGGCGGCGCGGATTCGCGATTATTTGCATGAGGCGGTCTGAAAAACATGCCTGTCTGCCATCCGACCTCACAAGTTTGAATCATATGGCGGGCAAAACGGCCATCTCACGGCTGTATGATGAAACAATCCCGTTTGAAAACATGCCTGCCCGAACAACAAGGAACTACCGATGAACCCAACCCAACACACTGTCAATCCCACAGTTTACCGGCCCGTGTTGTTCTTCACATGGTCGCTGCTGCTGCCGTGGGCGTTGTGGTTTGCCGCGGCTTGCCTCAGCCACCAACCCGACGGCGGACACAATGGTTTACTCACGGCCTTGCTGTTGGCCGGTTTGCTTGCACCGATGTGCTTGGCCGCGGCTTTGTTGTGGCGGCAGCCTGCTTTGCGGGCGGATGCCTTGTCGCGTTTGCGTTTGTCCTGCGTGCGCAAACGGTATTGGCTGGCGGCGGTGCTGTTGCCGCCGTTGTCGCTGGTATTGGCGCAAGGCGTGTCGCTGTTGTTCGGCTATCCCGCCGGGCAGTTCCAGGTTTCAGGCAGCCCGTCGTTTACTTCGGCGCTGATTTCGCCGTGGCTGGCTTTGGTGCTCGGGGCGGTGCTGGAAGAGCTGGCGTGGCACTCCTACGGCACGGACGCGCTGCTGTCGCACTTCAGCCCGTTTGCCGCGTCGCTGATGTTTACCGTGTACTGGGCGCTGTGGCATGTGCCGCTGGGCTTGGTGAAAGGCTATTACCACAGCGAACTGGTGGCGCAAGGCTGGCTTTACACCACCAATTTTGCCGCCAGCATGGTGGTGTTTGTGCTGCTGATGAACTGGCTGTATCTGAAAAGCGGACGCAGTATCATGGTGGCGTTGCTGTTCCATCTGGCCGCCAATCTCGGCAACGAGATATTCCAAACCCACCCCGACAGCAAAGTGATTCAGACAGGCATGCTGCTGCTGTTGGCTGCATGGGTTCTGTGGAAAGAACGGGCTTTGTTTTTCAGACGGCTCCAACTTCAACAGGCTACCTGAAAACCGTTTGACACCCGTCCTAAAATTGACTATTATCACTAAGTGGTCAAATTTAGGACTAATATAGGATTCCTCTATGTCTGAATACAACCTCGACCATTTCGGCAGGCAGATTGACCGCTTCAAGCATTTGTTTGAACGCTGGATCAAGCAGGCCGGTTTGAACTACAACAGCTATGCCGTGCTCTATACGCTGGCCACCGCGCCCGACGGTTTTGCCACGCAAAAAGCCATCGCCCACGAATGGCTGATTGCCAAGCAGACGGTGTTTAATGTCTGCAAAGATTTCCATGAAAAAGGCTGGCTTGAATTCAGCCCCAGCCCGCACGACAAGCGCGAGCGCCTGATGCGGCTGACGGCGGCGGGGCGGGCGCAGGCTCAGCCGATGTTGGCGCTGTGGCGCGATTTGGACGCGCGTATTTTTGCCGCATTCGGCCAAAAAAAGGCGGCCGATATGTTTGCCCTGCTGGCCGAATTTGCCCGCGTTTTTGAAGAAGAAACCGAACAGTCCTAGGGAAAAAACCGTCTGAAATCTGCCTAAGGCAATGTAATGGAATGTAATTTATCGGAGAAGGTGCTTGCGGCTGCCGGCATTTTCCCGAACACTGTTTTGCGCTTGATGCAGCGGCCTGTTTGCCGGCCTGCGGCAGGCTTGTTGGGATATTTATCCCGTCTTTTATTTGATGAAGAAAGGTTTCAATATGAAACACACCGTACGTTTGGCCGCCTTGGCGGTGGCCGCTTTGGGCTTTTCCGCCTCCGCCCTAGCCGATGAGGTGAAAGGTTTTTATGTGCAGGGCGATTTGGGCTTGGCGCATCTGAAAGTGGACGACGGCACACCCTACCGCGTGCGCGACACGTTTAAAAACGTGCGCAACTCCTACGACGAATCCGGCTTTATGCCGCGCATCAGCGCCGGCTACGACTTCGGCGACTTCCGTGTGGCGGGCGATTACACCCATTACAAGAGCGTGAGCGACAGCGTGCGCGAAGGCAACAACAGGCTGAACATGAAAGTGCGCGCCAGCGGCGTGGGCGCTTCCGTGATGTACGACATTCCGCTGCAATCCAATTTCCAACCCTATGTGGGCGCCCGCTTGTCGGTAAACCACATTAAAACCGAAGCAGACGCCACCGTGGGCACCCTGCATGCGGCCGCTTCCGAAAGCAGCACCAAAGTGGGTATCGGCGCCATGGCTGGCTTGGGCTATAAAATCAACAACAATCTGACTGTGGACGGCGGCTACCGCTACAACCGTCTGACTTCCGATTTGAAAACCCACGAAGTGTCCGCCGGCGTGCGTTACACCTTCCAATAAGCCGTCAACACCGCCTGCCCTTGCGGCAGACGGGCTGAGCGGGCAAACGGCGCACTGCCTGTTGCGGTGCGCCGTCTCTTTGCCCGATTTTTTTTCCAAGTATGAGACCTTTGCCAAACCCCCAGATGTGGATGCAGTTCAAGGCGTAGCAGCGCAGCGAGCGTGAACGTCAGGAATCCCCGTGGGACAGACATACCATGAAGGTAGGCAAGCGAGCGATCAGTACCCCTAGGGCATAAACGCACAACGCAGAAATGAGCCGCAGATGGGGGTTTGGCAAAGGCCTCAGTATTTTTAGAGAATCTTTAATATGTGCCAACATTCATGTTCCCACCACAGCCCCGCCGAGCTGGTAAAAAAAAGCCGCCACCGTTTTGAATGGCCGCTGTTTGCCTTAACGGCGTTTTTAACCGTATGTGCTTTCGTGATTGCCTTGAGCGTGTCGGTTTACAAGCAGGAAACGCTGGGCGTTTTGAAAGAAACCGCCGTAACCGAATACCGCGCGGCCAATGCCGGTGCGGAAAAATTGTCGGATACGGAAGTGTTGGCCAAACTTTCCGATGACGAAAAAGAGGCGATTGATGCGGTGGAAGGGCTGGAAACGCCTTTGGTGCTGCTCGCGCCTTTGGCTTTGCTGCTGATGATTATTTACCAAATCGGCAAACATTACGGTACGGCGCGCGGAGACGGTATTCGGGTAACACCCGACCAATTCGGTGAAGTACACGCGATGTGGACGGAAATGGCGCAAAAACTGGGCATGAAAAAAATCCCCGAACTGTATATCCAAAACGGCAACGGCGCACTCAACGCCTTTGCCACCTGCCTGCCCGGCTACCGTGCTTTCGGCGTGATTTATTCCGACATTCTTGAGCGTGCGCTGGCCAACGGCGATGAGAAAAGCCTGCGTTTTATTTTGGGGCATGAATTGGGGCATATCCGTTTGGGCCATGTGTCGTGGTGGTATCTTATTCTCGGCATTATCGGCAACCTGCCCGGCATCAACTATTTTGTCGGCCTGCCGTTGAGCCGCGCCCGCGAATACGGCTGCGACAAAGTCGGCCACGCCTTGTCGGGCGACAGCGAATGCAGGGGGCTTTTGATGCTCGCATCGGGCAAACACCTTTACCGCAAAGTCGATTTGGACGCTTATGAAGCAGAGCAGGTACATGCCCGCAGCTTTTGGGCGACCGTACACAATTTCTTTATCGACCACCCTGTGATTAATTGGCGTATCGCCGCCCTGCGCCAACAACGCCACGGCGATTTGCTGATACCGAAGAAATACCGCCGCTGACGGCAGCAGAGAAGGCCGTCTGAAACCGCCGTGCCGGAAAACAGTACGTTTGGCAAGAAACGGGCAGGGCAGCTTTAGCGAAACTCGCTCCGCCCGTTTTGACGAAACCTGCAAAGCAGGTTTTCAGACGGCCCACATAACGGGACGCACATTTTATTCATTCACAATCCGAATCCATTTTATTTTTAGGAGTTTCATCATGAAAACCAAATTACTTGTACCCGCTTTGGCTCTGGCTGCGCTACTTTCAGGCTGCGTAGTAATCGACGGCAGCGATTTCGACAGCTCGATGCCCGCCAAATACCGCACGGAACGCCTGCATCAAAGCCAAAACTTCCGCTGCGACAACGGTTTCAACACCAGCATCTACCGTCAAACCGTGGATTATGCCGATTTCTACTACGGCGTAGGTTCTGACCGCACTATGGCCAAAATCAAACCCATGTCGTCTTCTTCGGGCGAATACTCCGTATCGGACGACAACGGCGTGCAATGGCGGCAATATGAAAACGGCGAAGCCAAGCTGACGTTCAGCGACCGCAACGGCCGCCAAACCACCACCTGCCGCATGGCACGTTGATTTAGCCGCAGCAAGCGTATTGGCCGTCTGAAACACCGCGCGGGTTTTCAGATGGCCATAACATAAACATATACTTGCAGATATTATTATTCTGATGACAAGGATCTGTATATGAAAAAATATTAACAACTGCCTCTCTGCTGCTTTGTGTGGTTCTGCCCGTGTCGGCCCAAACCCCGGCGGGAGGCAAGGCAGGCAAACCGGTACAAACCAAAGATACGGTAGTGCGGCGCTTTACCGCATTCAGCGGCGACGGCGACAACGGTTGGCGTGCCGTTATCCGGGGCAGCCGTATGGAGCTTGAAACCATCAGGCACAAAGAATATTACCGCAACCTGAAGGTGCGCCGTTCAGCCTATGCAAAAGGTGTGGAATTTACCGGCAAAACCCGTTACGGCCAAGTAACGCTCGACATTAACAACAAACGCTGTCGCGACCGTAACGGGCGCACCAACGAATTTACCGCCACGCTGCATTACCGGGGTAAAGTTACCCGGGGTTGTGCGGTGCGCGGCGCGTATGAAGTTGCGCCGACTTAAATAGCCCTGTTTTTCAGACGGCCTCAAGCAAACCGAAGGCTGCAAAAACCGTTACCGAAATTGATTCCGGCAAGGAAATACCTTCCGACTGCCGTGTTTTTAACTCAAGAGAGCAACGCCATGAAAGCAAAACCCTTAAGCATCGTCATTGCCGCGCTGATGGCGGCAGGCCTTGCCGCTTGCGGCAATCAGGCCGCGGAGCAGGCTAAAGAGCAGGTAGAGGAGGCCGCACACCCGGTGGCTTCCGCCGCCCCCGCTTCCGGCGAAAACAAGCCGATGGAAGTAGGCGAAAAGCCGCGCCTGCAAGACGATTTCTACACCCACGTCAATTACGACTACTTAACCAAAACCAAGCTGCCCGCAGACAAAGCTGAAGTCAACAATATGACCGCTTTGGGCGATGAAGTGGAAGAAGAATTGAAAGACGTTTTGAAAGGATTGGAAAAGAATTATGCCAACCTGAAAGAAGGCAGCACCGATAAAAAAGTGGCCGATTTCTACAAAATGGCTTCGGATTTCAAAACCCGCAACGAATTGGGCATGAAACCCGTGCAGCCTTATCTGGACCAAGTAAAAGCGGTCAAAACCATCGAAGAGTTCAACGCGCTGAACAACAAGCTGTTTTTGGTTAATTACACCCCCACCGTTTCTATGGGTGTGGCGCAAGACCTGAAAGACAGCACCGTCAATATCCTGATGTTGGGCAAGCCTGAATTGGGCTTGGACAAAGAATACCTCGAAGGCAAAGACGGGTTTTCACAAAATATCCGCAAAGCGTACAGCGACTTTATGAAGGCCGTGTTTGTGGAAAGCGGTTACAGCGAAGCCGAAGCCGGACGCAAAGCGGGTTTGGTGATGGATTTGGAAACCAAGCTGGCTGCCGCCCAGCTTTCCAAAGAGGAAGAAATCGATAAAAACAAGCAGTACAACGTGATGAGTTTGCAGGAAATTGCCAAGCTCGTGCCGAATACGGCTTATGTAGATGTAATCAAGGCCAACGGCTTGGATAAATCCAAGAAAATTTTGGTGCTTCAACCTGCCGCGCTGCAAAAGCTCAACGAGCTGAATACTGCCGAAAACCTCGAAGCCCTGAAATCGCAGATGGAAATGAACATCGTGCAGCGCAACAGTATGCACCTGCATAAAAAACTGATTGAATTGGGCGCGAAATATGTGGCGGCCTATACCGGTGTCGAGCACGTTGATGCAGACGACAAACTGGCTTTCCAAACCACCAACGGCAAATTCGGCGAAATGCTGGGCAAAGCCTATGTAGAGAAAAACTTCTTGCCCAAAACCAAAGAAGATGTGGTGGAAATGACCAAAGCCATTCGCGACACTTATTCGCGCCGCATCAAAGAATTAGATTGGCTCAGCCCCGAAACCAAAGCGCGCGCCCAGAAAAAACTCGACACTATGGTGCTGAAAATCGGTTATCCCGACAAATGGAAAGATTACAGCAGCTTGGTTGTGAAACCCCAATCGGCGGGCGGCAATCTGGTGGAAGCGGCCAATGCCGTGAATGAGTTTGAAGCCAAACGCAGCATTGCACAGCTCAACCAAGCCCCCGACCGCACCGAATGGCAGATGAAGCCGCAAGACATCAATGCCTATTACAACCCGCTGGCCAACGAAATCGTGTTCCCCGCAGGCATTCTGCAAACACCGTTCTACTCGCCCAAAGCCGCGCGTGCCGAGAACTTGGGCGGCATCGGCGCGGTTATCGGCCACGAAATGTCGCACGCTTTCGACAGCACCGGCGCGCAGTTTGACGAAAAAGGCAACCTCAACAACTGGTGGACGGAAAAAGATTTGGCCGCCTTCCAGGAAAAAGTGAAGCAGGCCGCCGCGATTTACTCCGCCATCGAAGCTGCGCCCGGCTACCATGTGAACGGAGAAATTTCCACCGGCGAAATCATGGCCGACTTGGGCGGCCTGACCGTGGTTCTCGACATCGCCAAGCGCGAAGGCCTGAACACCAAAGACGTGTTCAACAGCTACGCCAAGGTGTGGCGCAACGTGAGCACCCAGCAGGCATTGATTGCCGGCCTGACAGACGAACACCCGCCCGGCAAATACCGCATCAACAACATCGTAAACCTGATGGACGCGTTTTACACGGATTATGATGTGAAAGAGGGCGACAAAATGTATGTTGCCGCCGACAAACGCCTGCGCGTTTGGTAATTGCCGGACTTCCGGACTTGATAAAGCAGTAAAAACAGGCCGTCTGAAAAAGTTTTCCGCAAACTTTTCAGACGGCCTGAATATCAAATATCGAACGTTTACCGCAAAATTATCAAACCGCCTGATAAGGCCGTCTGAAAAACCTTTGGATATAATCCGTTTTACACCATGAAAAGATAAGGATACGCCATGAAAAACACCGCGAAAAACACCGCGAAACACACCCGGTAAAACACCGGGTAAAACCACGCGAAAAACACCGCACAATCCGTATTGCTCTTGGCCTGCTTGGGCTTGATGTCTGCCTGTGCCGCCCGCGCCCCTGCCGCACCCGAAACGCAAGCGGCTGCTGTTCAGGCGGCGGAGAAAAAGCAAAACGTTCAATATTTTGAAGGCAGTATCCGCGGCTACAAAATGGCGGATTACACGTTTGCCGTTCAAAAAGGCGGTGCGTTCGATATCCGTATGGAAACGTTTTATCCGGCGGCTTATTTTTTGGTGTATGCGCCCGATAGCGGTGAAACTGCCCTGTTTAACAGCGCGGTGGACGGCGAGCATTTCAAAGGCACGGCTTCTGCTTCGGGGGCGTACCGTATCCGCGTGTATCAGTTTCGCGCTACTGCGCGGCGCAACGAAACCGCCCGCTACCGTTTAAGCGTTGCCACGGGGAATTGAGCGTTCGGCAGGAAGCGCGGCTTGGGTGAGTCTGCTGTCAGGCCGTCTGAAAAATCACTATTGAAAACAGGAAAAGCTTATGAGCCGTGCCGTTGCCGCACTCTAAACCGCCGCCCGCTGCGGTGTTTGCTTGGTCGATGCCCGGCTTCGGCGATGTATTGTCGGGCGCGGCTGCGCTGTGCTGTTTGCTGTGTGCGCTGTGGGGTGCATGGCGGCTGCGCTTGTGGCGGCAGTTGCGCGTTCAAAACAACCCGCTTTTGCAAGCCGGCTGTTAAGCGGTTTGCCCGCGGTTTTGCTGTCTGCCGCACCGGCGGTGTTGCTGTGCGCGGTGGGGCTGTATCGGACGCCGGGCGAGGGTTTGCCGGTTTTTGACGGCTGGCCGGTGTATGGAGACGGGTATTTTTCAGACGGCCTTACAAGCATAGGCAGGATACTTGTATCCGACAAAATGGCCGGTATTGCGGAAATATTTAACCATTGCGTTGATACACAAATGTCGGATTCAAGAATACGACCTACATTCAAGCGTGGTTTGGCTTTGAATATAAACCATACAGGCCGTCTGAAAAACAGGCATTCCGTCAAACAGGATAAGACGGCAAACACGGATTTATTTTATGATGTGCGTTTTGCCGGCCGATGCCGCTGTAAAACGCAAACGGCAAGCGTTTGCTGCCGTAAATCAAGTCAATATCGGCGGGGCTTGCCTGCCGATTGGTTTTTCCATACAAGATACAAAAGGATACTATGCTCTATGCTCCATAAAGACCCGCCTCCTGCCGTTATCCTGCGCCACCGCTATGAAACCTTATGGTATGTGTTGTGCGCCCTGATTACCGTTTTGGCGTTTGCCGCCGCCTTTGCCGCTTTTGCTATCGACAACAAAGACTTGCAGGAATGGGGCTTTTCCGCTGCCGAAAGCCAAGAGTTGCGCGACAATATTGCAATGCTGATATTTGTGCCGCTGCTGCCTTTGGGCATTTGGATTCTGCGGAACATGGCCGAAACCGCCATTAAAGGGCAGTCTTTCGTGGCAGACGAAGCCCTGCTGCCCGAATTGGTGGAACAGGTGGCCGATTATGCCCGCGCTTTGGGCATGAGCGAAACGCCGCCGCTCTACATCACCACCGCCGGCCTGCCCGAGCCGTTTTTAAAAACCATCACGCCCAAGCCGCGCCTTTTGGTGCTTTCCGCCGATATGGCCGCCGCCACGGGCGACGCCGCCGGATTGCGCGATTACCATCTCGCCCGCGAAATCGCCCAACTGCGCTTGGGGTACAGCGGCATTTGGCGCAACAGCTTGCTGGCCGTGCCGCGCCTGCTGCAACTGCCCGGCAACACCCTTGCCCGCGCCGAAACCTATTCCGCCGATGCGCTCGCCGCCCAACTGGTTCCCGAACACGCCCGCGACTTTATGCTGATTGCCATTTTCGGCAAAGCCCTGTACCCCAAAGTGAACCGCGAACGCTACCGCGACCGCTGGCAGAAATCTTCCAAAACCAATTTGGAACAGGCCGTCAGCGAGCTGCCCCTGCCGCAGGAACGCTATCTTGCCCTCGACCGCCAGCTCAACAGCCCCGAGCCGTATCCTTCGGACGGCAGGTTGTTTTAAGGGCGCGCCCGTGGCTGCATCACAGGTTTGCCGTGCGGCGCAGCCGAAGATATTTCCACCCAAGCACAATCATGAGTATTGCCATGAATACTGATTCTAACTGTTTGATTGACCGTACCCAATACAGCGACACCACCATTACAGTCATGTTCAGCATCGGCGGCCTGCACTTGCCTGAAGTTCTCGAACAGGCTGAAGCTGCCGTAGAAACCGCCGCGCAAGGAACAGTCTGCCGTGTGGAAATATGCGCCGGCTTGCCCGTGTTGGCGGTAAACATACCGATACAGAAAATCCCTGAACTGACGGCGGAATTGGTCCGCAGGGGTTTGGCGGTGTATGAAGTCAGAGAGGCCGTCTGAAAAAATCTATGCCTGTCTGAAAAAAACGGGGTAATGTCGAATACCGGTATTTGCCCTGCTGTTTGAGGCCGTCTGAAACAGCAGAGCTGCGGCAGTCCGGATTTTCCGTATGCAACGCATAACGACAGCCGCTGCCGCTAATGCGGTGTAACCTCAAAAAGGAATCCCAAGTATGCAGAACCAACGTTTTGCCGCTTCCCCGCAGTTTTGGTCGGGGCTGTGGCTGTATGCCCGCTATCAGGCACTCACCAAGCTGCTGTTGTTTTTGGCGGCGTTTCCGCTGTTCAAATACCTGATGAACAGCCTGATTGCGTCTTCGGGGCGCACGGTGTTGAGCAGCGGCGACTATCTGCCCGTGCTGTTCAGTTGGCAGGGGGCTTTGTTGGCGGTGCTGGGCATTGCGCTGGTGGTGCTGACCATCGCTACCGATATTTGCGCGTTTATCATTATGGAAAGCACGCGCATCAAGCACGGTTCGTATCCTTCGGTGGTGCAGACGCTCTTGGCCGCTCTCAAATCCACGCGCCTGTTTCTCCACCCCGCCACGCTGCTGTTGGTGGGGTATGTGGGCTTGATTGCGCCTTTGGGCGGCATTGGGCTTTCTGTGGGGCCGCTGCGCGACTTCAAAATCCCCAATTTCATTACCGATGTGATTTACAACACGCCTCTGTATTTGGGCGCGTATCTCGCGGCCTTGCCGGTGTTTGCGCTGCTCGGTTTCTTTCTGCTGTTTACGTTCCACTTCGTGCTGCTGGCGGGCGATACGCCGTGGCAGGGCATGAAGCATTCGCTGGACTTTGTGCGCCGGCATAAAGGCCGGATGCTCAAAACGCTGCCCAAAATGCTGCTGGGCATTGCCGCTGCGGCCGCCCTAACGGTGGCGGCTACCGCGCTGTTGCAGTTTTTGCCCGGCTTGGCGCAAAGCATAGGCGCGCAGCGTTTCTGGACCATGTTCACGCTGCTGTTGGGTGCGGAAATGCTGGCGGCGGTGCTGTTTTTCGCCGGCCCTTTGGTATTGCGCAGCCTAACCGTGTTTTTCTGGCAGCATGACGAAAAGCCGCGCGGACTGCCGCCCTTGCCGCCCGCCCAAATCCCCGCCCTTGTACGCATTCCGCGCCTGTTTGCCGCAGGCGTATTGGGTGTGTTGCTGTTTAACGCCGCGCTCTCTGCATTCACCGCCCACTTTTTCCAAGAACTCTTCCGCAGCCAACGCCCGATTGCCGTGATTGCCCATCGCGGCGGCGGCAATTTGGGTGCGGAAAACACGCTGGCCGGATTGGAGGCAGCCATTGCCGCCGGCGCGGCGTGGTCGGAAATAGACGTACAGCGCACTTCAGACGGCGGCTATGTGATTAACCACGACAAAGATTTCGCCCGCCTGTCGGGCAGCGGCAAAACCTCTGCCGAAATGACGCTGGCCGAAGCCCGCGCTCTGCCCGTAAAAGACTTGTTCGACTCAAGCCGCGCCAACGGCAAAGTGGCCACGCTGGAAGAATTTATGGACGCAGCTAAAGGGCGCATCGGCTTGTTTATCGAGCTGAAAGGCGCAACTGCCGATACGCAGATGGTGGATGACGTTGCCCGCCTGATTAAAGCCAAAGGCATGGAACGCGAAGCCGCCATTTTGAGTTTGGACTACAAGCTGATTCAGTACAGCGAAGCAAAATACCCCGAGCTGGACAGCGGCTTTCTCTACTTTTTCACCTTCGGCAACCCCGCCACGCTCACGGGCGACTACCTGATTATGGAAGAAGGCGAAGCCACGAGCGCCAATATCGAAGCCATACGCGCAGCAGGCAAGCGCGTGGTGGTGTGGACGGTGAACACCGATGAATCCATAGCGCGCTTCACCGCCGCCGATGTGGACGGCGTGATTACCGATTATCCCGTTAAAGTGAAAAACGCCATCGCCGAACGCAAAAATCTGAGCGACCGGCAATTGATATTGGAGAAGTTGCTGGAATAAACGCCTGCTTAAGGCCGTCTGAAAAACAAGCGTAGGCCGGATACTCGTATCCGACAAAACGGCTGATATTAAGGAAATGTTTGATTATTACGGCGGTGCATGAATGTCGGATTCGAGAATCCGACCTACATTTGCCAAAGGCCGTCTGAAAAAGCAAAACGTAGGTCGGATACTTGTATCCGACAAATCGGTTGATGCTTCGGAAACGTTTAACCATTGCGCCGATACATACATAATTTCGGATTCGAGAATCCGGCACACACCACACAAAGGCCGTCTGAAACCCTAAAAAAAACCGTGTACAACCCAAATTCCGTATATATTGTTTTTTCGGTTTGTCTGCTTTCCATTTGAAACCATGCTGAATTTTTTAAAAATCCTGTGTTCGGTGTTGTGGCTGATTAAAGAAGAATTTTTGGAGCTGACCAAAAACTTCTTGCCGCCGGTATTGCTGCTCTCGCTGTTCAGCGTTTGCCTGTACCACATCTGGCACGGCGAAAACGCTTGGGACAGCCTCTTGGCCGTGCTGATTGCCATGCCTTTCGGCCTACTGTTTTTCTATGCCGCCTTTACCTGCATCGCCGTGTTTTACGACAAATCCATGCAGAAACTGCGTG
>JAUMZB010000067.1 GCA_030528345.1 Eikenella sp.
ACGATGTCGGCACCGGCGGCAATCGCCTGGCTGGCCGGCAGCGTCCACGGCGTGGTGGTCCAAATCACGGCGCAGGCTTCGCCGTCGATGGCGTTCAGGCCGAAAGCCGCCGCCAGCGCGGCCGGGTTGCGGAAGGGATAAGCCACGTCGATGGCATGGGAGATTTTGTCTTTGTACTCCACCTCGGCCTCAGCCAGCGAAGAGCCGCAATCCAGGCAAAACTGCACGGGCTTGGCACCGCGGTAGAGATAACCGGCTTGGTAGATTTCGCCGAGGGTACGCACGGTGTCGGCCTCGGTTTGGTAGTTCATGGTGAGGTAGGGGTTGTCCCAATCACCCAACACGCCCAAGCGGACGAAGTCTTTTTTCTGGCGGGCAATCTGCTCGGCGGCGTATTCGCGGCACAGCTCGCGGAATTTGCCGTCGGGCATGTCTTTGCCGTACAGCTTTTCCACCATCACTTCAATCGGCAGGCCGTGGCAGTCCCAACCGGGCACATAGGGCGCATCGAAGCCGGCCAGCGTTTTGCTGCGCACAATAATGTCTTTGAGGATTTTGTTGACCGCATGGCCGATGTGGATGTCGCCGTTGGCATAGGGCGGGCCGTCGTGCAGGATGAATTTCGGGCGGCCTTGGACTTTTTGGCGCAGTTTCTGATAGCGTTTTTGATCCTGCCAGTCTTTCACCCACGCCGGCTCGCGCTTGGCCAGGTTGCCGCGCATGGGAAAAGGCGATTCGTAAAGATTGACGGTTTTGCTGTAGTCGGTCATGTCGGGTTCTCTTGTTTTGGGCAGCCGGCAAGCGGCGGGCTG
The DNA here is from genome assembly GCA_030528345.1 of Eikenella sp. Lineage (GTDB taxonomy): Bacteria > Pseudomonadota > Gammaproteobacteria > Burkholderiales > Neisseriaceae > Eikenella. The sequence continues at coordinate 813 of JAUMZB010000067.1, forward strand.
CGGAAATTCTCAGGCTACCTGAAACCGGGTTTCAGGTAGCCTAAAGGCAGTGGCACTTGTGTTACCTTTTGTTAAAGGGCGTTTATTTTATAGGGCTTAAGCCGAAAAGGCTACCTGAAAGGCGGCAGCCTGCCGCCCGTGCTTTACTCCGGCAACTCGGGCGGCGGGGGCGGCATGGCGGCGTTTTCGCGGTCGGGGTCGGGTTTTTTCCAGCCCAGCAGCAGCCACATGCCGAGCAGGCAGATCTGGCCGAGCAGCACATAGGCGGAAATCATCAGAAAATCTTCCCAAAACCAGAAATCGAAGCGGTAGTTTTCCATCAGCGGGTTGCTTTCGCCGAGAAACACCCAGGCGGCGTGCAGCCACATGCCCCAGGTGAGCAGGGTGAACAGCAGGTATTTCACCCGCCGGCGGCGCGGCAGGTGGTCGATTTTCTGCCGGATAATCATCGGGTTGATTTTTTGGCGGCCGAACATCTCACACCCCCCTGTCCGGGCTCACCCAAGTGGCCTGCCGTTTGCGGTCGCGCAGCAGGGCTTTGGGAATGCCCGTTACCAAAGTGGCCACGCTCATGGCCCAAAACACATAGGGGTACCAGACGCTGTTGACAAAATAACGGCCGACGCCTTTTTCGTAGCGGCTGTCTATCCACACGCTCAACATAAACTGCACCAGGAAAAACAGAAACAGCAGCGCACTTTGCGCGGGCAGGAAGTCGTCGGCATTGTTCCACGTAATCATCGGCGTATCGTAGAAAACGATTTTGGCCGCCAAAACGGCAATCAGCGAATAGGCCCAAAAGGCCGTGACCGTGTATTCCGCATACAGCGGCCACAGACGGCGGTAGTCCCAGCGCCAAACGTAACGCGCGTATTTCATGATCACTTCCGCCCCGCCCTGCGCCCAGCGCAGACGCTGCTTGAACAGGCCGCGGAAGGATTCGGGCATCAGCACCCAACACAAGGCGCGTGGCTCGTAGGCGATATTGTAACCGGCCAGCTGCACCTTCCAGCTGATGTCGATGTCTTCGGTAATCATATTGGTGCTCCAGCCGCCCACTTTCAGCAACACCGAGCGGCGGAAGCCGCAAATCACGCCGGAAACGGTGAACACCGTGCCCAAAATGCACTGCGCCCGCTTGATCAGCCCGATGATGGAGCTGAATTCCGCCACCTGCATCTGGCCGAGAATGGTGCTGCGGTTGCGCACGCGGGGGTTGCCGGTAACGCCGCCTATCATGGGGTCGGACAGCAAGGTCTGCATCATATAATCCACCGCTTTGCGGTCGAGCACGGCGTCACCGTCGATGCAAACCACATATTCGCTGTCGATTTTCTGCAAGGCATTGTTGAGTGCGCTGGCTTTGCCGCCGTTGGGCTGATGAATGGCGCGGATTTTGGCAGGGTGTTGCGCGGCCAGCTCGTTGATCACGCGGCGCGTGTTGTCGCGGCTGCCGTCGTTAATCAACACCAGCTCGTAATTGGGGTAGTTCAGCGTGACCAAAAACGGCACGGATTTGCGCAAATTGGCCGCTTCGTTGTAGCACGGCACCAATATGCTTACTTTGGGCGCATCTTTGGCGCGGAATTTCGGCTCGGGTTTGCCGCGCTCCCAGAAGAAATAATAGAACGTACCGAAAACCGTCCAGTAAACGGCCATCGCACCGGGATAGAGGAAAACAAACAACGCCAGCCAGCTAATCCATTCAGGCATGGCCGCCTCCCTGCGGAAGCGCAAACAGGTAAGCAGTGTGTGTGGTCATAATGCACCATGTGTCCGGCAACGCTTGAATCGGCTGTTCAGGGTTTCAGGCCGCCGGTATTGTTTTTATGGGTGAAAAAGCAGCGTCCTGTTTTCCGCCGGTATCATGCTGAGGAAGCGGAAAAAAGGACGCAGATTTTAGCACAGCCGCCCGCCGCAGATGAAGGCGGCCTTAAGGCCGGCAACACGGCTTTACCGTATCGGAAGGCAAAAACGCCACACGCCGCCGCCCAAAGAGGCTGCTTGAAGGCGCGGCGCTTTCAGGCAGCCTGTTCGGCAGCCGGCACCTCCGGCCATCCGAATGCCCGCACCACCTGCCGCCAAGCCGCGTCCGGCTCCGCCTGCGCCGTGATGCGGCAATCCGGTTTCTGCGGGCTGCGAAAACTGAGCGCCCGCGCGTGCAGCAGCAGGCGGCGGTTGCCGCAAAACGCGGCAACCGCGTGGTTTTGGCGCAAATCGCCGTGGGTGGTGTCGCCCACAATCGGGTGGAAAATATGCTTGAGATGGCGGCGGATCTGATGCTGGCGGCCGGTGTGCGGCCGCACTTCCAGCCAGGCATAGCGCGAGGTGGGATGGCGCGGATGGCTGGCAAACGGCAGTTCGGCGCGCGCCAGCGTGCGGTAGTCGGTGCGCGCTGCTTGGGCGGCTTTATCGGGGTCGGCCCAAGGCTCGCCCAAGGGGTCGGCCAGGGTTTTTAAAGGGTGGTCTATGCGCCCGCGCTCCGGCGGCCAGCCGCGCACCACCGCCCAATACACTTTTTCCACTTCGCGCCGCTCAAACTGCGCCGTCAGCAGACGGGCGGCTTCGGAATCACGGGCAAACAGCACCACGCCGGAGGTGGGCCGGTCGAGACGGTGCACGGGGTAAACATGGCCGCCGATTTGCTCGCGCAGGGTCTGCATCAGAAACACGGTTTCGCGGCGGTCGATCGCGCTTCGGTGAATCAGCATACCGGCCGGCTTGCACACGGCCAAACAAGCCTCGTCTTGGTACAGAATCGGAATCATACACATACGGGCTACCTGAAAACCAAGCAACCCTCCAAACAAACAGGCTTGGTATTTTAGCCCACCCTCCTTACAATAGCCGCCGTTTTTCTTTCTCCCGCTTCATCCGATGAGCAGCCAAGCCGTTTACTTCACCTTTCTTCTGTTTGTGGCCGCCACCACCCTACTGCAGCTCTACCTCTCGCTGCGCCAGAGCCGTGCGGTTTTGCACCACCGCGGCCGTGTGCCGGCGGACTTCGCCGCTGTCATCACGCTGGAGGAACACCAAACCGCCGCCGATTACGCACTGGCCAAACAGCGGCTGGCACGCTGGCAGATTGTGTACGACACCCTGCTGCTCCTGCTGTTCACCCTCGGCGGCGGCCTCAACCTGTTGGCCCGCTGGACGGCCGGCTGGACGGAACATCCGCTCACCCAAGGCGTGTATCTGGCGGCCGCCTTCGTTTTGCTCAACGCCCTGCTCACCCTGCCCTTCGCGCTCTACCGCACCTTCCGCCTCGAAGCCGCCTTCGGCTTCAACCGCGCCACCCCCGCCACCTTTGCCGCCGACCAAATCAAAGGCCTGCTGCTCGGCGCCCTGATCGGCATTCCCCTGCTGTATGCCGTTATTTATTTGATGGGCGCCGCAGGCAGCGGCTGGTGGCTGTGGGTATGGCTGCTGTGGCTGGGCTTCTCGCTGCTGATGCTGTGGGCGTTTCCCAAATGGATCGCCCCGCTGTTCAACCGCTTCGAGCCGCTGCCCGATGCCGCCCTGCGCCAACGCATCGAAAACCTGCTCCAACGCACCGGCTTTCACAGCGACGGCGTATTCATGATGGACGGCAGCAAACGCAGCGGCCACGCCAACGCCTATTTCACCGGCCTGGGCCGCCACAAACGCATCGTCTTTTTCGACACCCTCTTGGGCAATCTGTTGCCGCAGGAAGTGGAAGCCGTGCTGGCGCACGAACTGGGCCATTTCAAACACCGCCACATCGCCAAACAGATGGCCGTCACCTTCCTGCTGGCCTTGGCCGTGCTGTTTGCCCTCGGCCAAATCATTCACCACAGCGCGTTCTATCAAGGCCTGGGTGTGGCCTACCCCAGCCACGCCATGGCGCTGCTGCTGATGTTGCTGGTACTGCCCGTGTTTACCTTCCCGTTTGCCCCGCTGGCCGGCTTGGCCTCGCGCAAAAACGAATTCGAGGCCGACCGCTTTGCCGCCGAACACGCCTCGGCCGCCGATTTGGCCGCCGCCCTGGTCAAACTCTACCGCAGCAATGCCGCCAGCCTGGTGAGCGACCCTTGGTATTCGCGCTTCTACGACAGCCACCCCGGCGCCCGCGAACGTCTCGCCGCCCTCAAGCAATTGCCCGAACAGGCTACCTGAAACCGCCGCAGCAGCGCCCGCACCGCCGCCCGTGTATAATCGCCTTCTTTTCCGCATAGCGCCGAGGAGCGAGCCGTGAACCGTTTTTACCCCCACCCCGTGATTGCCTTGGAAGGCTGGCCGTTTATCATCGGCGGCCTGATTGTCAGCCTCCTGCTCAGTTTCTGCTGCGGCTGGTGGTCGCTGCCCTTCTGGCTGTTCACCCTGTTTGCCGTGCAGTTTTTCCGCGACCCCGCCCGCAATATCCCGCAAGAGCCCGACGCTGTGCTCTGCCCCGCCGACGGCCGCATCGTGGTAGTGGAGCAGGCCACCGACCCCTTCCGCCACACCCCCGCCCTCAAAATCAGCGTGTTTATGAACGTCTTCAACGTGCATTCGCAACGCGCGCCGATAGACGGCACCGTTACCCGCGTCGAATACTTCCGCGGCAAATTCCTCAACGCCGCCTTGGATAAAGCCAGCACCGAAAACGAACGCAACGCTGTACTGGCCACCACCCGCAGCGGCCGCGACATCACCTTTGTTCAGGTAGCCGGCTTGGTGGCGCGCCGCGTGCTGTGCTATGTGCAAGCCGGCGAAGCGATTGTGCGCGGCGAACGCTACGGCTTTATCCGCTTCGGCTCGCGGGTAGATGTATACCTGCCCTTAGACGCCCAAGCCGCCGTGAGCATAGGCGACAAAGTCAAAGCCAGCGAAACCATACTCGCCCGCCTGCCGCTCACCGCCCCTGCGGCCGAAACACCTGCCGCGCCGCCCGCCCCTGCCAGTGCCCAAACCGCCACGCAGGCCGCAGACAGCGAACAGCAAATCGTCTTGACCGCCGCCCAACGCGCCCAAGCCGCCGCCGAAGCGGTGATGAAGCAGGAATAAACGGCCGCTCTGCCGTCAACATAAAAGGCTAGCTGCATTGTTTTCAGCTAGCCTTTAGCTTGCTTGTATCCAGTTAAACGATTGCTTATTGGAACAATCAAGGGCTACCTGAACACTTTCAGGTAGCCCT
>JAUMZB010000068.1 GCA_030528345.1 Eikenella sp.
ATGCCCATCAGCATGGCGATGATGATCATGATGGACAGGGTGGCGGTGCCGCCGTAGCTCACCAACGGCAGGGGTACGCCGACCACGGGCAGGATGCCGCTCACCATGCCCATATTGACGAAAATATAGCAGAACAGGGTCATGGTGAGTGCGCCGGCGAGGGTACGGCTGTAGAGGGTGGGTGCTTTGGCGGCGATGTAGAGGCCGCGGGCGAGCATAATGGTGTACACGCCCAAGAGCAGAATATTGCCGATGAGGCCGAATTCTTCGCCGTAAACGGCGAAAATAAAGTCGGTGGTGGCTTCGGGGATGTAGTCGAGATGGGTTTGTGTGCCGCCCAGCCAGCCTTTGCCCCACACCCCGCCGGAGCCGATGGCGGTCATGGACTGCAAAATGTGGTAACCGGCGCCGAGCGGGTCTTTGCTGGGGTCGAGCAGGGTCAGCACGCGGGTGCGCTGGTAGTCGTGCATGCCGTACAGCCAGATCAGGGGCAGGGCGGCGCAGAAACCGGCAAGGGCGGCAAACAGGGCTTTCCAGGGCAGGCCGGCGAAGAAGATGACGAACAGGCCGGAGGCCATGATCAGGGTGGCGGTGCCCAAATCGGGCTGTTTCAAAATCAGAAAACCGGGCACGCCTACCAAGACCAGGGCAGTGAGGTAATGTTTCCAGCCCAAGTGGGCTTCGTGTCTCTGCAGATACCAGGCCACCATCATCGGCAGGGCGATTTTCATGATTTCGGAGGGCTGGAGGCGGATGATGCCGAGGTTGAGCCAGCGCTGGGAGCCGTTAACGGTGACGCCGAAAAAGTGAACCGCAATCAGCATCAGCAGGGCGAGCACATACAGCGGCGGGGCGAAATTGCCCAATATCTGCGGGCGGGTGCGGGCAATCAGCCACAGCAGGCCGAAGCCGATGAAGGTATGCACGGTTTTGCTTTCCAGCTGGCGCAGGCTTTGGCCGTCGGCGGAATAGAGCAGAAACAGGCTCATCACGTAAACAGCCAGCATGCTGTAGAACAGCCAAGGATCCATGGGATCCCAGACTTTCTGCCAATAGCGGCGCAGGGGGTGTTCGGATTCGCGGTTCATGGCGGGGTGCTTTCGGAAGCGGAATGCGCGGGCAGGCTGCCCGAAACCGTGCGGTAGGCCGCCTCGATGCGTGCGGCTTGGACAGAGGGGCTGCCGCCGGCGTTCTGGCGGTTCATGGGGTCGGCCGACGCCACCGAAGGTTTGGGCAGCGGCAGCTCGCTGCCTGTTTCGCCGCGCAGCTGGAGCAGGTAGAAATCGCTCAGTTGGCGGGCAATCGGCGCGGCGGTGGCGCCCCAGCCGCCGTTTTCGAGCAGTACGGCGATGGCGATCTGCGGTTTGTCCACCGGAGCGAAGGAAATAAACCAGGCGTGGTCGCGGTGTTGTTCGGCCAGGGCGGCGGCATTGTAGGTGGCGCCCTGCTTGATCTGCACTACTTGTGCGGTGCCGGTTTTGCCGCCCATGCTGTAGCGCAGGCCGCTGCCCAAACGCCAGGCGGTGCCGCCGGGGCGCAGCACGTGCTCCATACTGTGTTTGACGTATTCGAAATATTCGCGCTTGAAGGGCAGGACGGCGCTGGGGCGGGGTTCGACCAGGGTGCGGGTTTGGTTTTTGTGGTCGAGCAGTTCTTTAACCAGATGGGGGCGGTACATCACGCCGTCGTTGGCCAGCACGGCGGTGGCATGTGCCAGCTGCAGCGGCGTGTAGGTGTTGTAGCCCTGTCCGATGCTGACGGTGACCATGTCGGCGGCTTTCCAGCGGCGGGCGGCGTCGCCGGCATTGGCAAAACGGCGCGCTTTCCATTCGGGGCTGGGCAGAATGCCTTTGTATTCGTTGGGCAGATCGATGCCGGTGGGTTGGCCGAAGCCGAATTGGGCCAGGTAGGGGTAGGTTTTTTCTATGCCCATCTCATAGCCCAAGCGGTAGAAAAAGGTATCGGAAGACACTTGGATGGCCTTGCTCAAATTGGCCGAACCGTGGCCGCGGCGCACCGAGTCGCGAAACAGGTGGCTGCTGCCGGGTATGCTCCAGGCACCGGGCGAGGGCAGCACGGTGCTCATGGTGATGTGTCCGCTTTGCAGGGCGGCCATGCCCATAAAGGGTTTGAAGGTGGAGCCGGGCGGGTACAGGCCTTGGGTGACGCGGTTGATCAGGGGGCGCTGCCAGTCTTCGTTGAGCGATTTCCAGGTGTCGCTGTCGATGCCGTCGATAAACAGGTTGGCATCGTAGGCGGGTTTGGAAACCAGCGCCAGAATGCCGCCGGTTTGCGGATCGATGGCCACTAGCGCGCCGCGGCGGTTGCCCAAGAGATCGCTGGCTTTTTGCTGCATGCGGATGTCCAGCGAGAGGCGCAGGGTTTGGCCGCCGGTGGACGGAACGCTTTTGAGGGTGCGCACAATATTGCCTTGGGCGTCTTTTTCCACTTCCCGGTAGCCCGGCAAGCCGTGAAGCTGGCGTTCGTAGAAATTTTCCAAGCCCATTTTGCCGATGTGGGTGGAGCCGCGGTAGAGTTCGCTGCGCGCTTCTTCCTCCAGTTTCTGCATGTCGCGGTCGCTGATGCGGCCGATGTAGCCGAGGATGTGGGTGGTCAGTTCGCCGTAAGGGTATTCGCGGAAGGTGCGGGCATTGACTTCGACGCCTTTGAAGCGGAACAGAACCGCAGCCAGGCGGGCGGCTTCTTCTGTGCTCAGTTTGAGCTTGAGCGGGATCCGTTCGTAGGAGCGGGATTCGGCGCGGAAGCGGCGGAATCGGCGCAGATCGCTTTCGCTGATGTCGGCATAGGGGCGCAAGGCCCCTACCAGTTCTTCGATTTTCATCTCCAATTCGTTGGGAATGACTTCGAGCGAATAGGCGGGGTAGTTGTGTGCCAATACCACGCCGTTGACATCGGTGATTTCGCCGCGTATCGGCGGGGTGGGAATCAGGGAGATGCGGTTGGTGGCTGCTTTGGCCACAAACTCCTCGTGTTTGGCTACCTGAAGATAGACAAAGCGGGCAATCAGGGCGGCAAACAGCAGCAGAATCAGGGCGAAAGCCGCCATCAGGCGGATGATGTGATCCCGCTGGCGCCGCCGAGGCTGGCTGGAAGTGAAATGGCGGGGGGCTTTCATGAGCGGGTACGGCGGTAATGGGCGAAGGCCAGCATCATTTTATTCAGCAGGGGCCAGATCAGGCCCGCCAACAGCGGCGGCAGCCAAAGTGCCAGCCAATCGGCCTGCTGTTGCTGGAACAGGGTCACCACGGCCGTCACGGTTTGGCAGACCAACAGGGCCAGCACCACGGCCACGGCCTGCAGGCCGAAGGAATAGAGCACAATTTGGCGCTGCTTGTGGTGGATCAGGAAGGCCGTTACCGTATAGGCCAAAGCATGTTGGCCTAAGGCCGAATTGGTGCCGATGTCCATCAGCAGGCCGAGCAGGAAGGCGGCGCCGATGCCGATAAACTGAGGCCGGTGCAGCAGCCAGTACAGCAGAAGGATGGCGGTGGCTTCCGGCAGAATATGGGTCAGGGGGGCGGGCAGGGGAATGAAATCCAACAGCAGGGTCAGAAAAAAACTGAGGACGACCAGCCGTTTCGGGGTGGCGCCGCGAAATTCGTCCATTTCGGTCATGACTACTCTTGCGGGCTGCTGGCCGAGGCGGCGGAAAGGGCGGCTTCGGCAGGTGTTTTTTGCGGAATGATTAAGACATAGCGGCTGTTGCGCAGGCCGGCCGTCGGCTCGATGGCGGCGCGGTAATACGGGGTGCCGGAATTGCGCTCTGCTTGGGTGACTTTGGCCACGGGAATGCCGGGCGGGTAAATGCTGTCGATGCCGGAGGTGACCAATACATCGCCGGCGGCCAGTTCGGCGGAAACCGGGAAATAGCGCAAGTCCAAACCGCCGCCGCGGCCGTAGATTAAAGTGCGGATGCCGCTGCGGGCAAGCATGGCGGGAATCACGGCCTGATTGTGGCTGATCAGGGTGACTTCGGCCGCTGCGGGCTGGACGGAGGTGATTTGGCCCAGCAGGCCGTGTTCGTCGCTCACCGGATCGCCCACCCGCACGCCGTCCCGGCTGCCGCGGTTGAGCAGAAAACGGCCGGATTGCGCGGTACTGGCATTGGAGACGATTTCGGCCACCGTTACATCGGGCACCAACAGCGGCTGCAGGCGGTGAAGGGTTTTCAATTCGCCCAATTCGCGCAGGGCGGGCTGCTGCAAGTGCAGCTGCATATTCAGGCGGATGTTTTCGCTGCGCAGGCGGGCATTTTCCCGCAGCAGGCTGTGTTTGTCGCCCAACATATCGCTGCCGTAGCGCGCCCATTGTACCGGCTGGTTGGCCGCCCACTGCAGAGGATACAGCGCGGTGGCCACATAGGCTTTCGCCTGTTGCAGGGCGGCGTAGCGGCTGTCGAGCACCAACAGGGCAACCGACAGTATGCTCAGCAACACCAGTTTGCCGGCCGGGCCGATGGCGGGTTTGACGAAATGAAGCTCTTGCGACATAAGGGCAGGCTACCTGAAGGGCGTCAGGGGTTGGCCACGAAAACGGAATTCATTTTGCCGATCATGTCCAAAGCCTTGCCGCTGCCGCGCACCACGCAGGTGAGCGGGTCTTCGGCAATGGTTACCGGCAAGCCGGTTTCTTCGGCCAGCAAGCGGTCCAGGCCGCTGAGCAGGGCGCCGCCGCCGGTTAAAACCAAACCGCGGTCGGCAATGTCGGCGCCCAGCTCGGGCGGGGTTTGCTCCAGCGCGTTTTTCACCGCCTGCACGATTTGGTTCAGCGGTTCGGCCAAGGCTTCCAATACTTCGTTGGAACTGATGGTGAAGGCGCGCGGAATGCCTTCGGCCAGGTTGCGGCCTTTGGCTTCGATTTCGCGAACGGTGTGGCCGGGGAAGGCGGAGCCGATGGCTTTTTTGATTTCTTCGGCCGTGGCCTCGCCGATCAGCATGCCGTAGTTGCGGCGTACATAATTGATGATGGCTTCGTCAAAGGCATCGCCGCCCACACGCACGGAATGGGAATACACCACGCCCGAGAGGGAGATGACGCCCACTTCGGTGGTGCCGCCGCCGATGTCCACCACCATGGAACCGGTGGGCTCTTCAATCGGCAAGCCGGCGCCGATGGCGGCGGCCATCGGCTCTTCGATCAGATTGACGGTGGAGGCGCCGGCAGCTAGGGCGGAGTCGCGGATGGCCTTGCGCTCCACCTGGGTGGAGCCGCAGGGCACGCAGATCACGATGCGCGGCGCGGCGGCGAAGCGGCTGTTGTTCACTTTGCGGATAAAGTGTTTCAGCATTTTTTCGGTAACGTTGAAGTCGGCAATCACGCCGTCTTTCATCGGACGCACGGCTTGGATGCTGCCGGGGGTGCGGCCCAGCATGCGCTTGGCTTCGGCACCCACGGCTACGGCGGCATTTTTGTTGTGCGGCAGATCGTTGGGCATGGCCACCACGGAGGGTTCGTCCAACACGATGCCGCGGCCTTTGATGTAGATCAGGGTGTTGGCGGTGCCTAGGTCGATGGCCAGATCGTTGGAAAAATATTGGGTGAGAAAGCGGAACATGGGGAAATCCTAAGGCTGTTTTTTCAAATCTGGGGGCACGGCCGCGCGGCGCGGTTTCAGTAGCCGGCTCAGGCCGCCATGCTTCGAATCGGGTTTTGGGCTATAATCCGCAGCCGTTCAGGCTGCCGGCCTTGTCAAAAAACGCGCAATGATACCCGAGATTGGGTGTTTTGCTAAAGATAATTTAAGGAAATTTTTATGCCGCTTACACTTTCCGACGTTGAAAAAATCGCCCGCCTGTCGCGCCTGAGTTTGAGCGATGCGGAAAAGCAGCAAAACCTTCAAGAATTGAATGATATATTTTCATTAGTCGAAAAAATGCAAACGGTCAATACCGAAGGCATCGAACCGA
>JAUMZB010000069.1:0-3007 GCA_030528345.1 Eikenella sp.
GACCAGCCTGAACGCTTTAGAATAAATCCATGCCAGCTAATGGCGGGACTAAACAGCTAAGCAAGCGGGCAATACCCCCAGGGCATAAACGCACAACGCAGAAATGCGCCGCAGATGGGGGTTTGGCAAAGGTCTCATGTCTGTTTAGATTGCTGTGGCTGCCATCTGGTGGTTGGGTTCAATCGGGCGGCGGGCGGGGCAATCAAGAGCCGCAATATGCCTGCCGTCAATGTTCGATCACCACGCCGTCGCGCTTTTTCAGGCGTTCTTTCACCCATTTGGGGATGCGGCTGTCGAAAAACCATGCGCCGTCCGCCCATTCGATTGCGCCGCCGCGGCAGCGGAAAGTGTGTTGTCGGCCGGAAAACGGATGGCGCTCGGTGAGCAGCACGCTGCGCGCCGGCCCCCAATCGCAGACGGGCAGATCGGCGGCCAAACGGCGGACGGCGGCTTCCTGATGCCGCCGTCCGCAGTCGCCGCCGCATTGTTTCAGGGTTCGGCGCGGGCAGGCATCGGCACGGCCGTCGGGCAGGATGCCGAGCAGAGCCGGGCAGAGTCCGTGTTGCTGCGCCCAATCGTTCAAAGCGCGCTTGGCGCCCTTGGGATGCAGAAACAGGCCGGTGGGCGCTTGCGGGTAAAAACCGTCGGCCAGCGGGCTGATTTTGGCTTTCAGGTAGCCTTGGTGCAGCTGCCAGGCGATGCTGCGGTAAGCGGCGGCGGGATGATGATTCGTGGGTGTGAGGCCGTGGCGGTGCAGATAGGCGGCCATTTGGGCCATATTGTGCAAGGGGCCGAGGCCGGGCAGAAATTCGATACGGCGGGTTGCCTGCCAGCGGTCGGCGGCGCCGGCCTGCCGGAGCAGGGCATGAATTTCCTGAAAAGCCTGTTCGTGCGCCAACAGCTGCGGTTGTTGATTCCCGGGATGGTGCCAGATGCTGATGCCGTGGCTGTCGGGCAGGGCGTGGATTTGTTGGCTCAGGTGGGCGGGCAGCCAATCCGGCAGCAGGCCGGGGCGCAGCAGTTTGCGGACGGTTTGCTGCCAGCGGGCGGCATCGGTTTCCTGTAGGCTCAGTTCGAGAAAGTCGCACAGTGCCAGCACGTCGGCCAAAGCGCGGTGGCGCTGCGGAACGCGGATGCCGTGCCGCTCGATGATGGTTTCCAGATTGTGTTTGTGGTGTTGCGGATAGAGTTGGCGGGAAAGCTGCACCGTGCACAGGGTGGGGGCGGCGAAGGGGTGGCCGGCGCGGGCGAACTCGTGGCGCAGAAAGGTGTAGTCGAAGCGGCTGTTGTGCGCCACCAAGAGGCTGCCGCGCAGCAGGGGCAGCAGTTCGGCGGCAATGTCGGCAAAGCGCGGGGCGCCGGCCACCATCTCGTTGCGGATGCCGGTGAGCCGCTCGATAAACGGGGAAATGGTTTGCTGAGGATGGATGAGGGTGCTGAAGATGCGGATTTCGCCGCGGTAAAAGTGTAGCACGGCCACTTCGGTCACGCGGTCTTCATAGAAATGGCCGCCGGTGGACTCTAAATCGACCACGGTCACCGGCAGCGGCAGTTGGCTGAAGGCGTGCAACAGTTTCGGATAGCGGGGCGTAACATTCATGCGGGCGGGTTTGGCGGAACAGACGGAGCAGCCGTTTGGGCAATGGGGGAAAACAGCTTTCAGGTAGCCCAAAGCAGGCTACCTGAAAGCTTTTGCAGGAGGTTCAGGCATTTATAGCAGGGCATTGAGGGCTTGGTCGAGGTCGGCCCAAATGTCTTCCACGTCTTCGATGCCGATGGAAAAACGCAGCATGCCTTCGCGGATGCCGAGCTGTGCTTTCAGTTCGGCGCTCATGCCGCTGTGCGACTGGCTGGGCGAGTGGTTGACCAGGCTTTCCACGCCGCCGAGGCTGGAGGCCATCTGCAGCAGTTGCAGGCGGCGGATGACGGTGTCGGCGGCTTGGCGGCTGTTTTGACGCAGATAAATGGAGACCACGCCGCCGAAACCGCGCATCTGGCGTTTGGCCAGTTCGTGGTGTTCGTGTTGCGGCAGGCCGGGGTAGAACACGGTGTCCACTGCCGGGTGGCCGCTGAGGCGGCGGGCGATTTCGGCGGCGTTGGCCAGGTGCTGCTTCATGCGCACGGAAAGGGTTTTGATGCCGCGCAGCACCAGAGAGCAGTCCATCGGCCCGGCCACGGCGCCGGTTTGGTCGGTGAGGGTTTTCAGGTGTTTGGCCCATGCGGGGTCTTTGGTCACCACGATGCCCATTAACACATCGGAATGGCCGCACAGGTATTTGGTGGCGGAGTGGAACACGAAGTCGCAGCCCAGCGCCAGCGGGTTTTGCAGATAGGGGGTGGCGAAAGTGTTGTCCATGCCCACCAGTGCGCCGGCGGTCTTGGCTTTTCGCGCCAAGAGGGCAATGTCCACCAGGCGCAGCAGCGGATTGCTGGGGCTTTCCAGCCACACCAGTTTCACGCGGTGCTCGGCCAGCAGGGCATCCAGATTGTCGGGGCGGGTGAGGTCGGCAAAGATCACGTTCACGCCCCAAGCGGCGTACACTTCGGTGAGCAGGTCGTAGGCGCCGCCGTAGATGTCGGCCACGGCCACCACGGTGTCGCCGGGGCGCAGCACGGTGCGGAAAACCGCGTCGATGCCGGCCATGCCGCTGCTGTAGGCGAAGCCGGCACAGCCCTGCTCCAGTTCGGCCACGGTGTCTTCCAGCACTTTGCGCGTGGGGTTGCTCATGCGGGCGTAGCGGTAGGGTACGTCTTCGCCGATGTGTTTGAGGGCGAACATGCTGTTTTGGTACACCGGCGGCATGATGGCGCGGTTGTGTTCTTCGGGGTTGTAGCTGCTGTGGATGACTTCGGTGTCGAAATGCATGGCGGAGAATCCTTTCAGGTAGCCTGTTTGTGTGCGGTTTTTCAAACGGTTTTGTTGTGCGGATGATTGAAGGGCGGGGCTCAAATGCGGATTTCGCCGTTGCCCAGCACCACCCATTTTTGTCCGGTCAGCCCTTCCAGC
>JAUMZB010000069.1:3107-5861 GCA_030528345.1 Eikenella sp.
GCGGATTTCGCCGTTGCCCAGCACCACCCATTTTTGTCCGGTCAGCCCTTCCAGCCCCACCGGGCCGCGGGCGTGGATTTTGTCGGTGGAGATACCGATTTCGGCACCGAGGCCGTATTCGAAGCCGTCGGCAAAGCGGGTGCTGGCGTTTACCATTACGCTGGCGCTGTCTACCAAGCGCAGGAATTGGCGGGCGCGGGTGTAGGATTCGGTGACGATGCTGTCGGTGTGGTGGCTGCCGTAGTGGTTGATGTGGGCAATCGCAGCATCCATATCGTCCACCACTTTCACCGCCAGCACGGGGGCGAGGTATTCGGCATACCAGTCGTCTTCGCCGGCGGGCAGAACGTCGGCGCTGCCGAGGAGGGCGCGGGTGTCGCCGCAGCCGCGCAACTCCACGCCTTTTTCCCGATAGGCGGCGGCCAGGCGCGGCAGCAGTTCGGCGGCGCGGCCGCGGTGCACGAGCAGGGTTTCCATGGTGTTGCAGGTGCCGTAGCGGGAGGTTTTGGCGTTGAGGGCGATTCGGCAGGCTTTGTCGGCATCGGCATCGATGTCGATGTACACATGGCACACACCGTCCAAATGTTTGATCACCGGCATGCGCGCTTCTTCCGTTACCCGTGCCACCAGCCCTTTGCCGCCGCGCGGGATGATGACGTCGATGAATTCGTTCAGCTTGAGCATTTCGCCCACGGCGGCGCGGTCGGTGGTGTCGATGAGTTGTACCGCGCTTTCAGGTAGCCCGCTGTCGCTGAGGGCTTGGGTGATCAGTTGGGCGATGGCGCGGTTGCAGCGGATGGCTTCGCTGCCGCCGCGCAAAATGCAGGCGTTGCCGGATTTCAGGCACAGCGAGGCGGCTTCCACGGTGACGTTGGGGCGCGCTTCGTAAATCATGCCGATCACGCCCAGCGGCACCCGCATTTTGCCTACTTGGATGCCGCTGGGGCGGGTGGTGAAACCGTCCATCTGGCCGACGGGGTCGGGCAGGACGGCCACTTGGTGCAGGCCGCTGATCATGGCGTCCATGGCCGCTTCGCTCAGGGCCAGCCGGTCGAGCAGGGCGGCGGAGAGGTCGGCTGCGCGGGCGGCCGCCACGTCTTCGGCATTGGCCTGCATGATGTCGGCGCGGTGTTCGGCCAGCAGCCCGGCCAGGCGCACAAGGGCGGCGTTTTTGGCGGCGGTTTCCGCGCCGGCAAGCGCCAGATAAGCCTTTCGGGCAGCTTGTGCCGTGGCGCGCACCTGATTCACAATATCGCTCATTCGTTTTCTCCTGTTCAACAGAGGCCGCATCTTAGCCGATACGGCCGCCGCCTGAAAGTGCCGCCGCCGGCAAAACCGCCATGGACGATTTATTCCGCACCCGTTCCGCCACCTTCGACGAACCCATTGCCATGCTGCGCGCCTGTCATGACAAGGTGCGGCGTTTCTGCGATCAGTTGAACCGCCTGCCGGGCTACCTGAAAGCACACGGCTATACGCCGACGGCGGCGCAGGCCGTGCGGCAGATCCGCCATTACTTCAACACCGCCGCGCCTTTGCACCACCAAGACGAAGAAGCAGATTTTTTCCCCTTGCTGCTGCGCTATGTGCCCGAAGCGGCGGCGGCCGTGAACGCGCTGGCGGCCGAACACGGCGGGCTGCACCGCTCCTGGGCCGTTTTAGACCGCCACTTGGCCGCCCTGTCGGCCGAGATTGAGGCAGACGCCGATTTGATCCGGCGCTTTACCGATGCCTATGCCCGCCATATGCCGGTGGAAGAACAGCTGTTTGCACAAGGCGGGGCGCAGATTCCGCCTGCCGAACTGGCACGCATCGGACGGCGGATGGCGGCGCGGCGGCAGGGCTGAAACAAGCGGCGGCAGGCGGGTTTTGGGGGCGGTTTTTACTGGATGAAACAAAAATTTGCCGTATAATCGGCAGCCCTACCGTTGAGAAACAAAGGAAAAGGAAACGTCATGACCCCGTCCAAACTGCTTCCCCTGGGTGCCGCCGTGTTGGCCGTATTGGCACTGAGCGCGTGCAGCAACAACCGCGGCACCACCACAACCACCACTTCGCGCGGCATCACCGAAACCCGCACCGTGCGCGATGTGGAACAACGCGACAACCGCCGCAGCGAGCGCAACGACCACCACGGCGTTTGCCGCGAAGTGCGCGGCGACACCGCCGGCCGCGGCCGCAATGTGCTGCTGCGTTGCGACGGCCGCCGCCTGATGGCCACCGAAGAAGCCCGCCGTCTGATTCATCCCGATGTATCGGTGCATTTCGGCCGCAGCGGCCGCGTGATCGCTTCCGGCCTCACCACCCGCCAGTCGGCCAATGCCTCCAACCGTTCCGATGAAGCCGCCTGCGAGCGCGCCTTCATCAATGCGGTGCGCAAATTCCAGGAAACCGCCCGCTCGCGCGGCGGCAGCCGGGTGAGCAATTTCCACAGTTATTTCGACCGTCAGCCCATGTCGGGCGGTCAATATATGTGCCAAGTGGGCACTTGGCACGCCCGTGTGGTGATGCGCGGCGACATTGCCCGTTAATGCCGTCAAGCCTATTCGGCCAGGCTACCTGAAAGCGGAAAACGGCTTTCAGGTAGCCTGAGTCGTTTGCCGGCATCACATGCACGGCTTTGTCCGCATAGCGGGGAATACAGGTACAATGCGGTATTTATCCTGCGGACGAATCGAGTATGAAATCGGAAGCACAAACCGGCATGCGCTTGGACAAATGGCTGTGGGCGGCGCGTTTTTTCAAAACCCGCGC
>JAUMZB010000070.1 GCA_030528345.1 Eikenella sp.
AAGCCGATAGGCGCACGCGGCATATCGATGCGGAAGAGGCGCGGCTGGCTCACGCAGAAGGCGTGATGCGCACGCAGCGGATTTTGGTGGAAATGGGATTGTTGGAGGAGAAGGAATGTACCGCAACGTAGATGAAGCATTGAAAGCGGCCTACCGGCTGGCCGAGGTTCGTATCGAGCCGCTGAACAACACCGCGCAAATCTGCCAATGGATGCAGGAGCGCGGTGTGCGCTTGGGCGGCAGCGGCCTGTCGCAGCACGAATGGCACGCCAACGGCGCCATGATACGCTCGCGGGTGGAGCGCCTGCTGAACGAAGCCGAGCTGGCCGCCGTAGAGGCACAATACGGCGGCAATCTGAGCCGGATTGTGGATTTGAGCATCTATATTCTCAATCACCACCGGGGCATTCCCATGCTGGCCTGTGATGATTTGCTGGCGCACCTGTTTACCGGCAGGCCGAAGCAGTCGGAAATTCAAGACCGCTTCGACTGGAGCAAGGGCAGGCTGTACCGGCAGAAAAAGCGGGTGTCGCAAACCGTGGCCACCCTGCTGGAATCGGCCATCTGCAAGCTGGAGCCTGAATTTTTGGCGGCGGGAATAGTGCTTCAGGTAGCCTGAAGCAACACCCGTGCCCACAAGCGTTTTTATTTCCCCGCCAAAGCCGCCAGCGCCGCTTTCAAAACCGCCGTCTGGCTTTCTCCCCGCTCGGCGGCCAAGCGTTCCAACAGGGCAACTGTTTCAGGGTCAAAGTTGAACTTTTTCTGCACAATGCCGTGCTTTTCGTGATAGCGTTTATTGTATTCCGCCTGCGGGTATTTTTTGGTTTCCATGCTTGCTTTCCTACACAAGGTTTTGTATAGTGGAAGCAGGAGGAGCGGCCGCTCCCCCTGTCTGGTACTACGTTACCACGCCGATTGCCACATCAGCAGCAGTAACACCAGAAAAATTACTTTGATGAATGCACTCATCTTGGTAATCCTTCCTGAAACGCCCCGCTTCGGTGGGGCTTTTCCCGTTGTTGAACCACTCAACAGGGATAATTATAAGGTACATTATAATAAAAAGCAAGCTCCTTGTGGAAATACTTTGCCTTTCAGGTAGCCTGATTGTCCAACCATTCACGGCAGATTTTCAGCAGGGCTTGCGTTCTGCTGCC
Organism: Eikenella sp.; assembly: GCA_030528345.1. GTDB lineage: Bacteria > Pseudomonadota > Gammaproteobacteria > Burkholderiales > Neisseriaceae > Eikenella. Next base: position 1,158 of record JAUMZB010000070.1, read on the forward strand.
GCCCGCTTTGGCAATGGCCGCATCGATAACATCCATTTCCGCAGCTTTGGCGCGGATGGTGTATTGGCGATACGCGCCGCTTTGCAGCTTCTTTTTGGCCGCCGCCGCTGCTGTGGCCGCACGCAGTTTTTTACTGTGTTCGGTGTTGCTGTTTGCCATGATGTTTTTCCTTGTGGTATATTATTTGAAAGATTGGGAGATGAGGCGGCGTTTCCACCGCCCCGATTTAAACGATTAGATTAGTAGGCTGGGTAGCTGATAACTAATAAAATCGCTAAGATTAGGATTTTTATCATTTTCATCACCTCCTTTCTTTTTCGATTCCCGCCGCTCCCAACGGCGGGTTTCTTATTTCCTAATCCATGAAGTGAATTATATCATTATTAGTAATAAAGGCAAGCCATTTCTGAAAAAAATTGCCTTTTAAGTAGCCTGTCATCCGCACCAAGCGGATTTTTTTATTGCCTTTCAGGTAGCCTTTGGGGTATAGTTGAGTTTCCTACTCATACGCTGTACCGCGCCAGCAGCGCGTTTTTGCATACCTCAAATCCCCCTAATCCTGCCCGTTCTCTCTCCTGTGGCAAGATTCAAGTTTCAACGGGGGATGCGGGTAGCAGCAATGCCCCGGCGTTCGTATGACGTAGGACATCCCCCTACCTAATTTCAGGTAGCCTTTAATCCTAAACATACGGAGTTCAGAAATGAACAATCTCTCCATCTTCACTTTCCAAGCCGAACAATCCGTCCGCGTTGAAATCATCAATAATGAGCCGTGGTTCTGCCTGAAAGACGTGGCCGAAATTCTGGAAATCGAAAACGGAAAAGCTTCTCGCTTCAACCTCAAAGAGGCTGGGGTACATAAAATGTACCTCAGGTCTGGCGGCCAAAACCGCGAACTGACCTTCATCAACGAACCAAACTTGTACCGCGTCATCTTCCGCAGCAACAAACCCGAAGCGGTGAAATTCCAAGACTGGATTTTTGAAGAAGTCATCCCCGCCATCCGCCAGACCGGCCGCTACGAATTGCACCTTGACCGCTGGTTGAACGAATGGGAGCGCGAACAAATCCGCGCGGCCGTCAAAGCCCGTTGCGAACGGACAGGGGAGAGCAGCCAAGCCGTGTACCGCAAACTGCACGCCTTTATGGACATCCCCAGCTACGAGCAAATCGGCGCCACCCAATTCCAAACCGCGCTGAATTTCCTCGCCAGCATGGCAAACGCCCCCGAAGTCTTCCGCCGGCCCGAAGCGCCGCAGCTGCGGAATCTGAAAGCCGCCCTGCATCACGGCCTGTACTGCGCCGAATTTATCTACCGCCACAGCGAAGCCCTGCGCGGCTTAAACCGACGCTTGGCCGCCGGCATTCACGACCACGCTACCGCCGCCTGCGCCTGTATCCGCAGCGTGGCCGAGCAAGTCCGCCAGCCCTTGCCGGGCGGGCAGTTTTTCGAATACTACCCGTGGGACGGCGACTGTGAAGCAAAACGCCGTTATCTGGAACTGTGCATTTAAATCCCTTTTCAGGCAGCCCCGCCCGCGCGGGGCTTTCGGTCTTGTCTTACGCTTGATTTGTCAATATAATATATGTACAAATTAAGCAGGCTTTGAGCAATGATAGAAGGTTTTGAGTGGCATCAGGCCAAGGCGGATGCCAATGTGCAAAAGCACGGTGTCGGTTTTGAAGAGGCGGTAACCGTGTTTTGGGACGAAAACGCTTTATTGATTGCCGACCCCGAGCATTCGGACGATGAAGACCGCTTTATCCTGCTGGGCATCAGCGAACGCTTGCGCCTGTTGGTGGTGGTGCATTGCGAACGCGGCAGCCATATCCGCATTATTTCCGCCCGGCAGGCCACGCGCAACGAACGCAGACAATATGAGGCACGAGTATGAAAAATGAATACGATTTCAGCCAAGCGCAAAAAAACCCCTATGCCAAGCAGTTGAAGAAGGTGATTACCATCCGCGTGGACGAGGACAGCATCGCCTACTTTAAACAACTGGCCGAGGAAACCGGTATGCCCTATCAGGCGCTGATTAACCTGTTTCTGAAAGACTGCGCCCAAAACCACCGCAAGCCGGACATCAAATGGGCTTGACCCAAGCGGGGAATTTTGGTATAAATTTGCTATATTCGGAGAAAGCTGTGTAAAAGCAGTTTTCTCCTTTTTTCAGGCCGCCTGAAATGGAAAAACGAAACGCCGCGATGGCTGGAATCATCGCGGCGTTTCTGCATTTAAACCCTTTGGGAAGAAAGGATTTAATCTGTGGAAAAGTATAGCAGATTTGCCGAAGAGGTGTGCAAGATGTTGGAAAAATACGAAAGCTCTGCTCGTGTACGGGTGCTGGTCTGGCTGGTTTTGGGTGCGGTTTACCTGTTTGCCTTTGCTGCGCTGTTTAATGCAATAAAGTGGTGGTAGTAAAGCCGCTTCCTTTCTATTGGGATGAGTAGTGATTTTTTAAATGGTTTCAGGCTGCCGCAAGGCGGCCTTTTTGTTTTCAGGTAGCTCGATATGAGCGAGACCAAACGCCCGGTCGGGCGGCCCGGCAAGTATAAGCCGGAATATGCCGAGCAGGCGGAGAAACTGTGCCTGATTGGCGCAACCGATGACGAATTGGCCGATTTCTTCGGCGTGTCGGTTGCCACTTTGAATAACTGGAAAACCGCCCGGCCGGAATTTTTGGAGTCCATAAAAAAAGGGAAAATGCTGGCCGATGCCGAGGTGGGCAAGCGCCTGTATCAGCGGGCGCTGGGCTATGACGCTCCGGACGGCAAGCATTATCCGCCCGATACGGTGGCCGCGATCTTCTGGCTGAAAAACCGCCGCCCGCAAGCTTGGCGCGACAAGCCGGAGCCGGATAACGGCGAACAAGAGGCCGCGCCGGTGAAAGTGGTGGTGGAAGTCAAAGACGCGAGACGCCCCGATGCCGATGCTTAATGTGCCGCAGGCAAAGTTTTTGAATCTGCCTGAAAAGTTCAAAGCCTTTGTCAGCGGTTACGGCAGCGGTAAAACCTGGGTGGGTTGCGCCGGAATTGCCAAGCATCTGTGGGAGCACCCAAAAATCAATGCCGGCTATTTTGCCCCTACCTATCCGCAGATTCGGGATATTTTCTACCCGACCATCGAAGAAGTGGCTTTTGACTGGGGTTTGCAGGTAGAGATTCGGGAAAGCAACAAAGAAGCCCATTTCTTTTCGGCCGGCCGGTATCGCGGTACGGTAATTTGCCGTTCGATGGATAACCCCGCTTCGATTGTCGGCTTCAAAATCGGCCATGCCCTGTGCGACGAAATCGACACCATGAAGCGTGATAAGGCGCGTGAGGCGTGGCGGAAGATTATTGCGCGGATGCGCTACAAGGTGGACGGGCTGCGCAACGGTATTGACGTCACCACCACGCCGGAGGGCTTCCAGTTCGTTTACGAACAGTTTGTGAAGGCGGTGCGCGAGAATCCGGAGCTGGGCAAGCTGTACGGCCTGATTCAGGCCAGCACTTACGACAACGCCGCCAACCTGCCGGATGATTACATCGCCTCCCTGAAGGCCAGTTATCCGCCGCAGTTGATTGAAGCCTACCTGAACGGGCAGTTCGTCAACCTGAACAGCGGCACGGTGTATTCAAACTTCGACCGCGAAAAAAACCATACCGATGCCGAGATGGAACACGGCGAAGCCCTGCATATCGGCATGGACTTCAATGTGCTGAAAATGGCGGCTGTGGTATATGTGATTCGAGGCGGCAACCCGTATGCGGTGGCAGAACTGACCGATGTGCGCGATACACCGACAATGGCCGATTTGCTGAAAGAACTCTATGCCGGCCGTGCCATCACGATTTACCCGGATGCCAGCGGCCAAAACCGCAGCAGCAAGAACTGGTCGCAGTCGGACATTTCCATTTTGAAGCAGGCCGGCTTTGTGATACGCGTGGACAGCACCAATCCGAGCGTGAAAGACCGGGTGAACAGCACGCAGGCCATGTTATTGAACGGCAACGGCGAGCGCAGGCTGAAAGTGAACACCCGAAACTGCCCGAAGCTGACCGAGGCAATGGAGCAGCAGGTGTACGACAACAACGGCGAGCCGGACAAAACCAGCGGCCATGACCACGTGACTGACGCCGGCACTTATCCGATTGTGAAGCTGTATCCAATCAAGAAACCGGCTGTCGGCCGGAGTGATTTCCTACTGTAACCGCCTTGATGGCGGTTTTTTTATTGAGCAACCCTATGGACGTATCAAGCAAAACCGGCGCAGTTTCCGCCATGCACGCCAAAAATACAGTGGTGCAGAGCCTGATGGGCGGCACCAGCGCCATGCGGGCGGCCGGTAAAGCCTATCTGCCTCAATGGCCGCAGGAGAGCGAAGAGGCTTACGACATCCGCCTCAGCACCTCCACCCTGCTGCCGGTGATGGCCGAAACCTTGGGCCAAATGGTTGGCCGTGTGTTCT
>JAUMZB010000071.1 GCA_030528345.1 Eikenella sp.
GCCGCCAGGAAGCCGTTCTGCAAAGAATGCGCGCGCAGCAGCATTGCGCCGACATTGTCCGCTTCGGCTGATACCGCCGCATCAAATCAAACAAGAGGCTACCTGAAACCGTTTCAGGTAGCCTCTTCGTGTTCTCGCCGCCCCGCACCCTTACCACGGCCGGGGCGGCCATCTTATTGCCTCAATGGCTGTGGCCGTGATGGCGGGGGTGCTCGTGTCCGCCGGGCCCTGCCGCTTCCTCGGTCGGGGTTTTCACCGTCACGGTTACCGTTTTGGCCGGTGCATGGCGGAAATTCAGCGTCAGCGGAAAGCTCTTGCCGCCGGTCAAGGGCTGTTTCAGGCCGATCAGCATCACATGGTAGCTGCCCGGTTTCAATTCCACCCGGCCGCCTTCGGCCAGCGGCAGACCGCCTTCGATTTCGTGCATCTGCATCTTGCCCTCACGCACGCTGTGGGTATGGATTTCCACCTTCTCCGCCAGCGGACTGCTGCCGCCCACCAGGGCATCGGCGCGGCCGTCGTTGTGCAGCTGCATAAACACGCCGCCCGCCTGCTGGCCGGGCACGGTAAAACGCGCCCAGGCATCGCGCACGTAGATCTCGGCCTGAGCCGCACCGGCGGCGGCCAAGGCCAAAGCAGTCAAGCAAGCTTTTTTCATCATCATTTGCTCCCGTTTACAGAGTCATCAAGAGGCGGCCTGAACCGGCCGGCGCTAAACATACGTCCGCCACAGCGCCAAGCCCCACAACAGGGCCAGCAACACCAACGCCAGCATTTGCGCCGCCGAACCGACGTCTTTGGCGATTTTCGACAAAGGATGTTTTTCGGTGGACACGCGGTCGGTGAGCGCTTCCAAACCGGTGTTGAACAGTTCCACCACCAGCGAGAAAAACGAGGCCGCCAACAAAATCATGCTCACCGGCAAGCTGAAGCCGGCCACGGCCAGCAACAACAGCAACACCGCGTGCAGCCACAGCAGTTGGCGGAACGCCGCTTCCTTGCGGTAGGCCGCGATGAGGCCGTCGCGCGAATAGGCGGCCGCGTTGAGGATGCGCCGCCAGCCGGTTTTGCCTTTTCGGCCGGCGGCGTAGGAAGAACGCTGTTCGGGCAAAGACATCCGCCACTCCGTTTCAGGTAGCCGCAAAAGTGCGCCACAGCGCCAGCAGCCACATCAGCAGCAAAACGGCCAACAGCAGATACTGCGCCGCCGAGCCGACGTCTTTGGCGCGTTTGGCCAATGCGTGTTGCGCCAAAGAGGTGTGGTCCACCGCCGCTTCGATACCGGTGTTGATCAGCTCCACCACCAAAGACAAGGCGGAGGCCAAAATCAACACCAACTGCACGCCCAAAGCAAAGGGCAGCAGCAGCGCCGACAGCGTCAGGATGCCGTTGAGCAACAACAACTGGCGGAAACCGGCTTCGTCGCAGGCGGCGCGGATGCCGTCCCACGAATAACCCAGCGCGTTGATGATGCGGCGCAGGCCGGTTTTGCCCTTCATTTGCGCGGCGTAGCTCTGCACATCGGCACAACAGGTTCGTATGCTGTCGTGCGCGCGGTCATAAACCATATGCGCGTTGCCGCGCACATCCGGTGCGTGACCGCCGTGCGGGCGGGCCTGAGCTGCCGTGGTGTCGGGTGTGTGTTTGTTCATTCTTATGGGTATCGATGATGTGTGTCGGGCGGCGGGCTGCCTGAAAAACGGCTTCAACGCCCGCTCCATTCGGCCACCGCGTCGATAAACCGCGCCGCCACGTCATGGCCTTGCTGCTGCATGATTTCTTGAAAACCGGTGGGACTGGTGACATTGACTTCGGTGAGGCAGTCGCCGATGATGTCCAGGCCGGCCAGCAAAATGCCGCGCCGCACCAATTCGGGTGCCAGGCTTTCGGCGATTTCCCGGTCGCGCGGCGACAGAGGCTGCGCCACGCCGCGGCCGCCGGCGGCCAGATTGCCGCGCGTTTCGCCCTGCTGCGGAATCCGTGCCAGCGCATAAGGCACCACCTGCCCGCCGATCACCAGCACCCGTTTGTCGCCGTGCACGATTTCGGGGAGGTAACGTTGCGCCATGATGGTGCGGCGGTCGTGCCGCATCAGGGTTTCCAGAATGCTGCCGATATTGGGGTCGCCCCGGCGCAGGCGGAAAATGCCCATGCCGCCCATGCCGTCGAGCGGCTTGACGATGATGTCGCCCTGTTCGGCCAAGAAATCACGCACTTCGGCGGTACGGGTGGTGACCACAGTAGGCGCGGTAAAGCGGCCGAAATGCAAAATCGCCAGTTTTTCGTTGAAATCGCGCATGGCCTGGCCGCTGTTGAACACCTTGGCACCCTGCCCTTCGGCCAGCGTCAGCAGCTGGGTGGCATACAGATACTGCATATCGAAAGGCGGATCGGTGCGCATGATGACGGCGTCGAAATCGCGCAATGCCTGCCGTTGCGGCGCCTGAGTGGCAAACCAATCCGCGCGGCCATTGTCGGCACCGAGAAAATCCACCGCCGCCGCCTGCGCCGTGACCACGCCCTCATGCACCGACAAATCGCCGCTGAGGGTGTGAAACAGCTGCCAGCCGCGGCGGGCGGCTTCGCGCATCATCACATAGGTGGTGTCTTTATACGTTTTGAAGCCGGCCAGCGGGTCGGCAATCACAAGCAGTTTCATGCACAGTCTTTCGGGCAAAGGGCGGCCGGGCCGCAGAAGGCGCTTATGATATAAGCGGCGGGCAGCCGGGACAAGGCGGGGTCTGTTCAGGTAGCCTGAAAAAGGGCTTACATCACGTCCAAAGTCTCGATGCCGAGCAATTCCAAGCCTTTTTTCAAGGTATCGCCGGTGAGCCTGGCCAGTTGCAAACGGCTGTTGCGCACACCACCCTCGGCTTTGAGGATAGGGCAGGCTTCGTAGAAGCGGCTGAACAGGGCGGCCACCTGATAAAGATACGCCGCCAGATAGTGCGGATGGCAGGTATCGGCCACATTGTGCAACACATCTTCAAATTTCAGCAGCTCCACCGCCAGCTGTTTTTCCAGCGCTTCGGTGAACACCGGTTTGGCTGAGGCGTCCCAATCGCCGGCTTTGCGGAACACGCTTTGCACGCGGGTATAGGCGTATTGCAAATAGGGCGCGGTATTGCCTTCGAAAGAAAGCATCTGGTTCCAGTCGAACACATAATCGCTGCTGCGGTTTTTGCTCAAATCGGCGTATTTCACCGCACCGATGCCCACCACGCGGCCGATGTCTGCGGCCTGTACCGGTGAGGAATCCGGGTTTTTCTCGGCCACCAAGGCGGTGGCGCGTTCCACCGCTTCATCGAGCAAATCGACCAGTTTCACCGTATCGCCGGAGCGGGTTTTGAAGGGTTTGCCGTCTTTGCCCATCATGGTGCCGAAAGGGATGTGTTCGGCCGCCACGCTTTCAGGCAGCCAGCCGGCTTTGCGCGCCACGGTAAACAGCTGTTGGAAATGCAGGCTTTGTCGGGCGTCCACCACATACAGCAGGCGGTCGGCCTGCAAGCGGTCGGTGCGGTAGCGGATGCAGGCCAAATCAGTGCTGGAATACAGAAAACCGCCGCCCTGCTTCTGCACGATAAAGGCGGCCGGCTCGCCATCCTGATTTTTGAATTCGTCGAGGAACACCACTTTGGCGCCGTCGTCGTCCACCGCCAAGCCCTGCTCGGCCAATTCGTCCACCACGGTTTGCAAATCGTCGTTATACATGGACTCGCCGGCCACATCGTCGGGCGTGAGCAGCAGGCCGAGGGTGCTGTACACGTTTTGCGCATGGCTGAGCGACATCGCCACAAACTGTTTCCACAAAGCCAAAACATGCGCATCGCCGCCCTGCAGCTTCACCACATAATCGCGCGCGGTGTCGGCAAAGGCCGGGTCTTCGTCGAAACGCACTTTGGCCTCGCGGTAAAACTGTTCCAAATCGGCCAGCTCGAATCCGGCGTTGTCCTGCTGCTGCGCCACCAAATGCGCCACCAGCATGCCGAACTGGGTGCCCCAGTCGCCGACGTGGTTTTGGCGGATCACTTGATGACCCAGAAAACCGAGCACGCGGGCGAGGCTGTCGCCGATGATGCTGGAGCGCAAATGGCCGACGTGCATTTCTTTGGCCAGATTGGGCGAAGAGTAGTCGATGACCACGGTTTGCGGCTGCTCCGCACGGCGGATGTTGAAATGGCCGTTGTGCAGGGCGGCATCCACTTCCTGTGCCAGGAAATCGGCTTTCAGACGCAGATTGATGAAGCCGGGGCCGGCCACTTCGGCCGATTCGATGAGGCGGCTGCCGGCCAATCGGTCGGCCACCTGCTGTGCCAACCCGCGCGGATTCTGCTTGCGCTGTTTGGCCGCGCCCATTACGCCGTTGATTTGGTAGTCGCCGAAATCGGCGTTTTTGGCCGGCTGCAACACAATCGGGCTGCCGGAAAGACCGGCGGCGGCAAAAGCGGCTTCGGCTTCTTGGGAAACAAGGGTGTGTAATCGCATCTTTTTCTCGTGAAAATCAAACGGAGGCTACCTGAAAGCGGATGGAGGCGTTCAGGTAGCCTGAGACCTTTGCAAAACCACCATCTGCGGCGCATTTCTGCGTTGTGCGTTTATGCCCTGAGGGTACTGCTCGCTCACTTAGCCTGGTATGTGATACGTCTTTCCCACAGGGATTCCCGGCGTTCACGCTCGCTGCGCTGCTACGCCTTGAACGGCATCCACATCTGGGGGTTTTGCAAAGGTCTCAGCCTGTTTAAAACTATGATTGAAGGAAGTGGCCGGGTTTAAGGCGCAGACGGCGCATCGGCCCATTGATCCAGCTGGTCGCGCACATATTGGCGCGACCTTTCTACCGCCCGATGAATCTCGGCCCCGGCCGGCGCGGCGGACAACTGGGCTCTAAATAGGTGGCGCGCTTCGGCAGCCTCCCGCTTCAATACCTGCAACCGCTCGGCATGGCTCTGATTCCATTCGCGGGTGCGCTCGTGCAGCAGGTAGGTAAAAGCAAAACGGCGGCCGCGCTGTTGGTGATAAGCGTGATCGGAGGCCAAATGCGCGGCCAAGATATTGTCCAGCTTACTGCACTGCTCCGCCGCTTGGACTTCGGCCGCCTGCTCGTAGCATGTTTTGATTTCGTGTTGCAGATACTGGCTGCTGCGGCGGAATATCCACGCTACGGTTTGCGGCTTGAATAATTCCTTCTCGACACCGTCTGCATCGGTGCGCCCCGCTAACAAGGCATCACGTTCCCAATCTATTGCGGCGGCCAAGGTACCCGACCACCACAACAAGGCTTGCCGATGCTGCTCGAACACGACCCGCCATTGACCGCCATCGGATTGGGCAGACGCCGGCACGGCCAAGGCGATCAGGCCGGCGGCCAAACCAGTCTTCCATTTCCGTTTCATCACATGGTTCCTTTCTTTCGGCAACTGTGTGAAAACGGACGCATTGTAAACCTTTCGGGTCTGCAAACGGTAGTCCTGCCCTGCTTTCAGGCAGCCTTAAGGCTGCCTGAAAGCAGGCGGAAGCATGCCTATATGTATAGTCCCAGACTTTAAGGGTTCAATTTTCTCCCCCGAATGGAAGGAAGCA
>JAUMZB010000072.1 GCA_030528345.1 Eikenella sp.
CCATGTGCGACCAACAAATGTTTTACGCGCAAGTCATGGCGCAACTGGAGCAACAAGAATTAAGCAACCGCACTCCGACGGAATCGGAGAGACCGAAACGCCAAATCCTAAAGGAGACCGAAAATGGCACTGACATTATCCGCAAACGAAACCCAGTACAAACCCTGCCCGGCAGGAACGCATCATGCGACTTGCATCCGAATCATTGATTTAGGCACGCAGCGCAGCGAATTTAACGGCGAAGTGAAAACTCAGCCCAAAATCTTGGTTACATGGGAAATCGACCCGCAAGGCGACCCCGATATGCTCATGAGCGACGGGCGGCCATACACCATCAGCCGCCGTTACACCGCATCTATGCACAGCAAATCCCAACTGGCCAACGACCTGAAAAGCTGGCGCGGCAGAGACTTCACCCCGGAAGAACGGGAAAGCTTTTACCTGCCCGCGATTTTGGGTAAATCCTGCCTGCTTTCCATCACCCACGAAAACAGCAAAGACGGCAGCACCGTGTACGCCAACATCGCAGGCATCGCCAACAAACTCAAAGGCTACGAGCCGCCGACCCCGAAAAACGAAGTATTTGCATTCGATATGGCGCAGCCCGACTGGAAACACTTTGACTTACTGCACGAAAAAGTAAAAGAGCAAATCCAAGCCAGCCCGGAATATGCCGAATTGACCCGCCCCGCCCATCAAACCCCACCGCCCCCACCGCAGCGTCAAACCGCACCGCAAGGCCAGCCGCAACCGGTGGACGACATCGACGACGATATTCCCTTCTGATTTTCAGGCAGCCTGAGCGGCCATATTGCCAAGCGAAAGCAAACAGGTTACTATACCCCTGCCGCTTCAATCAGCGGCGCAGGCTTGGCGGCCTGTTTCTTTCACACAGCGCATAGAGACCGCGCTTGCGGTTGTTTTTTTTTGCTCCGAATTATTCCCCAACTTTGGGGAATAGCTATTCGCCAAAACGGGCGAATAGGAATCCGATTGATTCGCCCGTTTTGGCGAATCAAAATCTACGGGGTGAGCTATGCGGGAAGCCGAAAGGCTTGCTGTTTCTGTGTGAGCAGTCCGCCAACCCGCATAGTCCCACCTCACCCGGCTTGGCGGTCGGCGGTGGATTCAAAACTCACACAGGAGCAAAAAATGAACGCTCAATCTTTCGTAACCGTTTTTTCAGGCAACCTCAACGCCCACACCGAACTGCTGTGCGACGCCCGCGAACTGCATCAGGTTTTGCAGGTAGGCCGCGATTTTTCCAATTGGATTAAAGGGCGCATTGCCGAATATGGCTTTGAGGAGAATCAGGACTTTGTAGCTATTTCCCAAAAACGGGAAATAGGTCATGGCAGAGGGAAAATCGACTACCACCTCACACTCGACACCGCCAAAGAGCTGGCGATGGTGGAGAAAACCGAAGTCGGCCGCCAAATCCGCCGCTACTTTATCGAGTGCGAGAAAAAAGTCCACGGCAGCTTTTCAGGTAGCCTGAAACTTTCCCCCGCACAGAAACAGCAAATCCAGCAGGCCGTCATGGCGCGCCACCACCGCACCGGCGAACACTGGCAAGAGATTTACCGCAAGCTGCACGCCTTCTGCCAAGTGAACAGCTACCACGAAATCCCCGCCGCCGACTTCGACCGCGCCCTGGGCTACCTGAACAGCATTCCCGACGCACCGGAAGTCTTTAAGCAGCCGCAGGCCGCCCGCTTCGACGACCGCGAAGTCGCCCGCCTCGCCACCGTGGTTTACTACTGCAACTGGGCATGCCGCCTGCTCAAAGAAGTATCCCGCCCGCTTAAAGCCCTAGGTTACAGCGAAGCCGTGACCATGTGGACAATCGCCGACGAAAGCGCCTCCTTCCTCAGAGCGAGCCGCGAAACATTGGAGCGTGAACTGCCGAACATTACCGACAGCTACTTCCACAACCATATCCAACACAGCCTGCGCCGCTTCGATGCCGTGCAGACCGTTTAACCCCTTCAGCCCCGCCCACGCGGGGCTTTTTCTATGGAGCAAAGCAAATGAGCAACATCACCCTGTACCAATGCGCCGACGACGTATTACGCGCCCTGAACGAACTGGCCGACAACGACGAAGCATGGGCACAAGACACCATCGAAGCCGTCATTGGCCAATTTGAAACCAAAGCCGTATCCGTGGTGGCCTATGCCATGAACCTGGCTGCCGAAGAAGACCTAATCGCCGCCCACATCAAAGCCATGCAGGGCAAACTCGCCGCCGTCAAAAACCGCAAAGAACGCCTTAAAGACTACCTAGCCGCCAATATGCGCCGCTGCGGCATCACCGAAATCAAAGCCGCAGACGGCACCTTCAGTGCCAAATTCGCCAAAAACCCGCCATCGGTGGAAATTTTCGACGAAAGCCAAATTCCGGCCGAACTGATGCGCGTCAAAACCGAACCGGACAAAGCCGCCATCAAAGCCGGGCAAGACATCCCCGGCGCCAAACTCACCGAAGGCGCGCCATCCCTGCGCCTGAAATAAGGCAGCCTGAGAAGGCCAATTGGTTTAACCCCGGGCGGCCGCGTGCCGCCCAAACCACAAAGTCAGCCGCCACCCGGCGGCTTTTTCACACCTGAAAGGAGCCTCTTATGGCCAATTATGCTGAAACCTTGAGCAACATCTACGGCGGCGAACTGCTGGCCGAATTGGACGAAAAGCTGTCCGAAGTCGTCCGCGCCGCCGAATTAACCGGCAAAGTCGGCAGCATCACGCTGTCTCTCAAAGTCAAAGCCAAAGGCAGCAGCGGTCAAATCGAATTGACCCCTGCCGTGAAGGCAGTCGTTCCCGAGCATGAGCGCGGTTCCGCCCTGATGTTCGCGACACCCGAAGGCAACCTGCAATTGCAAGACCCGCGACAGGCAAATCTTGATTTGAAAGAAGTGCCGAAGAAAGTCTTGAAAATGGCCGCTGCCGAATAATCCAACTCAACTGAAAGGAGTTCCACAATGGAACAGAAAAACCAACTGGAAACTGTATCTGCATTGGCAGCGGCCAGTTTAGATGTCCGCGAAATCGGCGGCGTGCCCTTCCTCGCCTTGCGTGAAGACTTCCAGCCGCGCAGCTTGGAAGAATACCTGCCCAAGCCTGCCCGCAAGTCAGGCAATACCGACGTGCAAGATGCCGCCGGGTTTTTGGCTGTGTTTAAACGACACCGCAACGAAAACAGCACCGTCATCTACGCCGACCGCAACCGCGCCATTTTTGAAGCCGTGTTCAACGACCACGGCGAAGCTGAAGCCGGCTGGCGCGACCATACCTGCCGCTACACTTGTCCGAAATCCAACGAATGGAAAGCATGGCAGGAAAACGACGGCAAAAAAATGAGCCAAGAGCAATTTGCCCATTTCATTGAGCAAAACCTCGTGGACATCACAGAGCCGAGCAGCGCGGCCATGCTGGAAATTTCGCGCGAACTGGTGGCCCGAAAGTCCGCCAACTTCTCAAGCTCTATCCGCTTGAGCAACGGCAGCCATCAGTTCAACTACGACGAAGAAATCCGTGGCAGCACCAAGTCAGGCAATATCGAAGTGCCGGAAACCTTCAAAATCGGCATCCCGGTATTCCTGAATGGCGATGGTTATGCCATCGAAGCGCGATTGCGTTACCGCATCAAAGAGAATCATCTGGAAATGTGGTACGAACTGATTCGCGCGCAAGATGTGTACGAAGCTGCATTCGACCAAATCTTCGTGCATATTGCCGCCGAAACCGGTATGGAAATCATCAGCGCAGATTGTTGATAGACGTGAAGGCAGCCTGAACCGGCTGCCTTTTTACGGAGCACCCCATGCAAACCGCCTACCAAATCAATGAATAACCCCCGCCGCCGCGTCTGGAACTGGCAGGCAGTCGTCCGCCACCGGCAACGGCTTGCCAATCAAAAAAGCCGCAATCTGAGCGACAAATAGTTTTGTGAATCATCCGCTGCCGACAAAGCAGCGGTTTTTGTTTGGAGACGTCTATGCGCTACGGCAGCGTTTGCAGCGGCATTGAGGCCGCCTCCGTGGCTTGGGAGCCGCTTGGCTGGCAGCCCGCGTGGTTTGCCGAAATCGAGCCGTTCCCCGCTGCGGTGTTGGCGCACCGCTGGTCGGCTGTGCCCAACCACGGCGACATAACCAAATTCAAGGAGTGGCCCGATGCAACTATCGATATTCTCGTCGGCGGAACCCCCTGCCAATCTTTCAGCGTCGCCGGATTGCGAAAAGGACTGGCTGACCCGCGTGGCAACCTCATGCTTACCTATCTTGCCATTGCTGCAAGATACCGCCCCCGCTGGCTGGTATGGGAAAACGTCCCCGGCGTTTTGTCGTCAAACGGAGGGCGGGATTTTGGTTCCTTCCTCGCGGGGCTGGGGCAACTCGGGTATGGGTTCGCCTACCGCGTTCTTGACGCTCAACACTTCGGAGTGCCACAGCGCCGCCGCCGCGTCTTCGTTGTCGGATGTCTTGGAAGCTGGCAGCGTGCCGCAGCGGTACTTTTTGAGCGCGAGAGCCTGCAACGGGATACTGGCGCGGGCGGAGCGGCGCAAGAAGACCCTGCCGCCGCAACTGGAAACCGCGCTGCATTCCGTATGCGGGGTTTCGGCGATTACGTCGCCGACCACACCGCCTCCACCCTGAAGGCGAGAGACTGCAAAGACACCTCCGACTTAATTGTCGTCCACGGCCGCCAAGACCCCTGCGTATCCGATAAGGCATACGCGCTCAATTGCCAGCACAGCGGCAATACCAATGTGCTCTGCATACGCGGCAACATCATCGACCGCCGCCCGGAAAACGGCGGCAACGGTTTGGGAATAGATGCCGACGGCATCAGCCCCACCCTCACCGCCACCGACCGGCACGCCGTTGCCTACGGCGCACAAGTCCGCCGCTTGACGCCCACCGAATGCGAGCGATTGCAGGGCTTTCCCGACGGCCACACCCTGATTCCGTGGCGCGGTAAACCGGCGGCGGAATGCCCGGACGGCCCGCGCTACAAAGCGCTGGGCAACAGCATGGCCGTGCCGGTGATGCGCTGGATTGGCGAGCGTATCCGACAGGTTTCAGTTATTGAATGACACCTTATCAACATAACCGCCTTCGGGCGGTTTTATTTGGAGCAAGAAAATGCCTAAATTCCGCAAGAAACCCGTGGTCATAGATGCCGTCCAATACACCGGCAGCGAGAGCAACACCATCATGCTGTACGAGTGGATACACGACGTGGATTTATCCACCATGCACATGACGGCCTCCGCCATCATCATGGCCGACTGCAAACGCGATGGCGGCCTGATGATACCCACGCCGGAAGGTAAGATGCTGGCCCGCGTAGGCGACTGGATTATCAAGGGCGTGCAGGGCGAGTTTTATCCCTGCAAACCGGATATTTTTGAGGCCACCTACGAGCCTGCGGAGTAAGCGCACGCAAGTTCAACCACCCGCCCA
>JAUMZB010000073.1 GCA_030528345.1 Eikenella sp.
TCCTTCCATTCGGGGGAGAAAATTGAACCCTTAAAGTCTGGGACTATACACCTAGATCATCGCCGCCTTTTGCGGTCTTTTTCCGCCAAAGCCGCCGAAATCTGCTCGCGCTCAATGTGTTCCTGCGCCGCCTGCAGGGTGTCGGCCACAAAATCGATGTGCCGGCGGGCCACGGCCGCCGCGGCATCGGGTTCGCCGCTGGCGATGGCATGGAAAATGGCGCGGTGCTGGCCGCGCAGGTCTTCCTTGGCCGAGGTGTAGCTGAACATATTGGCCAGATTGCTCTGCGTGTGTTTGTGTATCATCAGCAAAAGGCTGGCGGCCAAATGGGAAAACAGGGTATTGTGGGCGGCATCGGCGATCGCCTGATGGAAAGCCACATCCGCTTCGGCTTGGCGCGCCAAATCCTGCCGCTCATGCGCCGCTTCCAATTCCAACAGCCAATATTGCAACCGTTGCAAATCGGTTTCGGTGCGCCGCTCGGCGGCCAAAGCCGCCAGCGTGCCTTCGATGTGGCGGCGGAAATCCAATACGTCCTGGCGCAGATAATCATGCCGCTGAATCAGGCTTTGCCAAGAGCTGAGAAAATCAGTGTGCAAATCCTCGCTCACATAATGCCCGCCGCCCGGTTTGCTGAACGTCAGCCCGCGCGTAGCCAAGGTTCTCAAAGCATCGCGCACCGGCGGACGGGACACGCCGAACTCTTCCGCCAACAACCGCTCGGCCGGCAGGCGCGAGCCCACCGGATAAATGCCCGACAAAATGCGCTCTTCCAAAACCGAGCTGATCTGCTCCGACAGCTTTTGCGCCTTCACAATAGTATTTTGACTCATCTATACAGCCGTTCCTGCCGCCCTGCCGCACCCGATTGCGTTTCAAGGCATTATTTTCATTCGATATTCGAAAAAAACATTTTCATGATATTGTTTTGCGTGCATTTTCCGGAAAGAAAATTTACGCGGGAAACATTGACCAAAATGTAATTTTTTCTTAAAGTATGGTCAAGACCGATAAATTGGTATTACCAATTTACCAGTCAGCATACCAAAAATACCGGTCTGTGCCAAATCCGGTTTTTGTTTTTCAACCCTTCTCTGCATTTGGAGCAATTATGGGCATCCTGCATACCTTATATGCGATCGCGCCTATTTTCACCGTCTTCCTGTTATTGGTGGTGATGCGGCGTTCCGCTACTCTGTCCATGGCCGCCGCCTACGGCGTGACCGCTCTGCTGGCTTTATTGGTTTGGGGCGCACCCGGCAATAAAGTGGCAGCGGCCACCGCCAACGGTGTCATTGTGGCCTTGACCCTGCTGTTCATCGTATTCGGCGCCATCCTGCTGTTGAATACCTTACGCGAAAGCGGTGCTTTGAAATCCATCCGCCAAGGCTTTATGGACATCTCTCCGGACCGCCGCATCCAAGTCATCATTGTGGCTTGGCTGTTCGGTTCGCTGATTGAAGGTTCCTCCGGCTTCGGCACCCCGTCTGCCGTGGGCGCGCCTCTGCTGCTGGCCTTGGGCTTCCCCGCCATGGCTGCCGTGATGTCGGTGTTGGTGATCCAATCCACCCCGGTTTCCTTCGGTGCGGTCGGCACCCCGATTCTGCTGGGGGTGAAAACCGGTATCTCTACCGACGGTGTGGCCGAACAGATTGCCCCCATCAGCCCGGAGCAATATCTGCTCGACATCACCTCCAACGTCGGCCTGCTGCACGCCAGTGTAGGCATCCTGATTCCTCTGCTGCTGTGCTGCCTGCTCACCCGCTATTTCGGTGAAAAACGCTCTTTCCGCGAAGGTTTCGGCGCTTGGAAATTTGCCATTTTTGCCGGCTTGGCCTTTACCGTGCCCTATTACTTGGTCGCCCGCTTCCTCGGCCCGGAATTCCCCTCTATGATCGGCGGTTTCCTCGGCCTGCTGATTGTGGTGCCTGCCGCCAAAAAAGGTTTTCTGCAGCCCAAAGAAGTGTTCGACTTCCCCGAGCGCAGCAAATGGGAAAGCACTTGGATCGGCTCCTTGGCCGAAGACGACCGACACGACGACAAACCCACGTTCTCCGTGTTCCGCGCCTTCTCGCCCTATCTGATCGTGATCGCCCTCTTGATCCTCACCCGCACCGTGAAGCCGCTGAAAGCTTTCCTCACCGGCGAATACACCACCATCACCCTGAGCGAGCTGTTCGGCAGCAGCATTACCAGCAAAATCCAACTGGCTTATTCGCCCGGTGCCATCCTGATCGTGGTTTCCCTGCTGTGCATTCTGATTTTCGGCATGAACGCCAAATCCTTTATGCGCGGCTGGCGCAACTCCGGCAAAACCATGATTGCCGCCGCCCCCGCCCTGCTGCTGTCCGTGCCCATGGTACAGGTTTTCATCCACTCCGGCTCCGGTGTCGAAGGTGCCCTGCCCGCCATGCCCATGGTATTGGCGCAAAGCGCGGCCGCAGCGTTCAGCAACATCTGGCCGAACGTTTCGCCTTGGATCGGCGCTTTGGGTGCCTTTATCGCCGGCTCGAACACCGTATCCAATATGATGTTCTCCTACTTCCAATTCTCCACCGCCACCCAAATCGGCTTTACGCCTGATTTGGCCGGCTATGTGGTGGCCCTGCAAGCCATCGGCGGCGCTGCCGGCAATATGATTGCCGTGCACAACGTGGTGGCTGCCGCTGCGGTGGTGGGCATGATCAGCCGCGAAGGCGAAGTGATCCGCAAAACCCTGATTCCGATGGTGTATTACGTGGTGCAGGCCGGCCTGATCGGCCAAGTCCTGATCACCGGCGGCGGCGTGGTTTGGATTGCCTTGGCGCTGATTTGGCCGCTGGTTTACTTCGGCTTCCTTGCCCGCAAATAAACCATCCTCGTAGAAAACAGCCCCCGATGCTTCGGGGGCTTTATTCGTTGGCACGCGGCAAACTCGCTTGGATGCCAAATTTCAGGCTACCTGAAACCGATTTTTCTCCCCCGCTTTATCGCCTGACGATCCAGGCTTTTGAAACCTGCCACACCGCCCGCAACCATGCTATGCTGCGGATACCTTTTCAAACCGCTGCTCAGGATCCTGCCATGACATTCCCACCCAAGAAAACCGCCCTGCTCGCCTTTTTGGCGCTCGTGCCGTGGACGGCACGCTCGGAAACGCTGGCTTCCGTGCTGCCGGATCATCTCCCCAGCTTGGAAATTTATGCGGCAGCCGATTTCTTTCATACTCCTTTTCCCTATTATCTGGAAGACCGCAATGGCTTTCCCGGCCTGAAATCAAGGGCGGGCCGCGTGCTGGTGCGGCACATCACCGTGCAAGATGCCGCCTTACGCGATGCAACGCTGGCACGCCTGCGTGCCGTACCCATACAGCCCTTGGGTAGGCAAAGCCCAAACCTGCCGTGCACCGAGCGCAGCAACCCCTTCGGCGCCTGGATGTTGGGTAATAAAGCCATGCTGGTGCTGTGGCAGCCGGTGGATGCCCTCAAATTGAGCGGCAACAGCCAAGCCTGCCTGCAAGTAGGCGACAAAGCGCATTGGTTCCAAGCCTCGGACACCGAAATATGGCAAACCCTGCAACCGCTGTGGGAAAAATAATGCGCCGGCGCCGCCCGCGCCCGAACGGATAGACAAACGAGAAGGATGAAAAGATGTTGACACAATCCGGAAAAATCAAAATTTTGAGTGCCGCCGCCATCATTTTCCCCGCCTTATTGACGGGTTGTACCCGGCTGTATACCCACCAATCCGCAACATCCGGCCACGCGCCTATTGCAGATGCACACGTAGTGGAAGTATGCGCCCTGCATGCGGGCAACATCGTGTTTCAGGCGGAAGACAAAACCCGTCCACTCTGCCGTCTACCCAACGGCCAAGCGGTGGACGCGCTGGAGTTGGAGCGCACGGTGGCCAAGATAATGATTGAAGGCGACACGCAAAGAGTACCCCTCAAACCGCAGTAAGCATGCGAACCCGCACACCCTACCGCTGCCGATACCGACGGCAAAGTGAAGCCAGCCGGAGCCTGTTGACAAGGCAACACAAAACCGCCGGCCTGCCTGTCGGGCAAGACCGGCGGTTTGATTCAGCGCCGGCAAACGGTGCCGTATCGGCACATTCGGCACATCAGGAAGCAAACGTATCGCAACGCTCCGGATCGCCGGTATGCAGGCCGCGGCGGAACCATTCCAAACGCTGGGCCGAAGTGCCGTGGGTAAAGCTGTCCGGCACGGCGTAACCTTGGCTGCGTTTTTGCAAACGGTCGTCGCCCACCGCTTCGGCCGCATTAAAGGCTTCTTCCAAATCGCCGGCCTCAAACAGGTTTCTCGCCTGCGCCCGATTCGCCCACACCCCGGCCAGGCAGTCGGCCTGCAGCTCCAAACGCACCGACAATTGGTTGGCCTGCGCTTTGCCCACACGCTGCTGGGCGCGGTGCACCCGCTCCAAGGTGCCGCTCAAATGCTGCACATGGTGGCCGACCTCGTGGGCAATCACATAAGCGAAAGCCGCATCACCGTCGGCTCCCAACTTGTGCCGCATATCATCGTAAAACGACAAATCCAAATACACTTTCTGGTCTGCCGGGCAGTAAAACGGCCCCATCGCCGATTGCCCCGTACCGCAGGCCGTGGGCGTGCTGCCGCGGTACAACACCATTTTGGGCGCCACATAGCGCTGGCCGCGGCTTTGGAAATAGCTGCCCCAGGCATCCTCGGTGGTAGCCAGAATCTGGCTGGCAAACTGTGCCAGCTGCTCTTCTTGCGCACTGCTTTGCACCGCCTGTTGTCGGGTGGGCGGATTCAGCGCCCCGCCGCCGCCGACCAAGCCGCTCAAATCGTAGCCGTAATAGGCGCCGATCAGCACCACAATCAGGCCGATGATGCCCATCTTGCCGCCACCGCCGCCTCTGCCGCCGTGTCCGCGCCGGTCTTCGATATTGCTGCTGCCGCGTTGGTTTCCCATTCTCATGGTTCCGTCTTCCTATCTTGAGTATTGTGTGCCGGTTTCAGGCTACCTGAAACCCCGAATCGAATGGCCGGCCTCAGCCGTACCAGTCGCTGCGCTTGATTTTGTCGAGCTGGCGGCGGTCGCGCTTGGTCGGGCGGCCGTCGGGATACGCCGCGCTGATGCGGCCGGCCTGATCCAGCGCTTTTTGTGCTTCGCGCTTGGCGATGGTGGCGCTGTCTTCCGCATACAGCGCCCGCGCTTCGGGTGCCGGGCGGCGCTGATGGTTGAGCGCCAGCACCTTGATTTTGTAGGGCAGCGAATTAAGGATGAGATCGATTTCGTCGCCCGCCACGATGATTTTGCTGTTTTTCACCTTGCTGCCGTTTACCTGCACGCGACCCAACTCGATGTGTCGCTGGGCCAAGGCGCGGGTTTTGAAAAAACGCGCCGCCCACAGCCATTTGTCCAAGCGCATGCCGG
>JAUMZB010000074.1 GCA_030528345.1 Eikenella sp.
CCAAAGCTTGGTTTTGGAAAGTGATTTGGCGCTTCAAAAACTATTATTACCAAGTAATTCTGGCCACCTTCATCATCAACTTTCTGGCGCTGGTGAGCTCGCTGTATGTGATGAACGTTTACGACCGCGTGATTCCCAACCAAACCTATGAAACCCTGTGGGCGCTCAGCATCGGCGTGGTGCTGGCGATTTCCTTCGAATTCATCGCCAAACTGATCCGCGGCTACCTGACCGACATCGCCGGTAAAAAGGCCGACCTCATCATCAGCTCCGCCCTGTTCCGGCGCGTGATGAGCCTGCGGCTGGCCGACAAGCCGGTGTCTTCCGGCTCCTATGCCAACAATCTGCGCGATTTCGAATCGGTGCGCGAATTCATGACCAGCGCCAGCCTGCTGGCCTTGGTGGACATGCCTTTCCTGCTGCTGTTTGTGTTTGTGATTGCCATGCTGGGCGGCAAACTGGCGCTGGTGCCGCTGATCATCATTCCCCTGGTGATTTTGGTGGGACTGGCGGTGCAGCCGCGCATGGCGCGCTACATCAACGAATCCATGCGCGAATCTTCGCAGCGCCAGGGTTTGGCGGTGGAAGCCATCGAGGGTATCGAAACCCTGAAAGCCAATAATGCGGTGAATTGGGCGCAACAGCGCTGGGACAACTTCACCGCCAAAACCGCCGCTTCCCAAGTGAAAGTGAAAAACCTGAGCAACTTCGTGGTCAGCTTTTCCGTGGCCATGCAGCAGCTGAACACCGTATTTCTGGTGGTGCTCGGCACCTACCTCATCCACAGCAGCCACGAAGCCGACCGCATCACCATGGGCGCCTTGATTGCCGCCGTCATCCTTTCCGGCCGGGCGCTGGCGCCGCTGGCGCAAATCGCCGGCTTGGCCACCCGTTTCCAGCAGGCCAGACTGGCGTTTAAAGGCGTCAACAATATTGTCGAGCGCCCCATCGAACGCGCGCCCGACCGCCAATACATCACGCTGGACGCGATGCAGGGCGGCATGAGCTTCAACAACGTCTCTTTCCGCTACGGCAAAGACAACCAGGCGGCACTGAGCAATATCAGCCTCAATATCCAACCCGGCGAAAAAATCGGCATTCTCGGCCGCATCGGCAGCGGCAAAAGCACCCTGCTCAAGCTGGCCGCCGGCCTTTACGAGCCGGCCGACGGCAATATCTGTATCGACAACATCGACCTGCGCCAAATCGACCCCGATTATCTGCGCCACCAAATCGCCCTGTTCGGCCAGTCGCCGCGCCTGTTTTTGGGCAGCCTGCGCGACAACCTGAATCTGGCGGCCGGCGAACACACCAGCGACCAAGAACTGATGTTCGCCCTGCGCCGCTTCGGCCTCGACCGCCTGATTCAAAGCCATCCGCGCGGTTTGGACATGCCTTTGGGCGAAAACGGCCTCGGCCTCTCCGGCGGCCAGCAGCAGCTGCTGGCGCTGGCACGCATGACGCTGAAAAACCCGCGCGTGGTGCTGCTGGACGAACCGACCAGCGGTTTGGACCAAGGCACCGAAAACCGCGCCCTGCGCGTGCTGGCTGACTGGACCAAAGAGCGCACCCTGCTGGTGGTCACCCACCGCCCGCAAGTGCTGCGCATCGTCAACCGCATCATCGTGGTAGAAGACGGCCGGATTATTTTGGACGGCCCGCGCGATGCGGTGCTCCAGCGCCTGACGGGCGGCGATCCCCAGCCTGCCGCACCGGCCCAAGCCGCCGTCCGCTCCGCCTGAGTTTCAGGTAGCCCCCACCGGAGAAACCCGCCATGCCCCGCCACCAACCCGAACAACCAATCAAAGAAGCCGATCTGGCCTTAATCAACGACCTCAACGCCGCCCTGCAAACCGAAAAACACCGTGGCATTTTTGCCGTTACCCTGCTGTTCGCCCTGCTGCTGGTCATCTTCGTGGCGTGGGCCTACAACAGCCCGCTGGAAGAAGTCACCCGCGGCCAGGGCAGCGTGATTCCGAGCAGCCGCGACCAAATCGTGCAAAGCCTCGACCCCGGCATCATCCGCGAAATCAAAGTGAAAGAAGGCGATGTGGTGGAAAAAGGCCAAGTGCTGATTCTGCTGGACGACACCCGCAGCTCCGCCGTGCTGCGCGAAAGCGAAGCCAAGGTGAACAATCTGCAGGCGATTTCCGCCCGCCTGCAGGCCGAAGCGCACGGCACAACGCTGCAATTCCCGGCCGGCCTGCCCGCCGAGTTGCGCGCCCGCGAAACCGCCGCCTACCAAGCCCGCCGCCGCGCGATGGCCGATGCCGTCAGCGGCCTGCAGCAAAGCAAGGCCATGCTTGACCGCGAAATCGCCATCACCGAGCCGATGGTGGCGCAGGGCGTGATGTCGGAGGTGGAGCTTTTGCGCATGAAACGGCAGTCGGCCGATTTGTCGCAGCAAATCGCGGAACGCCGCAACCGTTACGTGACCGAAGCCAGCAACGAGCTGGTGCAAATCGAATCCGAGCTGGCGCAGGCGCGCGAAAACATGGCCATGCGCGCCGACCCGGTGGACCGCTCGCAAATCCGCGCCCCTTTGCGCGGCGTGGTGAAAAACATCCGCATCAACACCGTCGGCGGCGTGGTACAGGCCGGACAGGACATTCTGGAAATCGTGCCGTTGGACGACAAACTGCTGGTACAGGCCTACATCCGCCCCAAAGACGTGGCCTTTATCCGCCCCGGCCAAGAGGCGGTGGTGAAAATCAGCGCTTATGACTACGCGATTTACGGCGGCATCGAAGGCAAGGTTACCCTCATCAGCCCCGACACCCTGCAGGACGACCGCCGCTCCAGCGCCCTCAAGCTCAATCCCGACGAGGCCTATTACCGCGTATTGGTGGAAACCAGCGGCAACCGCATGACCGACGGCAACGGGCAACCGCTGGAAATCACCCCCGGCATGACCGCCACCGTGGACATCCGCACCGGCGAAAAAACCGTGTTCCAATATCTGATTAAGCCCATTACCCGCATGAAACAGGCTTTACAGGAGCGATAAAGAAGCAGCCCCCGCCAAAAAGGCTACCTGAATTTTCAGGTAGCCTTTCTTCCGGTTTGCCGCGGCCGGACTCAACTGCGGTATTCCTGCATCAGCCGCTCATAATTCTCGGCATGGGCGGGGGCAACAAAACCGCGGATCAGGCTCATGGTCTGGTAAATACCGCGGCGCTTGGCGCCCTCGTTCCACGAACCGTCGTGTTGCGAATTATCGAAATCAAACCAGTATTTGGTCACCAGCCACACGTTCAGACCCAGTTCGCGCAGGGCTTGATCGCTGGCTTCCAAAATGCCTTTCTGGCGCAACTCGGTGAAAATCTGCACCAGCAGCGGGGAAATCTTCACGTGGGTAAACTCATTGTGGTCGCCCAACAACTCTTTGCTGCGCATCAGAAGGGTGTTCACATCGCTGAACAGGAAGCGGTAATCCCACAGAATGTCGTACACGCCGTTCATGTATTCGCCCATTTTCGCCATGTCGGCGGGCAGTTCGGTTTGGCGGATGTAGTCCAACAGCGTGTTGGTGTAGCGCTTGAACAGCTGGATGATGATTTCGTCTTTATTGCGGAAATGGTAATACAGATTACCGGGACTGATGCCGAGGTGTTGAGCGATGTGGTTGGTACTGATGTTGCGCTCGCCCTCTTCGTTGAACAGCTTCAGGCTGGCATCAACAATGCGGTCGTAAGTACTCGGCTTGCCGGATTTCTTGGCCATGGCGGAACTCCTTGATCTTGTATTTGGGATGGCGGTTTCTTCTGTGTGTGACGGGGCTTGCGCACCCTGCTGCCTGCCGTTTGCGGAAAAACGGCGGGCAGATGAAAGAACCTGCACTCGGCAGATTCGCTGCCTGAAGAATACAGGTTCCGGAGCCTGCGGACAATCGGCCGGCGCCCTACTTGTTTCACTTTAACAAACAGCTTGTTGCCGGCCGGCTGCCCGTAGGGTGTTTGGAACCTGTTCAAAGTCTCCGTTGCGGCGGTATTTTTGGTCAAAATCCGCATCTGCGGCGTTAATCCCGCAAGGGGACAACGAAATGCTCGCAAGACGTTCAATCTTGCGCGCACTTCCGCCTTGCATCTGCGTTTTTTGCCTCGAAAAGCCACTGCACAAGAAGACTTTGAACAGGTTCTTAGAGCCAGATGGGCTCCGGCTCCAAATCCACGCCGAAGCGCTGTTGCACGCTGCGGCAGATGTGTTCGGACAAACGGGCGACATCGGCCGGGGTGGCGTGGCGGCGGTTCACCAACACCAGCGCCTGGTGCTCGTGTACGGCGGCGCCGCCTTCCTGCCGGCCTTTGAGGCCGCATTGCTCGATCAGCCAGCCGGCCGCCAGTTTGACGCTGCCGTCGGCCTGCGGGTATTCGGGCAGGCCGGGATACTGTTGCCGCAAAGCGGCGGCCTGCTCGGCGCTGACCACCGGATTCTTGTAAAAACTGCCGCAATTGCCGAGTTCGGCCGGGTCGGGCAGTTTGCTGCGGCGGATGCGGCACACGGCCTCGGCCACCAGCTGCGGCGTGAGCGGGCCGCCCTGCGCCAAGGTTTCGGCCACGTTTTTCAAATCGCCGTAACGCAGTTGCGGCGTAAAGCGGCGGCTGAGGGCGAAGGTGACGGCGGTAATCACATAGCGGCCTTTGCCGGCCTGCTTAAACAGGCTGTCGCGGTAGGCGAAGCGGCAGTCGTCGCGACTGAGGACGGCAAACCGTTGCGCTGCCAAATCGAATGCCTCCACCTCGGCAATGCGGTCTTTCACTTCCACGCCGTAAGCGCCGATGTTCTGCACCGGCGCCGCGCCCACGGTGCCGGGAATCAGGCTCAGGTTTTCCAAGCCGCTCAAGCCCAGTGCCAAGGTGTGCTGCACGAAATCATGCCACACTTCGCCGGCTTGGGCACGCACCCGCACGGTATCGCCCTCGTCGTCGGCCACCTCAATACCGCGCGTGGCCATGCGCACCACCAAGCCGGGATAGTCCTGCATAAACAGCACATTGCTGCCGCCGCCCAAGCACAACAACGTTTCGCGGCGGTATTCGGGCAGGCGGAGGATTTCAGGTAGCCTGTCGGCGTGTTCGAGCACGCACAGGGCGGCGGCGCGGGCCGGCAGGCCGAAAGTATGCAGGCGGCTTAAATCGGCATCGTATTCTATCTTCATCGGTATGCCCGTTCGCGGCTGACTGTTTCCAAACACCACAGCAGCGCCACGGCCGCTGCGGCCAAAGACAGCACCAAGGCCGTCCAGAATCCGTAAATGCCCATCTCTTTATCGAAGGCCAGCCAGCAGCCCAGCCCCAAACCGAGCACCCAAAAAGCCAGGGCATGAATCAGCATCGGCAGCTTGGTCACTTTATAGCCGCGCAGGGCGA
>JAUMZB010000018.1 GCA_030528345.1 Eikenella sp.
CATCAACAATGTGGTGGACGGCTATTTCCACATTGCCTACCTCAACCGCGCCATCGGCCTGCAAGAGCAGGCCATCGCCAACTACCAAAACATCCTGCGCATGGCCGAAAGCCGCCACCGCCACGGCAAGGTTGCGGCCAACGAACCGCTGCAGGCGCGCCAGGCGCTGTTGTCCGCCCAAGAGCAGTTGCGGCAATGGCAGGAAGAGCGCGCCGCCGCCTGGAGCACCCTGCAGCAAATCCTCAACAGCGACCCCGGACAGCACCTTGCCCTCGATCCGGCACATTTCCGGCTGCCGGACGACAACGGCGGCGGGCCCAATCTGGACATCCCCATTGCCGCCCTCACCCACCGCCCCGATCTGCTCGCCGCCGAAGCGCGTTTGCAGGCCGCACTCAAAAACCAAACCGCCCAATACCGCAGTTGGTATCCGCGCATCACCCTCAACGCCGCCCTAAGCCACAGCGCCAACCGCGCCGCCAATCTGTTTGACGTGCCGGTACTCGGCGGCGGCATCGGCATCAGCCTGCCCTTCCTCAACTGGCCCACCCTGCGCTGGCAAAACCGCATCGCCGAAGCCGAATTCGAACAGGCCAAGCTGGGTTTTGAGAAAGCCCTGCGCACCGGCCTGCACGAAGTGAACAACCACCACCGGCGCTACCGCCACAGCCGGCAACAGCAGCAACAGGCCGCCGAAAACCTGCGCCTGGCACAGGCCAACAGCCGTTATTACCAAGCGCGCTACCGGCACGGCCGCAGCAGCCTGCGCGACTGGCTGCAAGCACTCAACAGCGAATACGCCGCCGAACACAGCCTGCTCCAAGCCCGCTACACCACCCTCAAACACGAAGCGATGATTTATAAAGCCATGGGCGGGCGTTATCAAAAAACCGAAGCCGGCAGCCCGGCTTTCAGGTAGCCTGAGCCATTGACAATCAACACAATGGTCACGGCAGCGTGATTCAATCTTACCTGCCGCCGCAATGCTTTCCTGAGCATAACGATTTCGTCTTTTCCGCTAACCGTGCTGAACATTGGGCTTTGCGCTTCATGGCCGTCCCACGGGGATTTCCTGCGGTCACGCGGCCACTTACTTTCTTTGCTCCGCCAAAGAAAGTAAGCAAAGAAAGGCGGCCGCGGTTGCCGGTTTGCTGCGCAAACTGCCCTCTCTCCACAGGCTTTTCGGGGCGGCCGCCAGTCGCTGCGCGCCAAGGGCAGCCTTGTTTCCCCGAAAAACCTGCTCCGTTCGGCGGCGCCAGCGGACGGGCTGGCATAGTGAAAATGGCTGAAGGGTCAAAATTCAAAAAATCTAACGGGTATCAACAATTTCAAAATCGCACCCATCATCAACAGCCCCTACCCGCCAGCCCCACAACAACGTCCGTTTTATTCAATACGCCCCACCCGCCCATCGGCCATGATGCCGCTCCCGCAATACCGATATAGGAGACGGCTATGCCCGAATGGACTTGGTGGGGCTCGGTGTTGGGCTTCGCCCTCGCTTCTTCCATTTCGCCCGGACCGGTGAACCTGCTCACTCTGAGCAACACCTTATCGGGCTACCTGAACAACAGTTTCCGCTTCATCAGCGGTGCCACCGTCGGCTTTATGCTGCAACTACTGATACTCGGCACCGCCCTGCAGCAGCTGCTGCGCGCCTGGCCGTGGCTGGAGACCGCGCTGCACATCGGCGGCGTACTGTTTTTGCTGTGGCTGGCCTGGCTGCTGTGGCGCGACAGCGGGCAGTTGGACG
The DNA here is from genome assembly GCA_030528345.1 of Eikenella sp. Lineage (GTDB taxonomy): Bacteria > Pseudomonadota > Gammaproteobacteria > Burkholderiales > Neisseriaceae > Eikenella. The sequence goes on from JAUMZB010000018.1 coordinate 1,754, forward strand.
ATACGCGCCGCCGGCCGGCCGATTGGCACACCGGCTTGGCGCTGCAATGGCTCAATCCCAAAGCCTATCTGGCCTCTGCGGCGGCGGTGGGGCTGTATGCCGGCGGCAGCGCGCTGCATCTGTATTGGCTCACGGCGGTGTACGGCGTGGTGTGCTGGCTGTCTTTAGCCGCTTGGATCGGTTTGGGCTGCCTGCTGCGCCGCCATGCACAATCGCCGGCGCGGATACGGACGCTCAACCGTTTATTGAGCATGCTCTTGCTGTTGAGCATCGGTTTGATGTTGTGAATACAGCCCCGGCGTTACCGCCAGCGAGCGTTTGAACAGGCGCTGGAAATGCGCCTGATCGGCAAAGCCGAAAGTATGGGCGGCCTCGGCCAGCGGCATGCCCTGGCGAATCGCGGCTTGGGCTCTGGCCAAACGGCGGCTGAGCAGCCATTGGTGCGGGCTCATGCCGCTGGCGGCCAAACGGCGCGACAATTGGCGGCGGCTGATGCCCGCCGCCTGCGCCCAGGCATCGGCATCTTGCACCAGCGGCGTCTGCCCGTCGTCCAATATGGCGAGCAAAGATCGCCAGGCAAGCGGCGGCGGGGTGTGCGCCGCCTGTTGTTTCAAGGCTGCGACCACCGCCTGCCAAGCCGCCCTGCCTTGGCCGTCGCCCTGTTTGGCCGAACGCAGCAAGGCCAGCATGGCCGCGCTTAGACGGCGGCTGCGCAACGGGGCACCGTCGGCCAAGGCATCGGCCGCACCCGCCAGCGTCTGCCGGAAATCGGCGGGCGGGATATAGCACATCATATAGTGCCAAACGCCCGCCTGATGCGGATTGCAGGCGTGCGGGGTGTCCGGCGGCACCAGCATGGCGCTGCCGCGGCGGGCGGCATATTGGTGCCGGCCGCAGCGGTACAGCGTGTGCCCGCGCAACACCAAGCCCAGCGACCAGGTGTTGTGGGTATGCAGGCCGTAGGCAATGCCGCCGCCCGCGCCGCAGCGGATTTCCCAGCCGGGCAACTCGGGCGGACGGTAAAAACGGTGCTGCGCCACAGCGGACAATCAGGCCAGCGCGGCCACGCCGGCTTTGGCGATTTGCGCGTCCTGCTCTTTGGCCACGCCCGATACGCCTACCGCGCCGATGGTGTGGCCGTCCACCACCACCGGCACGCCGCCTTCCATGCAGCCCGAAAGCGGCGCCGTCAAAAACGCATAACGGCCGCCGTTGACCATGTCTTCAAACACCTTGGTTTCTTTGCGGCTGATGGCGGCGCTGCGGGCTTTTTCCAGCGACACCAGGCTGCCCATGGGCGCGCAGCCGTCCAAACGGGTCATGCCCAGCAGGAAACCGCCGTCGTCCACCACGCTGATGGCCACATTCCAACCGTTTTTCTTGGCTTCGGCGGTGGCAGCGGCCAAAATGGCCTGCACTTCTTGTTCGCCCAAAATCGCTTTGCTTTGCATGCTGATTCCTTTCGTTTCGTTCATTTAATCAATAGGGAATTCACCCCTTATGTTTTCAGGTAGCCTGACAAGGCAATAGGCTACCTGAAACCGTTTTACCGTCTGTAATCCCGGCCTCAATCTTTCGGCCACAAAGCCTGAAATGCTTTTACCACCGAGACCGGATCGGCCGCTTCGGTGACCGCGCGCACCACCGCCAGCGAAGACACGCCGGTGGCCAGCACGTCGGCGGCATTGCCCAAATCGATGCCGCCTATGGCCACCGTGGGCGTGCTGCCGGCCTGAGCCACATAGCGGCGCAGATTGTCCAAGCCCTGCGGCACGGTGGGCATGGTTTTGGTGGTGGTGGCGAACACGGCGCCGCAGGCCACATAGCTGGGCTGCACCGCCAAAGCGCGCGCCAGCTCGGCATCGGAATGGGTGCTGATGCCCAAGCGGATGCCGGCCTCGCGCAAAGCAGGCAAATCGGCGCTATCCAAATCTTCCTGCCCCAAATGCACGCCGTAAGCGCCCTCTTCCAGCGCCAAATGCCAATAATCGTTGATAAACAGCTGGCTGCCGCTGCCCTCAGCCGCGGCCACCGCACGGCGGACTTCCTGCCGCAAGGCCTCGCCGCTTAGGGTTTTGTTGCGCAGCTGCACGGTATCCGCCCCGGCGGCCACCATGCGTGCCACCCAATCGGCATCGGGCACCACGGCATAAAATTTCAGCGGCCGCAGCGGCGGCGGAAAGCCGGGCGTGGCCGGCGGATTCATCAAATTGGAAGCTGGGGCGTGGCTCATCAAACGGGCTCCATCAACAAAATCAAATACAGGCTACCTGAAAACCGGATTTTTACGCAGTACGCACATTTCTGCCCGCTGCATAGTTTTCAGCTAGCCTGCCGGCCGTCAGGCGGCCATATCAGCAAACACCGCCCGCGCCGCCGCCACGGTTTCGTCTATCAATTCGGGCGTATGCGCGGCCGACATAAAGCAGGCTTCGAAGGCGGAGGGGCCGAAGGCCACCTGCCGCGCCAGCATGCCGTGGAAGAAACGCTTGAAGGCCTCGGTGTCGGTGCGCGCCATATCGTTGTAGCTCTTGGGCAGGAAGTCGGCGAAATACAGGCCGAACATGCCGCCTTCGCAGTCGGTTTGAAACGGCACGCCGGCCGCATCGGCGGCGGCCTGGAAACCTGCCGTCAGGCGGCGGGTGTTCTCGGCGAGTTGTTCGTAAAAACCGTCGCGGCGGATGATTTCCAGCGTTTTCAGGCCGGCCGCCACCGCCACCGGATTGCCCGACAGCGTGCCGGCCTGATACACGCCGCCCAAAGGCGAGATGCAGGCCATAATGTCTTTGCGTCCGCCAAACGCCGCCAAGGGCATGCCGCCGCCGATCACCTTGCCTAGGGTGGTGAGGTCGGGCGTGATGCCGTGCAGCGATTGGGTGCCGCCCAAGGCCACGCGGAAACCGGTCATCACTTCGTCGTAAATCAGCACGCTGCCGTGCTCGGCGGTTAAGCGGCGCAGTTCGCGCACAAATTCGGGCGTGGCGCGCACCAGATTCATATTGCCGGCAATCGGCTCCAAAATCACGCAGGCGATGTCTTCGCCCAACTCGGCAAAGGTTTGCTGCAGGGCGGCCACATCGTTATAGGGCAGCACCAGGGTGTGGCGGGTGCAATCGGCCGGCACGCCGGCGGAGCTGGGGTTGCCGAAGGTGAGCAGGCCGCTGCCGGCCTTTACCAGCAGGCTGTCGGAATGGCCGTGGTAGCAGCCTTCGAATTTGATGATGGTGTCGCGGCCGGTAAAGCCGCGCGCCAGACGGATGGCCGACATGGTGGCCTCGGTGCCGGAACTCACCAAGCGCACCTGCTCCACGCCGGGCAGCAGGCCGGCAATGGCTTCGGCAATCAGGATTTCGCCTTCGGTGGGCGCGCCGAACGACAAGCCGTCAAGCGCGGCTTCGCGCACCGCGTCGATTACTTCGGGATGGGCATGGCCGACGATGGCCGGCCCCCAAGAGCCGACGTAATCGATATAGCGGGTGCCGGCTTCGTCCCACACATACGCCCCTTCGGCTTTGCGGATAAAGCGCGGCACGCCGCCCACGCTGCCGAAGGCTCTGACGGGAGAATTGACGCCGCCGGGAATCACGGCTTTGGCGCGTTCGAAAAGCTGTTCATTGCGGTTCATAAAGGCCTCGCGTTGGTGGAGATTCGAATGTTCTGGGTGGGATTGTAAGCCTGTGCAGGCTACCTGAAAGACCGGCGGCCCGTTTGTTTGATGCCGGTCAATGCTGCGCCACGGTATCGCGGATAAAGCTTTCCGCCCGGTCTTTCAGCAGGAAACGGCCGTTTTCCGCCATCCGGTCTTCGTTGTCCAGCAGCAGCGGCGCGGAAAAATCGGCGCGGATGGTGATGGCCGGCAGCGACACGATGCGCCACAGCGACACCAACAAGTTCATGTCGCCCACATAGGCGGGCTTGGTGCTGCGGTTGCCCAAATGGTCGTAATAACGCAGGCTCAGCGCCATCACCGGCGTGCCGCTTTCCGCCGCCGGCTGGAACAGCGCCGCCTTAAACGGCAGCGTGGTCAGGCCGTGGCCGGTTTTGGCTTCGGGAAAAAAAGACACCGTACGCCCTTCGGCCAGCGCCTTGGCCACCGCTTCGTTAATCGGCCGCACGTCGTGGCGGCTGTCGCGGTTGATGAACACCGTACCGGCGCGCGCCACCGCCGAACCGATCAGCGGCCAGGAACGGATTTGGCGCTTGCCGACAAACACGGTGGGATACAGCGCCATCATGGCGAATACGTCCAGCCAGGAAACGTGGTTGGCCACACCCAGAAACACCGGCGGCAATGCCAAATCCGGCGGCCCGTCCACTTCGATACGCAGAACCGCCAACAGGCGGCGGGCGGTGTTTTGCAAGATGGCGCGGCTTTTTTCGCCGTAATCGGCCGGCAGAAAAAGCAGGCGCAGCGCAGCGGCGAAAAACCACAGCAACACACGGAACATGCGCCAAAAGCGCACGGGCAGGGAAGTGGAGTAATCGTTCATCAATCAGTGGAGAGGAAAGACAAAGGTCAATGCTGGCAAACCGGGCAATAGAAACTGCTGCGCTGGCCCAAAACTGCCTTGGCCACCGGCGTGCCGCACACGCGGCAGGCTTCGCCCGCACGGCCGTAAACTTGGTATTGCTGTTGGAAATAACCGCTTTGGCCGTCGCTGTTAACGAAGTCGCGCAGCGTACTGCCGCCGGCGGCCAAGGCGCGTTGCAGCACGGCGCGCACTTCTCCGCACAAACGGCGGCATTCCGCTTCGCTCAATCCGCCGGCCGGCCGGAAGGGCGAAATGCCGGCGGCAAACAAGGCCTCGTTGGCATAAATATTGCCCACCCCCACCACCACGGCATTGTCCATCAAGGCGGTTTTGATCGGGCTTTTGCGGCGCTCGAGCGCGGCTTTCAGGTAGCCTGCGTCAAACGCCTCCGCCAGCGGCTCGGGACCCAGGTTTTGCAACAGCGGATGGTGCTCGGCCGCGCCGGCAAACCATAAAATCGCGCCGAAGCGGCGCGGATCGCGGAAGCGCAGCACAGTGCCGTCTTCTGCGGTGAAATCGGCATGGTCGTGCTTGCCCGGCGGCGGCACATGCTCGGGCGCATAAATGCGCAAACTGCCCGACATGCCCAAATGCACCAACATCACGCCGTGCGCAAATTCAAACAACAGGTATTTGGCGCGGCGGCGGATGCGCAGAATGCGGCTGCCCGCCAATTGGTTTGCCAAATCCGCCGGCACCGGCCAGCGCAGTTTTGCCTGCCGCACCGCCACCGCACACACGGTTTTGCCTTCGATATGCGGCGCAATGCCGCAACGGGTGGTTTCGACTTCCGGTAATTCGGGCATGATGGCGCCAAGCAGCAAAAAACGCGCAGTTTAGACGGACGGCCGCAATAAATCAACGCGCTAAAAGCGGCCGCCTGCCGGCCGACACCGATGTTGCCCTTGCCAGGATAGGGAAATGTAATAGAATCGCCCCCTTTTCCCGCAACGGTTTCTGCCCATGTCCTCCGCCAAACGTCCGCTCAACGGCGTGCTGCTGCTCGACAAACCGCAAGGCGTATCCAGCAACACCGCCCTGCAACAGGCCCGCCGCCTCTACCGCGCCGCCAAAGCCGGCCACACCGGCGTGCTCGACCCGCTGGCCACCGGCCTGTTGCCCGTCTGCTTCGGCGAAGCCACCAAGTTCGCCCAATACCTGCTCGACGCCGACAAAGCCTATACCGCCGCCCTCAAACTGGGCGAAGCCACCACCACGGGCGATGCCGAAGGCGAGATCATCGCCCGCGCCGAGCGGCCCGTTGCCCTGCCCGAATTCCAAGCCGCCTGCATACGCTTCACCGGCTCCATCCGCCAAGTGCCGCCGATGTTTTCCGCCCTCAAGCACAAAGGCCGCCCGCTCTACGAATACGCCCGCCGAGGCATCGAAATCGAACGCCCCGCCCGCAACATCACCATTTACGCCATCGACATCCGCGAATTCGCCCCGCCGCATGCCGTTATCGACGTGCGCTGCAGCAAAGGCACCTACATCCGCACCCTGGCCGAAGACCTGGCCAAACACTTGGGCAGCTTCGCCCACCTCACCGCCCTGCGCCGCACCGCCACTGCCGGCTTCGACATCGCCGACAGCCACACCCTGCCCCAACTGGCCGAACTCGACGATGCCGCCCGCGACGCCCTGCTGCTGCCCTGCGACGTTTTGGTGCAACACCTGCCTGCCGTAGCGCTGGACGACACCGCCGCCCAAAGGCTGCGCCACGGCCAAACCCCGCCCGCCGGCGAGGGCACGCCCGAACACACGCCCCTGCGCGCCTACGCGCCCGGCGGCCGCTTTATCGGTCTGATACAGGCACACTCAGGCTACCTGAAAGCCCTGCGCCTGCTCAACACCGCGGCCTGAACACAATATTACACGGCCGCCGCGTGATTTTCCGCCGGCCGCCACCATTTGGGCAGGCAATTCCCTTTCCTTACTACCGCCATAACAGGTACCGCCATGTCCCTCTTTACCCGGCAACAAGCCGAACGCCTGAGCGCCCTGCTCGACAAACACGGCAACCACGGCGAAGCCATGCCGATAGACGAAGCCCAAGGCTTCCTGCTCGCCTGCATCAGCGGCCCCGACCCAAGCGGCTCCGCTTTCTGGCTGCCCCAAATCTTGGGCGACGACGACTTCACCGCTCAAGAGCGCGAAGAAATTGCCGCCCTCTTGGATGCCTGCGCCGCCCAGATGCGCCGCGATATGCAGCAAAACGAATCGCCGCGGCTGACGCTCTTCACCGACGAAAACGGCCAGCCCGACTGGGGACCCGTCTGCGCCGCCTACCTTTACGCCCTAGACTGCCTGCCCACCGACTGGTTCGCCGCCCTCAACGACGAAAACTTCGAAGACCTGCTCTTTCCCGTGATGGCCTTCGGCGACGTTTACGAAGAAGGCGAAGTGGTGCTCAGCGAGCAAGACCTGGCCGAACTGCGCCAAGAACTGCCCGATGTCTTCACCGCCGCCTACCGCTACTGGCAGGCCGTCATCCGCAAGCCTCAGCCCGCACGCCGCGCCCAAAAAACCGGCCGCAACGACCCCTGCCCCTGCAACAGCGGCAAAAAATACAAAGCCTGCTGCGGTAAACACGCATGAAACTGCCTTTCGGCTGGAAGCTGCCCAAGCGCGAAGAAATCTTCGCCTCGCGCTGGGCCAAACCGTTCGCCCCGCTGTTCGACCACCCCTGCTTCTGGACGCTCAACCGCCGCCGCGCCGCCCTCTCCGTGGCCATCGGCCTGTTTGGCGGCCTGATGCCCGGCCCCACCCAAATGGCCACCGCCTTCCTCATCGCCTGGCTGCTGCGCACCCACCTGCCCCTGGCCATGGTCACCACCCTCTATTCCAACCCCTTTACCTACCTGCCCCTCTACTACGCCGGCTACCAAATCGGCAGCCTGCTGCTCACCGGCCGGCCCGCCGCCGGCCTGCCGCCGCTGCCCGATTGGGAACAGGCCGGCTATTGGCACAAAATCGGCAAATGGCTGGCCGAATACGGCAAACCCCTGCTGGTGGGCGTGCCCGTGCTCGGCCTCAGCCTGGCCGCCATCGGCTACACCGCCGTGCGCCTGCTGTGGCGCTACCGCACCGTCCGCCGCTGGCGGCGCAGAAAACAGGCTAGCCGAAACCTTTTCAGGTAGCCTGTCGGCAACAGATCAATATCCCTTAACACCTGCCGAAACCCTTAAACAAAAAGATAAACAATAAGACCGAATAGCACGCCGCCCGGAAGCCCCAGCGCCCGCTCCTTTTTACCCCGCCCGTCAAGCTACCTGAAACCATTACCTACCCCGCCATGCCCGCCTACTCCCGCCCGCTGACCGCCGCCGAAACCGCCGCCGCCCAACTGATTTACGGCAACGGCCTCGACTACGCCCGCATCCGCCTGCATTTCGGCAGCTGGTGGCTGCCCGACCGACACACCGCCATGGCGCCCGCCGGACACATCCACTTCCCCGCCCGCTGCCGCTGCGCCGACTTTACGGCCCAAACACCGGCCCTGCGCGGCTGGCTGATGCACGAGCTGGCCCATGTCTGGCAATATCAAAACGGCTTTCCCGTCTGGCTCGGCGGCCTCAAAACCGCCCTGAGCGGCGGCTACCTGAAACGCCGCGCCTACCGCCTGCCGCCCTTGGCCGGCGTGCCCGACTTCGGCAGCCTGAATATGGAACAGCAGGCCGAAGTCTTGAGCGGCTTCTACCTCGCCTTCTACTGCCGCGACCCGCAGCACCTGCCCCAACTGCCCCATTACCAACGCCTGCTGCGCCCCTTTTTCGCCCGCCCTTTCGACTGCGCCCTGCTGCCCAAACTCTGACTGGCCAACCGGAGCCCGCCGTCCGCATACCACAGACAGACAAAAACACCTTAACCGCATCCCGCAAAAATAAAAAAGCTACCTGAAAGCTCCCCCAAACAATAGGGCTTTCAGGTAGCCTTTCGGCATTGTTCAAACAACGCGGCTTACTTCTGCACCGCCGTCAGCTTGATTTCCACCTTCCAATCCGGATTGGCCAATTCGGCCTGCACACAGGCGCGGGCCGGCGTTTTGCCGGGCGTCACCCAAGCATCCCACGCCCGATTCATGCCGTCGTAGTCGGCCAAATCGGGCAGGTAGATCACCGCCTCGCAGATATGGGCTTTATCCGAACCGCAGTCGGCCAAAATCCGGTCGATCTGCGCCAAGACGTTTTCCGTCTGCGCCGTCACATCCGCTTCGGGATTGGTCGGCACCTGGCCGGCCAGAAACACAAAACCGTTGGCCACCACGGCATCCGACAAACGCGGCGTCGGCTGATAATGCTGCACGGTCATGGCTGTTCTCCTTCTCAAATCCACATCAATCGGCCGCGCATCGTAGCGGATTTGCCCCCGCCTGAAAAGCCGCGCCGCTATAATGCCGCTTTTCCGCCCGGCCAAAGGCTACCTGAAACCGCCCATGTCGAAAAACAGCAAATACCCCGTTACCCCCGCCATCCGCTTTTTGCGCGAACACGGCATCGGATTCACGCCCCATCTTTACGACTACCAAGAATACGGCGGCACCGCGCATTCCGCCGCCGCACTCGGCGTAACCGAGCACCACGTCATCAAAACCATCGTTCTGCAGGACGAAAACGGCCGCGGCCTGTTTGCCCTGATGCACGGCGACCGCCAGATTTCCACCCGCAACCTGGCGCGCCAAACCGGCGCCAAACACATCGAGCCCGCCACCCCGCAGCAGGCCAATAAATGGACGGGCTATCTGGTGGGCGGCACCAGCCCCTTCGGCAGCAAAACCGCCCTGCCCGTGTATGTGGAGCACAGCATTTGGGCGCTCGACACCATTTACATCAACGGCGGCAAACGCGGCTTTCTGGTGGCCCTCCCCGCCGCCGCCCTGCACAGCCTGCAGCCGCAAACCGTGGAAGTGGCCGTTTAAACCGCAGCATACTGCTTTTTGATAAACGCTCTATTTTTCTTTACAATACCGCCCGCGGCGGCATCATGCGGCCGCCCAACCGAGAAAAGAACAGGACAACAAGATGAAAATGAATCAAAAACTGTGGTTACTGTGCATCTCTGCCGCTTTGGGCCTGGCGGCCTGCGGCGGCCAAAACGATGCCCAAACTCCTGCACAAAGCACATCCGGCAGCGAAGCAGCGGCACCAAGCGAAGCGTCTGCCGAAGCCCCGGCCGGCAATCTGCTGAAGGACGCACAAGCCCTGCAGGCTGCGGAAGACGCACTCAAGGCCCTGCCCCAATTCGGCGGCAAACCGCTGAATGTGTTCCAAGATGTTCATTTCTACGGCGGCAGTTATGATTCGGAAATCAAAATCAACATCCAAGACCCGAACAATCCGGAAAACATCGACCACTACATCTATAAAAACGGCCAGTGGAGCGAACCGCAGCCGGTAAAACTTTCCGGCGACGGCGATATGTCGGCAAACGTCACCCCCTTGGATCAAATCAAATTCGCCACCGTGGCCGAGATCGCCAAAGTGTGGCATGAAAAAGCCGTAGAGGTGCAGGCCAAAGAAACCGAGGCCGACCACATTTACTTCTCTCTGACCGTACATCTCCAAAAACGCTCTTGGGAAACCAGCAACATCGAAACCGACCGCGCCGAATACAGCTTGGATTTCGACCAAAACGGCAAATTGCTTGACTTCTCTAAACGCTAATCCGCCGCGCCAAACCGGCAAAAAGGCTACCTGAAAACCAGCCACGCGCATTTCTGCGTCGCTGGTTTTCAGGTAGCCTTATTTTGTCAGCGGAGACTGTGATCAGGTTCTCAGGCAGAAACCGGATCGGCTCCTCTTTCCGCGTCCGATTTGTTTTCCAGCGGCAGCGGCGCGGCCGAGGCGGCCTGCTCCATGCGGATGTCGCCGGCATACACCGCGCCCTCTTCCACCAGCAGGGTTTGGGTGCGGATGTTGCCCGCCACATGGGCGGTGGCTTTCAGCTGCAGTTTGTTCACCTCCACCAAGCCTTCCACCCGGCCGAACACCATCAATTCGGCGCAGCGGATGTCGCCGCATACCGCACCGCTCTCGCCGATGATCACCATGCCGCCGGCCTGCACATTGCCCGCTACCGCACCGTCAATCTTCACCGACTGCTGGCTGAGCACATCGCCCTGAATCCGGCATTGGGCGCCGATAATGGTGTCGATGGCGTCCACCGCCGCCGGCAGCTCTTTTTTTCCTTTGCTGTGAAACATCATATTCTCCGAATCATGTCTTTAACGCGCGGCCAGGCTCAAAAAACCGGCCGGATCAAGCGGCTCGTCGTTCAGGCGCACTTCGTAATGCAGGTGCGGGCCGGTGGAGCGGCCGGTAGAGCCGAGTTTGCCCACCAAATCGCCGGCTTCTATTTGCTGGCCCACGCGCACGTCAATCGCCGAAAGATGGCCGTACACCGTGCTGTAGCCGTGGCCGTGGCGCAGGCGCACCACTTGGCCGTAGCCGTTCATGGTGCCGGCAAACTCCACCTTGCCGTTAGCCGTGGCGATAATCGGATCGCCGATGCTGCCGCGGAAATCGAGACCGTTGTGAAATTCGCTGCCGCGGCCGCTGAACGGATTGGGCCGCGGGCCGAAGCCCGAAGAAATCGAGCCGGCGGCCGGACGGCCCAGCGGGACGGTTTCAGCCGCTTGCAACAGCCGATCCAAGGCTTGTTTGAATTCGGGCGTATCGGCTGAGGGCAGCACGATTTCCGGGCCGCCGGCCTGCGCCGTGCCTTGACCCGGCCGGGCAGCCGGAATGGCGGGCAGTGCCACTTTCACCCCGCGCCGCGTCAAATACTGCTGCAAATCCTGCACCGCCTGCTCGGACTGCGCCAACTGCGCCAAGCGGGCAGTGATTTCTTCGGAACGCGCCTGTTTCAAATCTTCGATTTGGCGGTTCAAACGCATGTTTTCCTGCTCGCGCACGGCGAGGCGGTCTTGGCTCTGATAGTGCTGCCAACCCAAGGCCAACAACCCGGTAAACAAGATGCCCGACACAAACGACAAGCCCACCAATGCGGGCTTGATGGCCTTCAAACGGCCGGCGCTCATCACAAAAGTTTCGGTGCGCTGCGCGTCCAGCACCATCACCGTCACGGTTTTTTTCTGCTTACTCATTCGCTTCGTGATTGGATTCAAAAGCTTGCGATTTTAGTCTAAAACCTCCCCGGCTGACAAAACAAAAAGCCCCCACGCGGCGGAAACTGGAAAGATTGCAACACCCCCGCCCTGCATGCCGCCGCATCGCACAGGCTACCTGAACACCGCCGGCCGATGCCCGCCTGCCACGATTCGGGTAGAATACGTCCCTTTTTCCGCCCCGCCCGCCTGCCCATGCGCCTCACCCACATCAAACTTGCCGGTTTCAAATCGTTTACCGACCCGACCACCATCCACGTGCCGGGTCGGCTGGTGGCCGTGATCGGCCCCAACGGCTGCGGCAAATCCAATGTAATCGACGCCGTGCGCTGGGTATTGGGCGAAGCCTCGGCCAAACAGCTGCGCGGCGAAAGCATGCAGGACGTCATCTTCAACGGCGCCGCCACCCGCCGCCCCGCCCCCCGCGCTTCGGTAGAATTGGTGTTCAGCAATGCCGGCCACAGCCTGCAAGGGCCCTGGGGGCAGTATGCCGAAATCAGCATCAAACGCCAGCTCACGCGCCAAGGGGAATCCAGCTACTACATCAACAACCAAGTGGTGCGCCGCCGCGACATCACCGACCTTTTCCTCGGCACCGGCGTGGGCGCGCGCGGTTACGCCGTCATCGAACAAGGCATGATTTCGCGCATCATCGAAGCGCGGCCGGAAGAATTGCGCGCCTACATCGAAGAGGCCGCCGGCGTCTCCAAATACAAAGAGCGCCGCCGCGAAACCGAAAACCGCCTCAAAGACACCCGCGAACACCTACAGAGACTGGCCGACTTGCAAAGCGAACTCGGCCGCCAAGTAGAAAAACTGGAAAAGCAGGCCGCCCAAGCCGAACGCTACCAAAGCCTCAGCGCCCAACTCGCCCGGCAGCAAGACCTGCTCGACTACGTGCAGTGGCAGGAAGCCTTGACCCAAGCCGACGCCGCCACCGAGCAGCAACAGGCCGCCCAAGCCGAACAAGACGCGCTGGCCGCCGCAAGCGAAGCCGCAGCCGACACCGTGCGCCAACTGCGCGAAGCCGAACAGGAACAACAACAGTACGTCCAGCAGCTCAACAAGCAGCACGCCGTGTTGCGCGAACAAACCGCCCGTTTGGAAGAACAGCTGCGCGCCCGCCAAAACCTGCTTCAGCGCAGCGAACGCGAACGCCTGGCCGCCCAAGCCGCCCTGCAGAAAATCGACCAAGAGCAGCAAACCCTGCACCACGAACTGACGGCGCTGGCCGGCGAAATCGAAGACACCCAAGCCGAACTCGAAGAATGGGCGCTTCAGGTAGCCGAACACGAAAACGGCCTGCCCGAGCGGGAAACCGCCCAGCATGACTTGGACAGCGCCTTCCAAAGCCAACAAGACGAAAGCAACCGCCTCAAACGCGAATTGGCGCTCAAACAGCAGCAACTTGCCCACGCCGCCCACAACCGGCGCCAGCACCAGGACCGCCGAGAACGCCTGCTGCAGGAAAACCAAGCCCTCAACCTACCGCCCGAGGCCGACACCGAAGCCGCCCGCGAGCAGGCCGCATACTGGCAAAGCCTGTACGAAGCCGGCGAAGCCGCCCTGCAAGAAGGCGAAGCCGCCTTGGAAACCGGCCGGCAGCAGTTTCAGGTAGCCGCCGAGCACCACCAAAACCTGCAGCAGCAACACCTCACCGTCCAAGCCCAACAACAGGCGCTGGCCCAACTGCTGCACAGCAGCCAAAACGACGGCGACTTCTGGGCCGCCGCCGACACCGATGTTGGCGGCGAACTCTGGCAGCACCTCAGCGCTCCCGACGACTGGCGGCACGCCCTCTCCGTTATTTTGGCCGAACGCCTGCACGCCCGCGCCGTACCGGCCGGCTTCCGCCCGCCGCAGCCCCTGCCCGAAGGCCGTGCCGCCTGGTTTACCGCCGGCGGACCAGCGGCCAAAAAAACCCTGCCGGCCCAAGCCTTCATCCACCAAATCCGTGCCGAACCCGCTTTTCAGGTAGCCTTACAACACTGGCTGGACGGCGTCCTGTGCGCGCCCGACCTCGATTACGCACTTGAACGCCAACAAGAACTGCCGCCCGGCCACCTCTGGCTCACCCCCGAAGGCCACCGCATCGACCGCATCGGCGTCGTCCTCTACGACCGCCACAGCGGCCAAAACCTGATCCACCACAAAGCCCACCACGACGAACTGTGCGCCGAACTCGACGCCCTCGCCCCCCGCCTGGCCGCCGCCGAAGCCGAACGCAGCCGCCTGCAGGCCGCCCTGCAACAGGAGGAGCAGCAATACAGACACCGGCAAAACCAGCAACGCCACCACGCCGCCCAACTGCAAACCGCCCAGGCCCAAGCCAACGAACTCTTGGCCCGCACCAACCAAGGCCAGCTGCGCCGCCAACACATCGAGCAGGAATTGGCCCTGCTGGAAGAAGAGCAGTTGGTGCTCGAACACGGCAGCGACGGCCTGCACGACGACATTGCCGCGCTGGAGGCCGCCCTTGCCGACCTCGCCGGCCAACAGCAAAATCTCGGCGCCCAACGCCAGCAAGGCCAATACGCGCTCAAACAGGCCCAACTGGCCCTGCTCGAAGCCAACCGCCAATACGGCTTGGTGGAAGTCACCCTGCACAAACAGCAGCAGCGCCGCCAAACCCTGCAACACCAAATCAGCGCACTCGAACAGCAAGCCCTAGACTGGCAGGAGCGGCAAACCGAGCTGGCGCTGGCCTTCGAAACCGAACAAAACGACAACGGCCAGCAAGAACAGCTCGACATCCTCGGCGAACAAAGCCTCACCCTGCAAGAACAAATCCACGCCGCCCAGGAACGGCTGCAACACACCCAAGAGCAAGGCCGCGCAGGCTACCTGAAACAGCAGGAAATCGCCCAAGCGCTGCCCCGCCTGCAAAACGCCACCCAAAACGCCCTCCTGCGCCAACAGGAAGCCCTGCTCAACGCCAAACGCTTCCACGAAAACCTGGTGGGTCGCCAAGCCGATTTCGATGCCCTCGCCGCCTTGGCTCAAACCTCGGCTAATTTGGGTGAACTCAACCAAGACATCGGCCGGCTGGCGCAAAAAATCCAGGCGCTGGGCGCCGTCAATCTGGCGGCTTTGGCAGAGCTGGCCGAAGCCCGCGAACGCGACGGCTACTACCGCAGCCAAAGCGAAGACGTCCAAGCCGCCATCGCCCTGCTCGAAGAAGCCATCGCCCAAATCGACGGCGAAACCAAAGCCCGCTTTAAAGACACCTTCGACGCCGTCAACGAAAAAGTGCAGACCTTCTTCCCCACCCTGTTCGGCGGCGGCGAGGCTACCCTGCACATGGCGGGCGACGACCTCTTATCGGCCGGCGTCTCCATCATGGCCCGCCCGCCCGGTAAGAAGAACAGCACCATCCACCTGCTCTCCGGCGGCGAAAAAGCCCTCACCGCCATGAGCTTGGTTTTCGCCCTGTTCAGCCTCAACCCCGCCCCCTTCTGCCTGCTCGACGAAGTGGACGCGCCCTTGGACGACGCCAACACCGCGCGCTTCTGCAATCTGGTCAAAGAAATGTCGGCGCACACCCAATTCCTCTATATCTCCCACAACCGCCTGACCATGGAAATGGCCGAACAGTTAATCGGCGTCACCATGCAGGAAAAAGGCGTTTCCCGCATTGTGGCCGTCGACATCCAACAAGCCCTGCAAATGGCGGAAAACGCCTGATGAAACGGCCGGCAAAATATAAGGCTACCTGAAAGCGTTTCAGGTAGCCTTTTCGGCATTAACGCCAAAGCAAATGATTTAGCGCTTGCGGCCGAAAACAAAAGACAAGACCGCCAAAATCAAAAAGCCGATGAACAGAATTTTGGCAATCCCGGCCGCGCTGCCGGCAATACCGCCAAAACCCAATACGGCAGCAATAATGGCAATGACAAAAAAGATAACCGAATAACGTAACATGATTTTCGCTCCTTATATGTTATGTGATGTGAAATAATATGCTTGTGCACACCGGAGTTCGGCAGAGCAATTAAACCAAACTCTTGATGAACTCATTCAGTATGCGGGGCATACTAACACGATTATTTTATTTTTCATGCCATATCAGGCAAATATAACCCGATATTCCCTTATTTAAAGTTTATTCACATAAACGCCCGCAAGAATGCTTTTGTCTGTTTCTGTAAAAATCAACAGATACCGGCTTCATAGTTATCGGATTTTCCCTTTTCATTTGTAAAGAAAACAGACAAAAACTTTAAATAAGCGAGTTCATCACCAGCTAATGGCTGTGAAAACGCCGCACAGCGTTGATCAATTTTCTCGCCTAATGCCGAACAACACAGCAAGAAAGGAAGAACCAAATCATGAATTGGGATCAAATCGAAGGAAAATGGGAACAATTGAAAGGCAAAGCCAAAGAGCAATGGGGCAAACTGACCGATGACGACTGGAAAGTGGTAGAAGGAAAACGCGACCAATTGGCCGGCCGCATCCAAGAGCGTTACGGCTACACCAAAGAGCAAGCCGAAAAAGAACTGGATGATTGGTTCGACAAAAACTGAGAAGCGGTTCTTTTTAAAATTCAATCCGAAAGCGAAACCGTGTCTGTTCCGACACGGTTTTTTATGCGCCGCCGGCAGGCAGGAAGCTGGCACGCGTCTTTTTTCCGGAAACTGCGCCAGAAATATCCATCTCCTGCAAAACAATCCGGCTACCTGACGGCGCTTTTCACTGCACAGAACATCACGCAGCCGTTTTCAGGTAGCCCGTGTTGCCTTTAGAACCTGTTCATAGTCTTCCGGCGCAGCGGTTTTTCGAGGCAAAACCGCAGATGCGGGGCGACAATGCGCGCAAGATTGAACATCTTGCCGGTATTTTTGTTGTCCCTTCAGGAGCAACGCGGCCGATGCGGTTGTCGGCCGGGCAGCAAAGCGGACCGGCGAAGCTGAAATACCGCCGCAACGGAGACTTTGAACAGACCCCGGCAGCCTTATTCGGCCAGCAATGCATCCACCTGCCGGTACAGCTCGGGAAAGTCCGGTTCGCCGACCAAGGTTTTCACGATGCGGCCGTTTTTGTCCACCAGAAACGAAGTCGGTGCCGCCACGATATTGTAAGCCTGTCCGGCACGGCCTTCGGCATCGTGAAGCACGGCAAAGGGCACCTGATGGGTGTGTACATACTGCTTCACCACCGGCAGCGGATCGCTTTTCACCTGCATGGAAATGCCGATGATTTGGAAATCCGGCGAGCGGCTTTGGTAATCGTGCGCCATTCGGATCAATTTGGGCATTTCGCTGACGCAGCCCGGACAGGAAGGAAACCAGAAATTAACCAGGCTGACCTTGCCTTTGAGCTGCGCCTGGGTCACGGTTCGGCCGTTTAAGTCTTGCAAAGCAAAATCCGGCGCCGGCCTGCCCTTAGGTGCCAGCAGGATAAAGGCGGCGGCGGCAAGCAAAACGGCCAAAAGGAGTACAGGGAACCATTTTTTCATGGGCTTTCTTTCTCAACAATCAGAGATTCCAAGCGTTCGCGCAACCGGGGCGGGAATTCGATGGCTTTATTGGCCTGAGTGTCCACCGCCACAAACACCACCTCCGCTTCGGCCACCACCGTTTGGCTGCCGGTCTTGCGCACGGTTTGCCGGATGACGGCGTGGCGCCGGTTGACGGCGGCAAGAGCGGTTTCGATGTCCAATACGTCGTCCAACAGAGCGGCACGGCGGTAGTGGATGTTGATGTTGACCACGGCCATGGCGTAGCCGTTTTCAAAAAACAGCGGCGTTAAGCCGCGGTCTTCAAAATACGACCAACGGGCTTCTTCGAGAAATTCGAGATAACGGGCATTGTTGACATGCCGGAACATGTCGAGATGGTAGCCGCGTACTTTGACGCAGGTGTGGTGGGGCATGGGATTCCTTGATGATACCGGTTCCAGGTAGCCTGAAGATTCAAACGCTGCCGTTCCATACAGGCAGGCGGCAGCGGGCAAAAACAAACCCTAGCTTACTGAACCTGCAGCGGCACAAATGCTTCGCGCTCCAACGGCTTGGCCGAAAGGTCGGTCACAATGGAGGAAAGCCGGATGTCGAACCATTCGGTAAAAACATCGGGGTGCAGATCGGGCCACAGGCTTTCGTCTTCACACCAGTCGGCCAGTTCGGCGGCGAAAACGGTTTCCAGCTGCGGCTCGATTTCGGCCCACACTTCCTCGAAGTCGTCGCACGGATCCACCAGATAGGCATTGGCATCGGCCTGCAGATCTTCCAGCGTGAAGTCTGCCAAATCGATGCCGGGGATGCTGGTCAGCCAGTTCCAAAACGGAAGCTGCGGCACCAGCAGGAAAACACTGCGGTTGGTTTCGTACATAAGGGTTCTCCTCAAGGCGGTGTGGGCGGGGCAGGCCGAAGCCTGCCGCATAGGCTGCCTGAAAACTCACTCGGCAGGCAAGACGGTGATGTGCAGGGTGTTGGGCGGCAGGTCGCGGATGGCGATGTCGCTCCGGGGCGAAGCAGATCGAAGGGCGGCGGCCGTTTCTGCTGCCGCCTGCTCCGGTACCTCCGCGTCTGCCGGCGCTTTCGGGGCAGCATCCGCTTCGGTCACGCTGCCGTCCGCGGGATTGTCGGCAGAAAACGGTTCGGCGGCACCCTCTTCTTCGAATGTCGGCACATAATCGTCGCTGCCGGGCAGCTCGGTGCCGATTTGGCGGGCACGGGCGGCCATGAACGCATCACGCACATAAGCGTAACGGTCGATGGCGGCCTGCTCTACGCCATCCGTCAGCTCCAGCAACTTGGCGCGGGTGTCCACGGTTTTGAGGCCGATGGCGGTCCAGCGGGTGGGCGCGTGGGTAAACACGGCACCTTCAACCGGATACAGGCTGCTGACGGTGGTGCCGACCGCATCGCGCACCGTGCTCGGCCCCAACAGCGGATAGACGAAATAATTGCTGTTTTTCCAACCCCAAGTAGCGAAGGTGTCGCCGAGACTGGTTTTGTGGTTCGGCATTTGCGCCGCTCCGGCAATGTCGATCAACCCGCCGAAACCGAAGGTGCTGTTCAGGCCGAAACGCACCAAATCGGTGCCCGCTTTGGCAATATCCAAGCGCAGCAGATTGTTGCCCGCACTCACCAAGTCGCGTAGATTATTGAAGAAATTGCCGATGCCGCTGCGCACCGGCTGAGGCGTCACCGCACGGTAGCCTCGTGCCACCGGCGCGAGCACGGCACGGTCGACTGCATCGTTGACGCCGAACATAAAGCGGTTGTAACCCTCATAAGGATCATAGGCCACGCCTTGTGCCCAAGCCGCAGCCGGAACGGACAGACTGCCGCATACCGCCAGCAGAGCCAAAGTTTTGTTCATGTTGCTATCCAATCATCCACTTCGTACAAGTCGGCCAGCAAAGCGGCGGCGGCGGGCACGTTTTGGAACGAGACGGACGCCCCGCCCTCACGGCAACGCAGGGCGGCGGCCAACAAAGCCAGGCAGGCCGAATCGGCTTTGTCCACACCGGTAAAGTCCACACGGACGTCCGCGCCGAGCGCGGCCAACTGGCGGCAGTAATTGCGGTAAAGCGGCGCGGTCACGGTATTGACCGTCACCTCGCCGCCCACATAAACCGTTTGCCCGCGACATTCGGTCTTCATCTGCTCAGGCACCGTTTTTACTGCGCAGCTCTTCAATCAGGCCGTCGATGCCTTTTTGGCGGACGGTGTTGTTGAATTGCTGGCGGTATACGGTCACCAAGCTGGCGCCGTCCACCGCCACATTGTAGACGCGGTATTTATTGCCGCTTTGGTACATGGTGTAATCCATCACCACCGGTTTACCGCCGGCCGTCGGGGTAATGTCTGCCGTCACAATCACGCTGCGCCCGCGTACCACGGCATTCGGACGCACGGTTACCCGCGCATTGCGGTACTCCAGCATGGTGCCGGAATAGGTGCGGATCAACAAAGTTTTAAATTGTTCGGTCAGCGCCGACTTCTGCGCCGCACTGGCTTCGCGCCAGGGCGCCCCCACCGCCAGTTCGGTCATGCGGGCAAAATCAAAGTATGGGATGGCATAGTTCTCCGCTTGGCGGCGCACTTGGTTTGCATTGCCGCCGTTGGCGCGGCTCAGGATATCCAGCACCTGGCTGCTGTTTTCCTTCAGTTGGCCCACCGCCTGCTGGGGCGTGGCAAATGCCAGACCGATACTCAGAATGCCCATACCGAGGGCAGTAACAAAAGCGGATTTTTTCATCTTGCGTCCTTTCTTGAGGGTGTGCGGGTTGCTTGCCCGCAGCGGCTGGTCGGTTTAAGGCTGTTCGGCAGAAGCGGCCGGGTTGGGGGCGGCATTTTTCTCGGCGAAACTGGTCATCAGTCTGCCGATCAACTGCTCCAGCACCAGTGCGGAACTGGTGATTTCAATGGTGTCACCGTCTTTCAACGCCACTTCGTCGGCGCCCTGCTGCAACCCGATGTACTGCTCGCCCAACAGGCCGGAGGTGAGGATTTCGGCCGACACATCGCTGCTGAAACGGTATTCGCTGCCCAGCTCCAACATCACCTCCGCCTGATAAGTTTTCGGATCCAGACGAATGGAGGATACCCGGCCGACCACCACGCCGGAGGCTTTTACCGGTGCCTTCACTTTCAAACCGCCGATGTCGGAAAAATAAGCGGAAACTGTGTAAGCCGACCGGCTGCCGCCGAACGGCTGCCCGCCCGCAACGCGGAAAGACAAAAAGACCACGGCCGCGATGCCCAGCGCCACAAACAGACCCACCCACAATTCCAATGTACTTCTTTTCATTTCGTTTATCCGGTAAACATAACGGCGGTTAAAACAAAGTCGAGCGCCAAAACCGTCAGCGCGGAGCTGACCACGGTACGCGTGCTGGCCCGCAAAATGCCCTCCGGCGTGCTTTTGCAGTGGAAACCCTGATACACCGCAATCAGCGCCACTGCGGTGCCGAACACCAGCGATTTGATCAGGCCGTTGGCCACGTCATACGTCCAATCGATATTGCCCTGCATTTGCGACCAGAAAATCCCGGCATCCAGACCCAAATATTTCACGCCGATCAGATAGGCGCCGTACACCCCGGCCACATTGAAGATGGAAGCCAATAACGGCATCGACAACACCCCGGCCCAAAAACGCGGCACCACCACCCGCGCCACCGGATCCACCGCCATCACTTTCATCGCTTCGAGCTGCTCGGTGGTTTTCATCAAACCGATTTCGCTGGTCATCGCACCGCCTGCGGAACTGGCAAACAGAATCGCCGCCAACACCGGCCCCAATTCGCGTAACAGCGAAGCGGCCACCATATAGCCGAGCACGTCGGCCGATTTGAATTTGGCCAGCTGGGTATAGCCCTGCAGGCCCAATACCATGCCCACAAACAGGCCGGACACCGCAATGATGACGATGGAGAGCACACCCGAAAAATACATTTGGCGGATGCCCAAACGCAGGCGCGGCAGCAAGGTGCCGGAACGGCCCAACACCGAAAACAGAAACAGGGTGGTGCTGCCCAATTCCTGTAAAAAAGCCAAGACCTTGCGGCCGATTGTTCTCAAAAAATCCATGATTCAGCTTTTCAGCAATGCATCTTGCAGACTGTTTTCCGCCGGATAGCGGAACGCCACCGGCCCGTTGGGCAGACCGTTGACAAACTGATGCACCCAAGGCGAATCCATCTGCCGCATTTCCTCGGGGCTACCTGAAAACATCACCTCGCCGTGCGCCACGAAAATCACTTGGTTCACGATGTCCAGCGACTGGCGGATGTCGTGGGTCACCATCACACTGGTGGACTGCAGGGCACGGTTGATTTTGCTCACCAGTTCGGCAACCACCCCCAGCGAGATCGGGTCGAGTCCGGTAAACGGCTCGTCATACAGCATCAGCGCCGGATCCAACGCAATGGTGCGCGCCAGCGCCACCCGCCGCGCCATGCCGCCGGAGAGCTCGCCCGGCATCAAATCGGCCGTGCCGTGCAGGCCGACGGCGTTGAGTTTGAGCAACACCAAATCGCGGATGACTTCTTCCGGCAGCGGGGTCTGCTCGCGCAGCGGAAAAGCCACATTGTCGAACACCGTCAAATCGGTAAACAGCGCGCCATACTGAAACAGCACGCCCATATTTTTGCGGTGGCGGAATAGCTCGTCCGCCGAAAAACCGGCCAAATCGCGTCCGTTGATCAACACCCGGCCCACCGTCGGCGCCACCTGGCCGGTCATCAGGCGCAGCAAAGTGGTTTTGCCGCTGCCGGAGCCGCCCATCACGGCGGCAAACGCGCCGTGCGCAATCTGAAAATTCACATTTTTCAGAATCGGCCGCTCGCCGTAGGCGAAAGCGACGTTTTGCATCTCGATGAGGGGGGCGGTCATGGCGAAAGATAAAGGGCGGCGAAACAGACGAAAGGTCTCGGATTATAGGGAAAAACCGTTTCCCCTGCCATTCGCCCGCGCAAAGACAGATTAAGTTTTGTTAAAAGTCCGCCCGCAGCCCGCGCCGGCACCTTTCAGGCAGCCTGAATGCCCTCGGCGGCGGCAGTGGATTCCGCCTCCGGCGGACGATATAATGCCGCCTTTTTCTGTTGCCGGAACGGCGTGATGTCACTCAAAACCATTGAAAAAAACGTGCTGGTGCTGCACACCGCCGAGCAGATGTTCGAGCTGGTGGACCGGGTGGAAGACTACCCGCAGTTTCTGCCCTGGTACAGCAAAACCGAAATCATCTCGCGCAGCGCAAACGAGCTGCAGGCGCGGCTGTTTATGGACTACATGAAAGTGCGCCAGTCTTTCGCCACCCGCAACCACAATATTCCCGGCCGCGAAATCCGCATGAACCTGCTCGAAGGCCCGTTCAAAACCCTGCGCGGCACCTGGACATTTATCCCGCTGGGCGATGACGCCTGCAAAATCGAATTCCGCCTGCAATACGAATTTGCCGGCAGCGTGCTCTCCGCCCTGATCAGCCCCGTATTCAGCCACATCAGCGGCACGCTGGTGGACGCCTTCATCAAAGAGGCCGACAAACGCTATGCTTGACATCGAAGTGGCTTATGCCGCGCCCGACAAGCAGTGCCTGCTGGCCTTTCAGGTAGCCTGCGGCACCACCGCCCGCCAAGCCGTGTTGCAGTCCGCGCTGGCGGCGGAGTTTCCCGATGTCGATTTTGCCGCCGCCCCCATCGGCATCTTCGGCAAAAAAGTGGCCGACGACACGCCGTTGCGGCAGCACGACCGGGTGGAAGTGTACCGCCCCCTGCTCATCGATCCCAAAGAAAACCGCCGCCGCAGAGTAGCCGCCAAACAGGCCGGCCAATAACAACAATACACTCAGGCTACCTGAAACCCGCTTTCAGGTAGCCTTTGTCTTCATAATTTGCGCAAAAACTTGATTCACGGCCTAGCCGCCCGCTCCAGCACCGGACGGCTTTTGTCATCGCTGCGAAACGTGGCCTGCAAACTAAACGGAAACACTTGGTGGCGGAACACCGTCCACACCCCGCGCAGGTTCAGCCGCTGCCGGCCGTCTGCCTGCACGGGGCGCAGCATGCCTTGCTCCGCCAGCCTTGCCGCCAGCAGGCGTACATCCCGCGCTTCCGAGGCCAACACCGCCGCCTCGTCGGCCAGCCAAAACTGCTCGCTGCGCCGGCCGCCGCTTGCTTGCAGCAAGGCTTTGTGCAGCAGCGCCGGCGGCGGGAAATTGAAAAACAGATAGGTCTCGCCGTCCGGCTCCCAAAACACCTCGGGCACAGGTGCAAACACAGCATTCATGCTGATCGGGCCGCCATCGTCGAAATAGCGGATCAGGCGGTATTCCGGCCGCTTGCTCAAGCGGTTGCCCTGCGCCACCGCCAAAATCCGTTCCCGCTCGTGAAACCAGCAGGCCGCCTCGCCGTCAAAACTGCCGCCCATTCGGAACACCGTGCGGAAACGGTAGCCCAAAGCATCCAAATCCGCCTGCAGGGCGTCGAAATGTTTGAGCCCCGCCAAGCGCGTTTCCGCCAAGGCCACCGCCTGCGGCGGCTGCGGCAAGGTATAAAACCACCGCAGCAGCACAAAGACATACAGCCAAGTGAGCAGCAGCGCCACGCCCGCACAAACCAAAACCGCCCACACCCAGGAATAGCCCGCCGCCTTCATCCACCACCCGGCCAAAACGGACAACAGCAGGATCAACACACCCATCCATCTCATCTTGTTCTCCCTTGCATTTATATTTAGGCCGGCCATTCTAGCTGCCGCCCGCCCGAGCGTAAACCCGCCGTCTCAGGCTACCTGAAACCGCCTGCCGCTGCGTATAATCGCGCCCTTGTTTCCGCTTTCAGGTAGCCCGCCATGACCCAGCTCAACCCCCAACAACTCGAAGCCGTCCGTTATCTCGACGGCCCGCTGTTTGTGCTGGCCGGAGCGGGCAGCGGCAAAACCCGCGTGATCACCGAAAAAATCGCCTACCTGATCCGCGAGGCCGGCTATGCGCCGCACAACATCGCCGCCATCACCTTCACCAATAAAGCCGCCAAAGAAATGCAGGAGCGCATTCACGGTCTATTGGGCAAAAAGCACACCCGCGGGCTGACTGTGTGCACCTTCCACTCGCTGGGCATGCGCATGCTGCGCGAAGAAGCCGAACACTTGGGCTATAAAAAGCATTTTTCCATTTTCGACGCCTCCGACAGCGGCAAGGTGTTGGCCGAGCTATTGGGCAGCAGCGGGCGCGAGGCGCTGCTTCGCGCCCAACACCGCATTTCGCTGTGGAAAAACGATCTGCTCACGCCCGAACAGGCGCTGCAACAGGCCGCCGACGAATGGGAGCGGCAAACCGCCCAGCTCTATGCCGCCTACCAAGCCACGCTGGCCAGCTATCAGGCGGTGGATTTCGACGATCTGATCCGCCTGCCCGTGTTGCTGCTGCAACAGCACAGCCCCCTCCGCCACAAATGGCAGCTGCGCCTGCTCTATTTGCTGGTGGACGAATGCCAAGACACCAACACCTGCCAATACACCCTGATGAAGCTGCTCACCGGCCGCGACGGCCTCTTTACCGCCGTGGGCGACGACGACCAAAGCATCTACGCCTGGCGCGGCGCCAATATGGAGAACCTGCGCCTGCTGCAAAGCGACTACCCGCGTCTCAAAATCATCAAGCTGGAACAAAACTACCGCTCCACCGCCCGCATTCTGCGCGTGGCCAACCGCGTGATCGCCAACAATCCCAAGCTATTCCCGAAAACCCTGTGGAGCGAATACGGCCTGGGCGAAGAAATCCGCGTGATGGCCTGCCAAAACGAGCAACACGAAACCGAAGTGGTGGCCGGCGCCATCGCCCGCCTGCACGCCCAAAGCGGCGGCAAGTTGCGCTATGCCGATTTTGCCGTTCTCTACCGCGGCAACCATCAAGCCCGCCTGTTTGAAGAAGCCCTGCGCAGCGCCCGCATTCCCTACCGCCTCTCCGGCGGACAAAGCTTTTTCGACAAAGCCGAAATCAAAGACGTGCTCGCCTACATCCGCCTGTGCGCCAACCCCGACGACGACCCCGCTTTTTTGCGCGCCGCCACCACGCCCAAGCGCGGCATCGGCGAAGCCACCTTGGGCTACCTGAACGACTACGCCCGCCGCTACGGCTGCAGCCTGTATCACTCCGCCGAAAGCATGGACGCGCTGGCCGGGCTGCCCGCCAGAAGCCGCGAAGCGCTGCAACAATTTATGGCACTGATGGCGGATTACCGCAGCCGCGCCGAGAGCGAAGCGGCAGGGGCATGGATACAGAGCCTGCTGGCCGATATTCAATATGAAGGCTATCTGTATGCCCAAGAAGAAGGCAAAAGCGGCGACATCAAATGGCGCAATGTGCAGGATTTGGCCGCCTGGCTGGGCAAAAAAGGCGAGCAAGACGGCAAAACCATCATCGAAATCGCCCAAACCATCGCCCTGATGACCCTGCTCGAAGGCAAAGACGAAGAAGAGCCGGACGCGGTGAAAATGTCCACCCTGCACGCCTCCAAAGGCTTGGAATACCCCCATGTGTTTCTGGTGGGCTGCGAAGAAGGGCTGTTTCCGCACGCCGACAGCGTGGAAGAAGGCCGTTTGGACGAAGAGCGCCGCCTGATGTATGTGGGCATCACCCGCGCCCAACACCGCCTCACCCTCACCCACTGCATCAAACGCAAAAAACAGGGCAACTGGCACTTTCCCGAACCCAGCCGCTTTATCGACGAAATGCCGCAGCAGGATTTGAAATTCCTCGGCCGCAAAGGCGGCGAGCCCATTGTCAGCCAAGAAGAGGGCAAAGCCCGCTTCCGCGATATGCTCGATTTATTGTCGGCCAAGGAAGCGGCAAAAGAATAAGCCTTCAGCGCCCATGTCTGCCACGTTTTGGAAACTGATTGCTCTGTGTGCCGCCGCCGCTTGGCTGTTGCACCCGCTGCTGCCGGCCGCCTTCCGCCGCCGTGGGCCGCGCCGCATCCGCCATTTGGCATGGATTGTGCTTGCCGCATTCGGTGCATCCGCCCTCTGGCGGCTGTGGGCGGGCTGAGACTGTACGCCGCCGCCCCTTTTCCGCTATCCTTGCGCCCCCCAAATGCCCATTACCCGAAACAGGAACCCACAATGATCAAACAATTCGAAATCAACGCCTATGTGAAAAAACAGCTGCAGGCCTATTTAGACGGCAAAAACCTCAGCCTGAAAGCCGCCATGGATGACGAAGACAGCAACCGCGAAGTGGCCGCCATCATCCACGCCGGCCTGCCCGCCATGGTGCAGAAAATCTATTCGCTGAACAAAATGCAAACCTTTTTCTGGGAAAAGAAAGACCTGCTGCACGACTTCGTGCTCGGCCGCCTGCAAGCGCCCGACACCAAAAAAAGCGGCAAAAAGAAAAACAGATAAACACCCCAAGCACCTGCTCCGCAGCATGGCCGGCGCGCCATGCTGTTTTATGGAAGCAGGCGCCGCCTGTCTTCCCGGCCGCCCATCCGCTATAATGCCCGGCTTTGCCGCCCTGAAGCGGCTTTCAGGTAGCCTTTATGTCTGCATTACAGATACGCGATGCCCGCAAAACCTATGCCAACGGCTTCACCGCCTTAAAAGGGTTGTCGTTTGAAGTGGAAGCGGGCGAATTTTTCGCCCTGCTCGGCCCCAACGGCGCGGGCAAAACCACTTTGATTTCCGCCATCGCCGGCCTCAGCCGCCTGAGCGGCGGCGGCATCCGCGTGATGGATTGCGACGTGGTGAAACAGAGCGACGCCGCCCGCCGCCTGCTCGGCGTGGTGCCGCAGGAATTGGTGTTCGACCCCTTTTTCACCGTGCGCGAAGCCCTGCGCATTCAGTCCGGCTATTTCGGCATCCGCAAAAACGACGCCTGGATCGACGAACTGCTGCACCAATTGGGTCTGGCCGACAAAGCCGACACCAACACGCGCAACCTCTCCGGCGGCATGAAGCGGCGCGTGATGGTGGCGCAGGCGCTGGTGCACCGCCCGCCGGTCATCATTCTCGACGAACCCACTGCCGGTGTGGACGTGGAGTTGCGCCACAGTCTGTGGGCCTTTATGCAAAGCCTCAACCGCCAAGGCCACACCATCATCCTCACCACCCACTATCTGGAAGAGGCCGAGCAATACTGCAACCGCATCGCGGTGATGCGGCGCGGCGAGTTGGTGGCCTTGGACCAAACCGAACGCCTGCTGCGCAACGACCAAGGCGTGCGCGTACAACTGCGCCTGTCCGCCCCGCTGCCGCTGCGCCTGCGCGAAACCTGCATCCACGACGCCGCACCGGAATACATTCTGCGCCTGAAAGACTACAACCAGATTGCCGACATTTTGGGCTACCTGAAAGTGGAGCAGATCACCGTCGAACACCTCGCCGTATTGGAAAAAGATTTGGAACAGGTGTTCATCAGCCTCACCGCCGGGGAGGATGCGGCATGAACCTCATCGGCTTTTACACCCTGTTGCGCAAAGAAATCATGCGCTTTGCCAAAGTGTGGCTGCAAACCCTGGGCGCGCCCATCCTCACCGCCCTGCTCTACCAGCTGATTTTCGCCCATGCCGTCGGCCGCCACATCGAAGCCCTTCCCGGCGTGCCCTACAACGCCTTCCTGATTCCCGGCCTGGCAATGATGAGCATGACGCAAAACGCCTTTGCCAACACCTCCTCCAGCCTGATGCAGTCCCGGATTACCGGCAATCTGGTGTACATCCTGCTGCCGCCGCTCTCCTCGCTCACCCTGTTTGCCGCCTATACCGGCGCCGCCGTGGTGCGCGGCTTGGCCGTGGGCGGCGGCGTGCTGCTGGCCACCGCCTGGTTCGGCCTGCCTTGGCCGCAGCAGCCGCTGTTTGTGCTCGCCTTCGCCTTGTGCGGTTGCGGCTTTATGGCCTCTTTGGGGCTGCTGGCCGGCATTTGGGCGGAAAAATTCGACCAGCTCGCCGCCTTCCAAAACTTCCTCATCATGCCGCTCACCTTCCTCTCCGGCGTGTTCTACTCCATCCGCAGCCTGCCGCCGTTTTGGCAGGCCGTCAGCCATGCCAACCCCGTGTTCTACCTCATCGACGGCTTCCGCTACGGCTTCTTCGGCACCAGCGACCTCTCGCCCTGGCTCTCCCTCGGCGTGGTGGCCGCCTTCACCGCCGCCGCCGCCGCTTTCTCCTTTGCCGTGCTGCACTCCGGCTGGAAACTGCGTAATCATTAAAACGCAGACAACACAACAGGCTACCTGAAAGCCTTTCAGCCAGCCTGTTCTCGCTTGTGCGCCTGCTGCTTAGCCGCCCGCAGCCTGCCGGGGCGGCATTTTCTGCTCCCGAATCGGCAGATTTAGCAAAGCCGCCGCCGCGGCCAGCGCCATATCGGCATACCACATCCAACCGTAATCGCCGAAGCGGCTCATCGCCCAGCCGCCGAGATAAGCCCCGAAAAAGCCGCCGATTTGGTGCGACAGCAAAGTGAGGCCGAATAAGGTGGCCAAATAACGCAGGCCGAACAACTTGCCCACAATCGCCGCCGTCGGCGGCACGGTGGCCAGCCAAGTCAGCCCCAACCCGGCGGCAAACAGGTAAAACACGGTGTCGGTGCGCGGCAGCATCAAGTAGGCCGCCACCAAGGCCGCGCGCGAGGCATACATCCAAAACAGTATGTATTTGCTGCGCCAGCGGCCGACACACCAGCCGGCCAACACGCTGCCCGCCACATTCGCCATGCCGATGATGGCCAGCGACCACGACGCCACCGCCGGCGGCAGCCCGCACAAGGCCACTTCTGTCGGCAAATGGGTCACCAAAAACGCAATATGGAAACCGCAGGTGAAAAAACCCAGATGCAGCAGGATATAGCTGCGGTCGCGGAACGCCTGCGCCAGCGCCTGCCTCAGGGTTTGGCCGTCTGCCGCCGCACCGGCGGAGAGCCGCTCGGGCGGCGCGTCGCCGCGGGTGAGAAAGCGCGACACCGGAATCGCCAGCAGACTGGTGCCCGCCAACACATACATTGCCCCGCGCCAACCCGCCGCCGGCAGCAGAATCAGCCCCTGCACCAGCGGTGCAAACAAAAACTGGCCGAAGGAGCCGCCCGCATTCACCATGCCTGAGGCCGTGCCGCGCCAATGCGGCGGCACTTTGTTCGCCACCTGGCTCATCAGAATCGAAAAACTGCCCGCACCCGCGCCCAAGGCCACCATCACGCCCACCGTGAGTGTCAGCCCCCAGGTGCCGGGCAGCCAGGGCACCAAAGCGCAGCCCAAAGCCAGCAGCAGCGTGCCCCACAACATCACTTGCCAGGCACCGTAGCGGTCGGCCAAAGCGCCGGTGAGCGGCTGCGACACGCCCCACACCAGCTGGGTCACCGCCATCGCAAAACTCACCGCCGAAATACTGAGCGCGGTGTCGGCCACAATCGGCTGGACAAACAAACCCAGCGACATGCGTATGCCCATGGTGACCATCAACACCGACGCCGCAGCCGCCACCAACAGCCAAAGGCGGCGCCCCATTTGCGCCTGTCTCATCATATCTCAAGGATGCGCGTACCCGGCGAGGTTGTCGCCGAACTCCGGGGCAATTTCCGTGCGCACCGGCTTGTATTGGAGAAGATATAGCGGCCTATGCTTCAAACGCGCAAGAAGGTCGGCAAGCGGCGGCAGGGTCATGGTGCGCTCTCTTGGGTTTTGCGCAGCGGATCGCCGCCGTGGGCGTCCCAATAGGCGACATAATCGCAGGCATCGCGCAGCAGCCAGTAGCGCAGGCATTCATCGGCCTCTTTGGTCTTGCCGCTGCCCACGGCCTCGAAATAACACTCACGGAATTCTGCGGCCTGCCCACGTTTTTCCGCATTGTAGCGCCGTGCGGCGGCAGCGTTTGCAGCACTGCCCATGCGTGTCCAGAACGGCAAGGCCTGTTGCAGGAAGGCGGCTTCAAAATCGTCCATGACTGTATCGAGGTTGCTGCCGTCGGCCGCCACGCGCCAGAGGCTCATGTCCTTTCTGCGTCCGCCGCCGGCTTGGCTGGGCGCGTCATCACATTGCACATTCATCAGATATTGCGTGCCCCAATAGGGGCGGCGCGCGCGCAGATAACGCTCGACGACGGCCTGCTCATCGGCATCGAAGTGGTAAATACCGGCCACACAATCAAAGGCGCTATCGGCGCTTGGCCGCCCGATGTGTTGCAAATGCGCATTCAGCGCACGACTGGCGGCATACCACACCTGCCCGTCAGCGAGACGGTAATAACTGCGGCCGATGCGGTATTGAAAGCCCTGCGCCTGCAAACGCGGCCACAGGCGCTTGTGCAGGACGGCGAAAATTTTACGGCTCATCATGATTTTCTCCCGATGACTATTCTTCCATTTGTTTTTCTTCCCGCCACAAGCCCTCTCATATCCGCCACGATGTCTTGTGCGATGTAAAAATAATAAAGGCGTGATTTCTATTCAGCCTTTTCGCCGATTTTCCCTTCGCGGCCGCTCAATAAATTGCGGATATTGCCGTGGTGGCGCGCCAGCACCAACACGGCAATCACCGCCACCGCCCACACCCAAGAAGGCTTGTCTATCAGCCAATAAGCCGCCAACGGGCTGATGACGGTGGCCGCCAGCGCCGCCAAAGAAGAAATCTTCAGGCCGAAGGCCAATACCAGCCACACCGCCGCACAGATCAGCGCCACCGGCCAACACAGTGCCAACAGCACGCCCAAGGCCGTGGCCACGCCTTTGCCGCCTCGAAAACCGAAAAACACCGGCCACATATGCCCCACCAAAGCCGCCACCGCCACCGCGGCAATGCCGGCATCGCTCAAGCCCGCCGCCTCCTGCAGCCAACGCGCCAGCAGCACCGCCGCCAGACCCTTAAGCGCATCGCCCAACAGCGTAAGCGCCGCCGCCTTCTTGCGGCCGCTGCGCAGCACATTGGTGGCACCCGGGTTGCCGGAGCCGTAAGTGCGCGGGTCGTCCATGCCGTAATATTTCGACACCAGCACCGCAAACGAAAGCGAGCCCAACAGGTAGGCCGCCGCCACGGCCACCCAGTCAGCCACAGAAAATAAATCCAACATAGCGCAATCACTTTGCATAAAATGGGAGGCGGATTCTATCACGAGGGCCAAGCCATGAACGACACCGTTTTCCTGCACGGTTTGAAAGCAGACACCCTGATCGGCGTGTACGACTGGGAGCGCACCCGCCCCAAAACCGTCTTGTTCGACATCGACATTTACACCGATCTCTCCGCCGCCGGCGCCAGCGACGAAGTGGACGACACCGTGCATTACGGCGAAGTGGCCGACACCGTGCGCGCCGGCGTGAAGGCACAGCAGTTTTTTCTGCTCGAAGCCTTGGCCGAATACGTGGCCGCGCTGATTTTGAACAATTTCCGCTGCGAGCGCGTGCGCCTGAGGGTGGTCAAGCCGGGCATTTTGCCCGATGTGCGCGAAGTGGGCATTGTGATCGAACGCCAACGCGGCAACGTCCGCTAAACGCCTGTTCCAAGTCTTTTCGTGAAGCGGTTTTGGGCGGCAAAACCACGCCTGCCGGGCGGTACTCGAAGAGGGCGGTTTGTCACGTTTCGCCGGTAAAACCGGCCCGCGCAGCAAGATGGAACATCCTGCGGGCATTGCCCTTATCCCGTAGGGGCGACGCCGCAGGCGGAGATTTTTCACCCAAAGCCGCCGCAATCGGGACTTGGCATAGGCGCTTCAGCCGCCGCCAAACAGGCTGCCTGCAAGCCTTCATGCTTTCAGGTAGCCTGTTTCCCGTTTCATCGTCTGGCCCTTGTCAAAATCAAACGGCCGCCGCATTTAATGCCCGCCCAAACCCATTTTCTTCATGCGGTAGGCCAATGCCGGGCGGGTGATGCCCAGTTTGCGCGCGGCTTTGGACACATTGCCCTGGCTGGCGCGCAAGGCGTGTTGGATCAGGTCTTGCTCGAATGCCTCCAAGGAAAAATCCGTTTGCAGCAGTTGCGCCAGCCAGCTTTGCCATTGCGCATTGTGGTTGCGTTGCAGCTGGATTTTGCCGGCGGCATCGAAACCTTCGGCATTAAACGGGGTTTCCCCGCAATTGGGGAAAAGGTTGCCGCTGGAAATGTGGCGGCTATGTTCGGTGAGAATGACGCCGCGTTCAATCACGTTTTCCAACTCGCGGATATTGCCCGGCCAATCGTACTGCTGCAGCAATTCCATGCCCCGGTCGCTGATGCCGGGAATGTGTTTTTTATAAACGCCGCAAAACTTTTCCAAAAAGTGCGACACCAAAAGGGGGATGTCTTCTTTGCGCTCGCGCAACGGAGGGATGCGGATGGGAAACACATTGAGGCGGTAATAGAGGTCTGCGCGAAAGCGGCCGCCCTGCACCGCTTGCTGCAAGTCTTCATTGGTGGCGGTAACCACCCGCACGTCGATACGGCGGGTTTTCTGGTCGCCCACGCGCTCGTATTCGTTTTCCTGCAGCACACGCAGCAGGGCGGCTTGGGCGCGGGGCGAGAGTTCCACCACTTCATCCAGGAAAATGGTGCCGCCTTGGGCGCGCTCGAATTTGCCTTGACGCGACTGGCTGGCGCCGGTAAAGGCGCCTTTTTCCACGCCGAAGAGTTCGGATTCAATCAATTCCGGCGGAATACAGGCGCAGTTGATGGCCACAAAGGGGCCGTCGGCACGCTCGCTGCCGGCATGCAGGCTGCGGGCGAAGGCTTCTTTGCCGGCGCCGGTTTCGCCTTGCAGCAATACGGTAACTTTGCTGCCGGCGGCGCTGGCCAGCAGGTTGTAGGCCTGACGGAAGGCTTTGGATTCGCCGATGGCATTGAAGATTTTGAATTCCGGGTCGGCACGCAGGGGCTGGCTGGAACGCAGGCGCACCAATTCGCTGCGTAAAGCGGCCAGCTCTTCCTGCACCGGATCGGGCATCATGGCGCGCTCGATGTCGGTCAGTTCCGGCCACTCTTCCGCCGGTTTGCCGACAATTTGGCAGCAGGAGTCGCCTTGGGCGGTGCAGGCGGTTTCCTGATAGATAATCGAGCGCCCCA
Organism: Eikenella sp.; assembly: GCA_030528345.1. Lineage (GTDB taxonomy): Bacteria > Pseudomonadota > Gammaproteobacteria > Burkholderiales > Neisseriaceae > Eikenella. The sequence continues at coordinate 34,885 of JAUMZB010000018.1, forward strand.
TAAAATAGCTGGTGTAGCCGCTGGCATAGCCCAGCAGCGTCCAACAAACCGTGCCGCGGACGGCTTCGCCGTGTTCGTTTTTCGGATACACGCCCGCTTCATAAGAATCGAACCAGTTGAACACGCCGTAATAATCGCCGCTGGCGATATTAAACGACAATTCCACAGGCTCCACTTTCACCATGCCGCGGATATTGTGCATTTGCGGCCCGGCCAAAAAGGCCTTTTGCGGGCTCATGTGCGGGCGCAGCTTGCGCGAAATCTCGGCATCTTTGATACCGGCCTGATAACCGAAGCGCATCAGAAACAGCTTGGCGCGCTCCGCCCCCAGCATGGCGATGAGATCGGCCTTGAGTTGTGCCATCACGCTGGCGTCCACCAACAGCATGCGCTGCTCGTTGAGCCAGATTTTGCCGTTGTCGGTATCGAAAGTGATGGCGCGGATCAGGTCTTTGGCCGTGGGCAGTTTCAGGGAAGCGCTACTCATGGATCCTGCCTTTCCTTTGTAGGGTCTGTTGATATTTGGCCGATGCAGCGGTTTTTCGCTTCGCAAGCCCGCCCCGCTACCGGGGAACCGTTCGCTTATGCAAGCAAAAAGCACAGCAGGATCAAACATCTTGCGGGCATTTGCTTTGTCCCCTTGCGGGATGGGTGCCGTAAGCGGGAATGTTCGCCAAAAACACCGCCGTCATGCCAGCCGTCAACAGAACCTGGTGGTTTGTATGGATTTTATTGATATGGTGCGGCCAGTATAACGGCTGTACCTGTGCCCCCGTCAAATCTGCTTCCTGCCTGCACAGGCTACCTGAAAAGCCGGCTTCATCATTTGGTGAAACCGGCTTTTTTGCTTTTATCAAATGGTGAAATCCGGCTGCAAAAATCGAGGCCTCTCCGTTTATTTATTTCAAATTTCAAATTAATTCATTTAAATATCAAAAAATTAAAACCCATTCCTTGCCGTTGGCATCCATTCTGCTAAACGAGACTGGCAGCCGGTGTCGGTTTCCGGCTACAGCCTGCTACAGGAGAAAAGCGATGTCGAACCACCCCAAGCGCGAGGCCTTGCCCGGACTCACCAAATACATCCGCATCCGCAGCGGAGCGGACGCCCGTTTTGTCGAATTCGATTTCGCCATCGGCGACCCCAGCCTGTTTGTCGAACTGGTGATGCCGCCGGCGGCCTTCGCCGACTTTTGTGCCCGCAACGGCGTGGTGCACATGAGCGAGGCGCAAATGGCGGCGGTGGACAGCGAACTGGACAAATGGCGTTACGGCGACGACACGCTGATGCGCCACAACCACGACCACGAATAAGCATGCCCGCCCCCTCAACAACACCGACAACAAACCACAAAGGAGCAAACACATGACCCTGGAAATCAAGACCGCCGCCATCGAACCCGTGCGCCAGACCTATGCGCACATCGCCCGCCGTTTCGGCGACAAACCGGCCACCCGCTATCAAGAGGCCACTTACGATGCGCAGGCCACCGCCAACTTCCACTACCGCCCGCTGTGGATGCCCGACAAAACCCTCAACGATGCCAGCCACACCGCCATCGTCATGGCCGACTGGTATGCGCTGAAAGACCCGCGCCAGTTCTATTACGGCGCCTATGTACAAAACCGCGCGCGCATGCAGGAAAGCGCCGAGCACAGCTACTCTTTTTTCGCCAAACGCCAATGCGCCGATTATCTGAGCGCAGAAGTGAAGCAGCGGATTACCGTGGGCCTGTTGCCCCTGCGCCATGTGGAGCAAACCGCCAACCTCAACCACATGAGCGGCGCCGCCTACGGCTACGGCACCGCCGTCACCCAAGCCTGTTTGTATGCGGGCATGGACCGCTTGGGCATGGCGCAATACTTGTCGCGCATCGGCCTGATGCTGGACGACAACAGCGGTACCTCGCTGACCGCCGCCAAAAACGAATGGATGAACAACCCCGCCTGGCAAGGCTTGCGCGCGCTGTGCGAAGAAATGCTGGTGTGCCGCGACTGGTTCGAACTCATGCTGGTGCAAACCGTGCTGATGGACAGCCACATCCAGCAACTGGCCTACCACGCCTTCGGCACCTGGCTCGACGCCCACCAAGGCCGCGACGTGGCCATGCTCACCGAATTCATGCAGGACTGCCTCAAAGATGTCGACAACTGGGCCGACAGCGTGATCAAACTGGCCGCCGCCGAGAGCGAGGCCAACCGCGAACTGCTGCGGCAATGGGCCGCCGCCTGGCAGCCCAAAGTGGCGGCGGCTTGGCAAGCCCTGGCGCCCGCCCTGCTGGACGAAGACGCCGAGGCGGCCATGGCGGCGGCGGCCGATACCGTCAACAAACGTTTGGCCAAACTGGGTCTGGCTACCTGAAAACCGGTTTGGAACGATTTCAAGACAAGCAAGGATAAGGAGAAAGCGAATGTCCAAAGTGTATCTGGCCCTGCAAGACAACGATATGTCGCGCTACATCGTCGCGGCGGTGGAAGAAGACAACCCCGAAGTGGTGGTGCATTACCAGCCGGCGATGATCCGCATGGAATGCGACGGCGAGCTGGCGGTGAAACGCAGCACCGTGGAGGCGCATCTGGGCCAAAGCTGGGATGTGCAGGAACTGCACCTCAATCTGATTACCCTGGGCGGCAATGTCGACGAAGACGACGAAGCCTTCCGCCTGAGCTGGCGCTAAGCTCCGTACCAACACCAGGCTGCCTGAAAACAAGCCGAGCACACAAGGAGAACCACTGTGGCTGCCAAACTGAATCTGAAAGACAAATACCGCCTGCTTACCCGCGATCTGGACTGGGATTTCAGCTATCAAGACCGCAAACAGGCCTTCCCCTACGAAGAATTCGAAGGCATCAAGATTACCGATTGGTCGAAATGGGAAGACCCCTTCCGCCTCACCATGGACGCCTATTGGAAATACCAGGCCGAAAAAGAGAAAAAACTGTATGCCATCTTCGACGCCTTTGCGCAAAACCATGCGCAAATGAACGTGTCCGACCCGCGCTACCTCAACGCCATCAAAATCTTCCTCACCGGCGTGACCCCGCTCGAATACCAGGCCTTCCAGGGTTTTGCCCATGTGGGCCGCCAATTCGGCGGCATCGGTGCGCGCATCGCCTCGCAAATGCAGTCCATCGACGAATTGCGCCATGTGCAAACCCAAATCCATGCCATGAGCCACTACAACAAATATTTCGACGGCTTCCAAGACTGGAGCCATATGCATGATCGCGTGTGGTATCTCTCCGTGCCCAAGTCTTTTTTTGAAGACGCGCGCTCGGCCGGACCGTTTGAGTTTTTGGTGGCCATCAGCTTCTCGTTCGAATATGTGCTCACCAATCTGTTGTTCGTGCCCTTTATGTCGGGCGCGGCCTACAACGGCGACATGGCCACCGTCACCTTCGGTTTCAGCGCCCAGTCGGACGAGGCGCGCCACATGACCTTGGGCTTGGAAATCATCAAATTCCTGCTCGAACAGCACGAAGACAATGTGCCCATCGTGCAGAAATGGATAGACAAATGGTTCTGGCGCGGCACCCGCCTGCTCTCCATCGTCGCCATGATGATGGACTACATGCTGCCCAACAAGGTGATGTCGTGGAAAGAGGCGTGGGAAGTGTATTACGAAGAAGCCGGCGGCGCCCTGTTCAAAGATCTGGCCCGCTACGGCATCCGCGCGCCCAAATACAGCGAAGTCATCGAAAAAGAGAAAGAACACATCTCGCATCAGGCTTGGTGGATTTTCTACAACTTCACCCACGCCGCCGGCTTCCACACCTGGATTCCCACCGACGAAGAGCTGGACTGGTTGAGCGAAAAATACCCCGACACCTTCGACAAATACTACCGCCCGCGCTGGGCGCTGGCCAAGCAAATGGCCGCCGAAGGCAAGCGTTTCTACTCCAGCGGCCTGCCGCAACTGTGCCAAGTGTGCCAGGTGCCGATGGGCTTTACCGAAATGGACGGCGACCCCGGCCAAATCAGCTACCGCAGCGCCGAGTTTGAAGGCGAGCGTTACCACATGTGTTCCGACGGCTGCCGCGACATCTTCCTGGAAGAACCGGAAAAATTCGTCCAAGCCTGGCTGCCGGTACACCAAATCCTGCAAGGCAATTGCGGCGGCCCCGATTTGGAAGTGATGCTGCGCGACTACTACCGCATGAATGTGGGCGCCGACAACCTCGACATGGCCGGCTCGCCCGACGAGCAGCGCTGGCAGCAATGGAAAGGCGCGGCCTGAAGCCCGAAGCCGCACAGCGGCGGCATACAGGCTACCTGAAAACCCCAAATCATTGATTTCAGGCAGCCTGCCCACAACAACAATAACCCCCCAAGGAGAAAACCATGCCCGTACATGCCATCACCCCCGATTACCGCGGCGAGGTGCGCGACGCCCAAGCCAATTTCGGCGGCAATATCCTAGTTTACATCGGCTGGGACGAACACCTGCTGTTTTGTTCGGCCAAAGCCTTCCCCCTCCCCCCAAACATGCCTTTTGCCGCCCTCAAAAGCGAGGTGATGCCGCAAGGCTTTGCCCAACACCCCGACTTCGAGCACATCAAGTGGGACGAAGTGCAATGGCAGCTCAACGGCCGGCCCTTACAGCCCGACGACGGCAAAACGCTGGAACAGCTCGGTTTCGACCACAAATCGCTGCTGCGCTTCAAAACGCCCGGGCTGAACGGCTGGAACGGCACCGGCGTGTAGA
>JAUMZB010000075.1 GCA_030528345.1 Eikenella sp.
GGGATGAAGGATTTCAGCGTGCGGTGTTTTTCGTGCGGGCTGAATTGGCAGATGACGCCGTAGGGCTTATTGAAAACAATCAGATCGGACATGGCGCAAAGAAGGGGGCGGATCAGGCTACCTGAAAGCGGGAAATCGGTTTCCAGGTAGCCTGTGGCGGCATCAGCTCAGCAACAGGGCGTCGTCGCTGACTTTTTCGCCGCGGGTTTTTTCGAACATATCCAAGAGGTCGCGCACGGTCATGCCCTTGCGCTCTTCTCCGGAAACGTCGAGCACCACTTGGCCTTGGTGCAGCATCACGGTGCGGTGGCCGTGGTCGAGCGCCTGCTGCATAGAGTGGGTGACCATCATGGCGGTGAGTTGGTTTTCGCGGATGATTTGGTCGGTCAGCTCCAGCACGAAGGCGGCGGTTTTGGGGTCGAGGGCGGCGGTGTGTTCGTCGAGCAGCAGGATTTTGCTCGGCTGCAGGCTGGCCATCAGCAGGCTGACGGCTTGGCGCTGGCCGCCGGAGAGCAGGCCCATGCGGTCGGTGAGGCGGTTTTCCAGCCCCAGTTTGAGGATGCTGAGTTTTTCGCGGAACAGTTCGCGCTTGTGTTTGTTCAGCGCCAGCCCCAGGCGGCGCGGCCGGCCGCGTTTGTAGGCTAGGGCGAGGTTTTCTTCTATGCTCAAGCCTTCGCAGGTGCCGGCCATCGGGTCTTGGAATACGCGGGCCACGAGGCCGGCGCGTTGGTGGGCGTTGAGGCGGGTCACGTCGCGGCCGTCGATGCGGATGCTGCCGGAATCGATGCCGATGTCGCCGCTGATGGCGTTGAGGAAGGTGGATTTGCCCGCACCGTTGCTGCCGATGACGGTGACGAATTCGCCGTCTTGAATGTGCAGGCTCATGCCGCGCAGGGCGGGGTTTTCGATGGCGGTGCCGGGGTTGAAGGTGAGGCGGAGGTTGTCGGCGCGCATCATGATGCCGGTTTCCTTTGTTGTTTCATTTTAGCTTTGGCTTTCGGCACCAAGAGCACCAGTACCAGCATGACGGAGGTAATCAGGTTGAGGTCTTGGGTTTTCAGGCCGAGTTGGATCAGGGTTTCGCTGCCCATGGCCACCATCACGAAGAGGCGGTAGATCACGGAGCCGATAACGGCGGAGAGGGTGATCAGCAGGATGTTTTTGCTCGGCAGCAGGGCTTCGCCCAGAATCACGGCGGCCAGGCCGAAGACGATGGTGCCGAGACCGGCGGCCACGTCGGCACCGCCCGCCAATTGGGCAAACAGGGCGCCGGCCAAGGCAATCAGGCCGTTGGAGAGCGCCATGCCGGCCAAGACCATGCGGCCGGTGGCGATGCCTTGGGCGCGGGCCATGCGGGGGTTGGCGCCGGTGGCGCGCATGGCCAGCCCGGTTTCGGTGGCGAAAAACCAGTCCAAGACCAATTTGATGGCGATGACGGCGGCCAGAAGCACGGCGGTGTTTTGCCACACGCCGCGCCCCAGCAGCGGGGTGAACACATCGAACACGGTGTCGGTGCCCAGCAGCGGCACATTGGGCGCGCCGCCGATGCGCAGATTGACGGAGTAAAGGGCGGTCATCACGATGATGCCGGCCAGAAGGTGCAGAATGCCGAGTTTGATGTTGAGCCAGGCGGTGAGGACGCCGGCGAGGCAGCCGGCGGCAAAGCCGACGGCGACGGCGATAAAGGGATGGATGCCGGCCACCATGCAGACGGCGCAGGCAAAGGCACCCAAGGGGAAGCTGCCGTCGGCGGTGAGGTCGGGGAAATCGAGAATGCGGAAGGAAATCAGCACGCCTAAGGCCACCAGGGCATAGACGAGGCCGGTTTCAAAGGCGCCGAAGAGGGCAATCAAAGACATGGGGGTTCTCTGTGATTGGTGGTACGGACACGGAGGGTAACCGTGTGTTTGTGTGCTCGGACAGCCTGTGCGGTGGCTCGGGCGGCCCGAAGCGGGACGGGCGTCGGCCGCCCGATGGCTTTCAGGTGGCCCGAAAGGCTACCTGAAAGCCGAAAGACGGCATTAGAGCCAGTCTGAGCGGCCCAATACCATTTTTTTGTAGTAGTTGCGGTTGGTGATGGCGGCAAAGCCGGCGGCCAAACCGAAAAACAGCGCATTGCCCGCTTTCCAGCCCGCGGCTTCCAAAGCAGAAGCCGCGAAAGACAGCAAAACGGCAGCGGCTAAATAGCTCAGCGCCAGTTTCCACATGCCTTTAATCAGCAGGTAAATCACGCCGAACAGCATGGTCCAGACATTGAAGCCGACGCTTATGCGCTCCCCGAAACTCAGCTCTTTGATGCGGGGCAGTTTTTCGCCGCCGGCTTTTTCGATGAGATGAAAGCGTTTCTTCCACGATTCGGCCACATCCAATTGTTCGATGATGCGGCTGCGGTTGCCGGTGTCGGCCAAGCCGGCGCTTTGCGGCGCGCGGTAAGGGTTTTCGGGTTGGCTCATCCAAGATTCCTAATTTAAAGACTGGCGGAGGGAAGGCGGGGCATGATGTTTTCAGGTAGCCCTAACTGCGGGCTACCTGAAAGAGACGGCCGTTAAGCCGGCGTTTATTCAATGATTTTGGTGGCCTGCTGTTTCAGCTCCTCAGACAAGGTGATGCCTTGTTCGGCAGCGTGTTTGGAGCTGAGATAGAGGTCGAACTGCTCCATGCGTTGCGAGGGGATGTCGCCGGCTTTTTCGCCGCGCAGGATGCGGGCGGTCACTTTGCCGGTTTCCAAGCCGATGTTGTGGTAGTTCACGCCCAAAGCGGCCACCGCGCCGCGGGAAACGGAGTCGGTGTCGGAAGCCAAGAGCGGCACTTTGATTTCGTTGGCGGCTTTGTACATGGCTTCATAAGAAGACACCACGTTGTTGTCGAGCGAGGTGTAGATCAGGTCGGCTTTGCCTTGCAGGCTGCGGGCGGCGGTGAGTACGTCGGTGGTGCGCTGGGCCGGGGCTTCGGCCAGGGTGATGCCGGTTTTGCCGAGTTCTTCTTTCAGTTGGTCGCGCACCACGGTAGAGTTCACTTCGCCGGGGCTGTAAACATAGCCGACGGATTTCAGGCTGGGCACCAATTGGTGCATCAGCTTGATTTGCGGCGCCAAAGGCAGTTGGTCGGAGACGCCGGTCACATTGGTTTGGGAAGCGTTCCAGGAAGGCACCAGTTTGGCGGCCACGGGGTCGGTGACGGCCGAATAAACAAGGGGGATGTCTTGGGTGGCGGCTGCCACGGCTTGGGCGCTGGGGGTGGCGATGGCCACGATCACATCAGGGTTGTCGCCGGCGAATTTCTTGGCAATTTGGGCGGCGGTGGCCGGATTGCCCTGCGCGCTTTGGAAGTCGATCACCAGGTTTTTGCCTTCTTCAAAGCCTTCGGCTTTCAGCTGCTCGATCAGGCCTTGGCGCACGGCGTCCAGTGCGGGGTGTTCGACAATGGACGTGATGGCCACACGTTTGGTTTCACTGGCGGTAGCGGGGGCGGAGGCATCGGAAGCGCTGCCGGCGGGAGCCGGGGCTTGCTTCTCTGACGGGGAACAGGCGGCCAGGAAAGCGGCGGCCAGCAGGCTGAGGGGAAGATTGCGGCGCAAATTCAGGTTCATGAGGTGGTCCTTTGCAGCGTTTTCGGGAAAGGCCGCATCATAAATTTTTTTGACTGAAAAAGCATCTGTTTCTCAGCGTGAATATTGAAGTTTCTTTGAAAGATTATTTCATTAAATTTAAATTTAAAGAAATTAAGTATTTTAAATGGTAAATAATAAGCAAAAAACTGCTTAAAAATTTGCTTGACGGCAATTTTTACTTAATTTTAACTTTGCTGGCGGAATATTTGGCCGCATACGGCTGTTCAGGCGTGTCGGACGAAAAACAGAGGCCGCCCCGCTGGAACGGGCCGGCCGCTTGCCTTTCAGGTAGCCGGAACGGGCTTATTCCGCTTCGGCCACTTCGAAGCTGTGGCTGATGTTGGCCGCTTTGCCCAGCATAATCGAGGCCGAACAGTATTTTTCGGCGGAGAGCTGCACGGCTTTGCCGACGGCCTCGGCATTCAGGCCGCGGCCGATGACCTTGAAGTGGATGTGGATGTCGGTAAACACTTTGGGCACGCTGTCGGCCCGCTTGCCCTCGACGGTGGCGATGCAGTCGAGCACGTTTTGGCGCTGTTTCTTGGCGATGTCCACCACGTCGATGCCGGAGCAGCCGGCGATGCCCATCAGCAGCATTTCCATCGGACTGACGCCGCGTTTGTTGCCCTCGGCGGCGGGGGCGCCGTCCATGATGACGCTCTGGCCGGACGCGTTGGTGGCGACGAAGCAGCGTCCGTCTACCCATTGGCTGGTAATTTTCATCGGGTTTCTCCTTGAATAAAGGGGGGAATCAAACAGAATCAGGCCGCCCCAATCGGTTCGGGCGACACCAAAATACCGTCTTCGTCGCTGTACAGATAGTGGCCGGGGGGAAAAACAATATTGCCGAAGGAAACGGGCACGTCGCTTTCGCCTGCTCCGCTTTTGCCGCTTTTTTTCGGATTGGTGCCCAAGGCTTTGATGCCGAAATCCATTTGGTCGATGGCGGCGCTGTCGCGGATGACGCCGAAAATCACGGCGCCGGCCCAGCCGTTTTGGCGTGCGGCGTCGGCAATCATGTCGCCCATCAGCGCGCTGTAGCGCGAGCCGCCGCCGTCCACCACCAACACCTGCCCGTTGCCGGGGGTGTTCATCAGGGCTTTGATCAGGCCGTTGTCTTGATGGCAGCGGATGGTGCGGATGCGGCCGCAAAA
>JAUMZB010000019.1:0-29212 GCA_030528345.1 Eikenella sp.
GTGGTTTTGCCGTTGCTGCCGGTGATGGCGATGATTTTGCTGCCGCTGCCGGCCAACTCGCGCGCCAGCACCGCCACATCGCCCAGCACCTCGCCGCCTTGCGCGGCAAATGCGCGAACGGCGTCTTGGCGGCAGCTGATGCCGGGGCTGAGCGCCAAGATGTCGAAACCGGCGGCCAAGGCATCCGCCAGGCTGCCTGAAAACCAGCGCGCCTGCGGAAAACGCACCGCCAATTCGGCCTCGCGCGCTTTATCCAGCCGTGCATCGTAGCCCGCCACCCGTGCGCCGGCACGGCTGAAGAAATTGAGCATAGACAAGCCGCTGTCGCCGAGGCCGGCCACCAGAATATTTTGATTGCGCCAATTCATGATGATATGGGTTTCCTATCGGGAATTCGGAAAAGCACCGTCGGTCTGTGTGCTATTCGGGGCAGCTTTGCCGATCGGGCAACACATCCGCCACCGCCTTTACCGTCACCGCCGCATCGTAGTCGGCAGGGAAGCCTTCCGCCGCCTGCACCGGCTCGCTGATGTACAGACGCGCCAATACCGCCTGATACGGCATGTTGCGGCTTTCCGCCAAGCGCATACTGGCTTCCTGCAAGGGCTTCATCACCGCCTCCCCGCCATCCGCCCAGAAATCCTGCGTACCGCCGCAGGGCGCAAATACCGACACCTCGTGGCCGTAAGTGTACAGCCCCCACACCGCATCCCGGCCGTCGGCCGCGGCCGACGCCTCGGCTGCGTAGACCCCGGCCTGCGGCTGGGGCGAACACGCCGCCAACCATCCGGCCGCAACCAGTAAACAAACCTGTTTTACCGTCTTTATCATCTTCTTCCTATCGATTCCATGTGCCGCAAACCGCGCCGCCGTCAAGGGCAGCCGGATGATTCACGAAGCGGATCCGGCCACCAGTTTCAGCGCCAATAACAGCGGCAAAACGGCACCGCCCAGCATCACAAGCAGCCACAGCAGCAGTTGGTCGGTGACTTGGCGCAACAGGGCAAAATAGCCCCAAGCGTATAAACCCCACAGCACAGCACCAATCAGCGTACCGAGCAAGCTGCTGTCGGCCGGCAAACTCAGTACCGCCACCGCCGCCGCATAAGCCGCCGCCCATTGCCAGGCGCGCGAGGTTTCTTCGTACACATGCTCCTGCAATTTGGCCATCGCCAGCAAAATCAACAGCTGCAACAACATCGCAACACCGCCTTTCAGGTAGCCTCACGAACGGATTTAGCGGATTTTCAAACTGCTCAAACCGATCAGCACCAACACAATGGTGATGATCCAAAAGCGCACCACCACCTGGGTTTCTTTCCAGCCCTTCTGCTCGAAATGGTGGTGGATGGGCGCCATCAGGAAAATACGCTTCTTGGTGCGCTTATACCAGCCCACCTGCAGCATCACCGACAAAGCCTCCACCACAAACAGGCCGCCCATGATCACCAGCACAAACTCCTGCCGCAAAATCACCGCCACCGTGCCCAAGGCCGCACCCAAAGCCAGCGCGCCCACATCGCCCATAAACACCTGCGCCGGCGCGGCGTTGAACCATAAAAAGCCCAAGCAGGCCCCGCACATGGCGGCACAAAACACCACCACTTCATTGGCGCCCGGCACAAAGGGCAGCTGCAGATAATGGGCGAATTGGGCGTGGCCGGTCACATAGGCGAACACCGCCAGCGCGCCGGCCACCAACACCACCGGAAACGCCGCCAAACCGTCCAAGCCGTCGGTGAGGTTAACCGCATTGGAGGTGCCGACAATGGTGAAATAAGCCAGCGTCACAAAACCGACCACGCCCAAAGGCACGGCCACCTGTTTGAAAAAGGGCACGATCAGAATATTGTTGGCCGCATTGGCCGCCACATAAAACAGCAAGAAGCCGGCCAACAGCGCCACCGCCGACTGCCACACCATCTTGAATTTGGCCGATACGCCGTTGGGGTCTTTATAGACCACTTTTTTCCAGTCGTCGTAAAAACCGAGCAGCCCGGTGCCCAACAACACCAGCAAAAGAATCCAAATATACGGATTCGACCAGCGCCCCCACAGCAGGGTGGACACCGTAATCGCCAGCAAAATCAGCACCCCGCCCATGGTGGGCGTGCCCGCCTTCACCAAATGGGTTTGCGGGCCGTCGTGACGGATCGCCTGCCCCGCTTTCAAGGCCGTCAGCTTGCGTATCGTCCACGGCCCCAGCAGCAGCGAAAACACCAGCGCCGTCAGCGCCGCCATCACCGCGCGGAAAGTGGTGTACTGAAACAGATTGAATCCGCTGATCCAGTTTTGAAAAATATCGGCAAGCCATAACAACATAAAAACATCCTGACAGATCTATGCGGGCCGGACACCGCGCCAAACGGCCGCCCCTTGTTTCTCAAACACATTAAACACCGGCATCCGGCGAAAAGCCGGCATTTTAATGCCTTATGCCGCCCTTGTGTGCGGCGCAACATACGGCGCAGACAAAATCTTGCCCCGCCAAACAAAGCTTTACCCCGAGCTTACAAAAACGCACTTTCAGGCTACCTGGACACTCACGGTACATAAGCACAATATGCCGGAAAAGCAAATTAACCGGATTTTTAAACCAGAAAAAACAGATAAATAAGAAAAAGTTCCAAAAATCCGGCAGAACAATTGTCAGATCCCTCCCGCCGCCGCGTCTTTAACATTCGCAAATCACGCCGCACCGGAACATACCGGCAACGCGGCCGCAACATCCATGACCATGATTTTCAGGAGAGCAAACATGACCCGACCCTTCCGCCCCGCCCAAACCGCAGCCCTCATTCTCAGCGTTTTCGGCGTTCTGTCCGGCACCGCCTACGCCGACACCACGGAGCGGCTCAACCGGCTGGAAGCACAACATCAAACCCTAAGCGATCGCTTCAACCAAATCCAACAAACCGCCAAACAAAACACAGACGCCCTGGCCGCTTTGGCCCTCAGCAGCGGCGAGCAGCAAAACGATCTTTTGGCGCAAGACCGAGAACTGAAAAAACAGCAGGCCGACATCGGACGGCACAATCAGGAAATTGCCGACAATACCCAAGCCATACTCAGCAATTTCAACCGCATCCAAGCCAACCAAACCCAGATCGGCGAAACCCGCGCCACCTTAGAGCGGCAGGCCAGAGACATTGCCGACACCCAAGCCGCACTGCAGCGCATCAGCTTAGGCAACGGCGTTGATCCGGAAAAAATCGCCCAAATCGAACAAAACACACAAAACATCGACAACCAACGCCAACGCATCGACGCCAATGTGGCCAACCTCAACGCCCAAGCCGGCCTGATCGGCAGCAACCGCCAAGGCATTACCGCCAATCAAAAAGCCCTGCAACAACAAAGCGGCCGCCTTGACGCCGCCCAACAAACCATAGACCAGCACGGCCAAACCTTGCGCGAACAGGCCGGTACCCTGAAAACCCATCAGGAACAATTAACCGCCCTGCAACAGCAAAGCGGCCGCCTCGATGCCGCCCAAAACACCCTCGACCAACACAGCCAAACCCTGCAAGAACAGGCCGGCGCCCTGAAAACGCATCAAGCGCAACTGGCCGCCCAACAAGCCCAAAACGAGCGCAACCGCGACGCCATTGCCGTACAGGACACCGTTATCCGCCGCCATCAGGCCGAAATCAACGCCAACCGCGATTTAATCAACCAACACCTTAACCAACAAGGATTACGCACGGCCGAAGCCGAGGCACAAATCGCCCGCAACAGCGCCGGCCTGCAACAACTTTCCGGCGAAGTGCGCAACCTGAAACAGGAAACCGAACGCGGTTTCGCCGCCCAAGCCGCCCTCTCCGGCCTGTTCCAGCCTTACGGCGTGGGCAAATTCAACCTCACCGCCGCCGTGGGCGGCTACCGCAAACAAAGCGCCGTGGCCGTGGGCGCGGGCTACCGCTTTAACGAACAGTTCGCCACCAAAGCCGGCGTTGCCTTTAGCCCCCGCGGCGGCGCTGCCGTTTACCATGTGGGCGTCAACCTCGAATGGTAATCCGCCCTGAAGCGGCACAAACACCGTGCCGTCTGCCAACAGGCTACCTGAAAGTTTTTCAGGTAGCCTGTTGCTTTCGGCTTATTCTTTAGGGAACCAAAGCTTCCGCCACTTTTTCCATCTGCATAAAGCGCGAGCCTTTCACCAACACCTGCGCCTGCTCGGGCAAATCGTGTATCAACGCCTCGATCAGCGGCACCTTATCGGCAAACCACGCCCCCGGGCTGCCGAAGGCTTGGGCGGCGGCGGCGCTGTGGCAGCCGGTGAAATAGGCGGCTTCGATGCCCAGCCCGCACGCATAAGCGCCCACTTCGGCGTGCATGGCCGCCGCTTCGTCTTCTCCCAGCTCGCCCATATCGCCCATCACAAACACGCGCGGCGGCGGCAGTTGCGCCAGCACGTCCAGTGCGGCTTTCATGCTGTCGGGATTGGCGTTGTAGGTGTCGTCCAGCACCGTGCTGCCGCGCAGGCCGGCTTTGATTTGCAGGCGGCCTTTGATATTGGCGAAGCCGTCCAGACCTTCGGCAATCTGCGCCAGACTCAGGCCGGCGGTTTGCGCCAGCGCGGCGGCGGCCACGGCATTGTGCACATTGTGCCGGCCGAGCACCGGCAGGCTGACGGCGGCGCGCTCGCCGCCGCTCACCAAATCGAAGCGGCTGCCCAAGGGCTGCAACACCATATTTTCGGCATGTACATCGCCCGCGTCCACGCCGAAAGTACGGCTGTTCAAACCCTGTACGGCAACTTGGAACACCGCAACATTCGGGTCTTGAGCGGGCATCAGCGCAATACCGTTTTCAGGTAGCCCTTGATAGATTTCGCTTTTGGCACGGGCAATATCGGCCACGCCGTCGAAGCCGCAGCCGACATGGGCGCGCAGGGCGTTGTTGACCAGCGCGGCATCGGGGCGGGCAATGCGGGTGAGCGCCGCCAACTCGCCGAAATGGTTCATGCCCATCTCGATCACCGCATAACGGTGTTGCGGCTGTAGTTGCAACAGAGTAAGCGGCAGGCCGATGTGGTTGTTGAAATTGCCCTCGGTGGCCAGCACCGCATCGTCGCCGAAATGCCGGCGCAATACTGCGGCCAGCATTTCTTTAACCGTGGTTTTGCCGGACGAGCCGGTGATGCCGAAGACCAAAGGATCCACCGCCTCGCGCCAGGCGGCGGCCAGGGTTTGCAGCGCGGCCAAGGTGTCGGCCACTTTGAGGCTACCTGAAAGCGCGGCGCAATCGGCGCGCGACACCACCGCATAAGCACCGGCGGCCAATACCTGCGGCACAAAATCATGGGCGTCGTGCTTGTCGCCGGCCAGGGCAAAAAACACATCGCCCGCCTGCGCCTGGCGGCTGTCGGTGATGATGCGCACGGGGGTAGCGGCGCGGGCACCGTCCGGCAGCGGCAGCTTGAGGATTTGACAAACAAAATCGAGGGTTAAGGCATTCATGGCGTTTCTTCCGGCTGGCGGGCATCCGCCGGTTTGTCTATCGGCCGCGGGGGGCGGGCGGTTTGGGTTTGGGCGGCCGGCCAGCGGGCCAGCAGCTGCCGCTGCTCGTCGGCACTGAGTTTGGCAATATCGGCCAGCACATTGTCCACGCTGGCTTGTGTGTGGCGGAATAAGGAGGCCACATAAGGAGTGGCCGGATGATGCTGCACGGCTGCGGGCGTGTCCGCCTGCAACAGCCTGCCCGCCTCCATCACGCCGATGCGGCAACCGAGGCGCAGGGCTTCCTGCATGTCGTGGGTGACAAATACAATGGTGGTGCCCAAGCGGCGGTGGATGTCGGCAATCGCATCTTGCAGGGCGCGGCGCGACAAGGGATCGAGCGCCGAGAACGGCTCGTCCATCAGCAGCATATCGGGCTTGGCCGCCAAGGCGCGCAGAATGCCGATGCGCTGCTGCTCGCCGCCCGAAAGTTCGTGCGGATAACGCGCGGCGTATGCCGCCGGCAGACCCGCCAATTCGAGCAGCTCTGCAATGCGCGCCTGGCGTGCCGATTTGCTCCAGCCCAGAATATCCGGCATCAGGCCGATGTTTTGCGCCACCGTCATGGTGGGGAACAGGGCGATTTGCTGCAACACATAGCCGATGCGGTGGCGCAGCGGGCGGATGGGGTAGTCTTTGATGCGCTTGCCGCGGAAATACACATTGCCTTCGCTGGGCTCGGTGAGCGCATTGATCATGCGCAGGGTGGTGGATTTGCCGCTGCCCGATCCGCCTACCAGCACAAAAAATTCGCCTTCGTAAACACTGAGGTTCAAATCTGAAACTGCGGCCTGGCCGCCGTAATGCTTGCTGACGTTTTGAAATTCAATCAATACCGATTTACCCGTCGCACCCATCTTGACTCTCCCTAATCCTTCTTTAACAATTAAGTCGTATTCTGATAAAAAATAAGAAATTTATTTGCAGCATACAGGAGGCATCCCTATATCTCTAAATTAATATTTAATAAAATATGCCATTTTTTGAGTGGCAAAGATGAGGAAAACGATGAGTAGCGGATAGAGTATATATGTCAAAAAAAAATATGAATTGATCAATCAAGGTATTTTTTAATGGGTAATGATTTTTTAAAAATCCATTTAATCTATCGAGCGTTTTTTCTTCAACATCTTCCCAATTTAAAAATGATCTTGAGGTAATAAAAAAGAAATGGTTTCTACTTCCATCATAAATCCTAATAATCCACCCTATTTTCTTGAGAACAAAGAAATAGGAATTATGGGATTCAATTTTTATTTCTGAGATAAGCTTATCGCTATGAATATCTTTAACAATTAAAGAAGAGGGTAAAAAGTGAAGCTTTCTACTATATATCTTAGAAGAAAGCATCGCCCATATCAAAACAACACAAGCGGCAAAAGCCTTTGCCGGATGAATACCTGTTACCCCCCAATACCAAGCAGCAGTAAAAACAAGTGCAATCAGCAATAGGAAAACCAACGATAGGGTAACAAATGCTTTATTGCCAAATACGACTACGGAGAATTCTTCATTTATTCTATATTGATCCATTTATTCTCATTGATTCCGGCATGGACAATCAAACAGGCCAAGCAAAGTACAATTGGAAAAACTGAAGCATCGTCAGCACTTGATTACACCGCCCCGGTTGCGGCGCCTGACGGCCGTACGGCCTGTCAGGCTACCTGAAAATGCAGCGCAGCCCTACTCGCGCAGCAAGCCCTGCCCGCGCAGATAATCGCGGGCCACCTGCTCCGGTGGCTCACCAAGTGCTTTGACGCGGTAATTCATTGCGCTCATTTCCTCGGCGGAAATCTTCCCAGCCAAACGGTTCAGCGCAGCAGCCACCTGCGGGTGTTCCCGCTCGAAAGCCGCCTTCATCAGCGGCGCGCCCTGATACGAAGGAAACAGACCCAAATCGTCGTCCAGAGTCACCAAACGGTATTGCTTGAGTTCGCTGTCGGTGGAGTAGGCTTCGATCAGGTCGATTTTGCCGTTGTGCAAGGCGGTGTAGCGCAAAGCCGGCTCCATGCTGGACAACTTCTCAAAACGGATGCCGTGCCGCTGCAAGCCGCGGTAGCCGTCGTTGCGGTCGGTAAATTCCAAAGTGAAACCGGCGCGGAAATGGCCGGCCACCGTTTTCAAATCCGAAATCCGCTGCAAACCGTACTGCCGCGCATCGTTTTCGCGCACGGCCAAGGCATAGGTGTTCTGATAAGCCATCGGCGGCAGCAGGCTGAGCGCATACTGCTCCGCCAACAGGCGGCGCGCTTCGGCATAAGTCTGTTCGGGCGACAAGCCTTGGCTCGTCATGCCGGGCGGCAGCGTCACCAAACTTTCGAGCACCGTGCCGGTAAACTCGGGATACACATCGATTTCGCCGCTGTTGAGCGCAGCAAACAGAAAACTGGTTTTGCCGAAATTCGGCTTCAGCACCACCTCCAGGTCGGGCTGTTCCTGCTCAATCAGCAGGCGGTACATATTGATCAGAATGTCCGGCTCGCTGCCCAGCTTGCCCGCCACCACCATCTGCCGCCGCTCGCCGCCCGATGCCGGCCACAGCGCCGCCGCGCCCAACACCAGCAACACGGCCACAACCACCGACAACAGCCGGCCGGGCCGCCGCACCCGCTGCACGGCGCCAATCAAAGCGCTGACACCCACCGCCAAGGCAGCAGAAAGCACCGCCCCGCTCACCGTGAGCATCATATTGTGGCGGTCGATGCCCAACAGAATCAGCCGGCCCAAGCCGCCCGCCCCGATTAATGCCGCCAGCGTGGCCGTGCCCACAATCAGCACCGCCGCGGTGCGGATGCCGGAAACCATCGCCGGCAGCGCCATCGGCAGTTCAATCCGCCGCAGCGACTGCCAGCGCGACAAACCGAAGGCCTTGGCCGCCTCCTTGATGGCCGGATCGATTTGCTGCAAACCCAGATAAGTGTTTTGGAACACCGGCAGCAAGGCATACAGGGTGAGCGCAATCAACACCGGCGGCGAACCGATGCCGACCAAGGGAATCAACAGGCCGAGCAGAGCCAGCGAAGGGATGGTTTGCACAACGCCGGTGAGCTGCAGCACCGCCTCCGCCCAACGCCGCCGGCGCGACAGGCACACGGCCAAGGGCACGGCCAGCAGCACCGCCGCCAAGAGGGACAGCAGCGACAGCCACAAATGCTCCAGCACCGCCTGCACAATCATCTGCTGTTCGGCCTGCACCCAATTCAGAAAATCCCGCACCGCTCCATCCTTTCTCTAAAAATATGATTGCATCCGACTTCGGGAACATGTTCGGCCAGTCTCAACGCCGTGCCAATGCCGCTTCGGCCGCTTCGAAATCGGAAAAATGCTGTTTTTGGCCGCCAATGTCCTGATAGGTTTCGTGGCCTTTACCGGCAATCAGAATGATGTCGTCGGCAGCGGCGTGGCGCACAGCGTATTCGATGGCGGCGCGGCGGTCGGCATTCACATAAGCGGGGGTCGGCACGGCGGGCAGGATGTCGTCGATGACGGCCTGCGGCTCCTCCATGCGCGGATTGTCGCTGGTTATCACCACGCAATCGGCTCCGGCCTGCGCCGCCGCGCCCATCAGCGGCCGTTTGCCGCGGTCGCGGTTGCCGCCGCAGCCGAACACGCACCACAGCTTGGCATCTTTCGGTTTGATTTCCTGCAGGGTGGCCAAGGCTTTTTCCAGTGCGTCGGAGGTGTGGGCGTAATCCACCACCACCAACGGGCGGCCTTCGCCCATGATGCAGTCCATGCGGCCGGTGGCGGGGCGGATGTCGGCCAACACCCGCAACACATCGGTCAGGGCAAAGCCTTCGGCGCACAACAGCCCCACGCAGGCGGCCAGATTTTGCGCGTTGAAACGGCCGAGCAGGCGGCTGCGGATTTCCCCCTCGCCCCACGGAGTGGCCAGCGTGAGGCGCATGCCTTGAGACGACGCTTCAAATGCAGTGATGCGAATATCCGCCCCGGCGGCAAAACCATACCGCCACACCCGCACTTCGGGGCGCGCCGCCCGCAGTTGGCCGGCCAAATCCGCGCCAAACGCGTCATCGGCATTGATCACGGCATGGCGCAGACTCTGCCATTGGAACAGCTTGGCCTTGCTGCGGCCGTAACCGGCCATGTCGCCGTGGTAGTCGAGGTGGTCGCGGGTGAGGTTGGTGAAGATGGCGCTGCTAAAGGGCACGCCGACCACGCGGTTTTGGTCGAGACCGTGGCTGGACACTTCCATCGCCACCGCCTGAGCACCTTGGGCACGGAAACGGTGCAGCAGGGTTTGCACCTGCACGGGGTCGGGCGTGGTGTGGGTGGTGTCTTCCAGCGCGCCCCAAAAACCGTTGCCCACAGTGCCGATGACGGCGCATTTCCGTCCCAACAAATCGGCGGCCTGCGCCAACCATTGGCTGATGGAGGTTTTGCCGTTGGTGCCGGTCACGCCCCAGCAGCGCAACGGAGCGGCGGTGTCGGCGAAATTGCCGTACACCTCGGCCGCCAGCAGACCGGCGCGGATGTTCAAATCGGCCACACCCTGGTTGGGCACCGCCCATTCCGGCTGCCAGGCAAAACCGCCGCCGGCGTCCCAAAACACAAATGCCGCACCGTTGGCCACGGCATCGGCAATATAGCGCCGTCCGTCGGTGTACTCGCCCTGGCAGGCCACAAAGGCGTCGCCGGGGCGGATGTGGCGGCTGTCCATGCGCAAAACACACCCTGCGGGCAGTTCGGGCAGGGTGTGCAAAACGGGGCGGGATAAAGGGGCGTTCCGATCAAACATAAGAAACTCCGCTGTCGGCAAGGGCCGGCTCGTCTGCCTTCGCCGAAAGGTTTTTCAGGTAGCCTGCGCGTTTAGCCGCATCAGGCTACCTGAAAGGTTTAGGGTTGGACGGCAGCCGTCTGCCGCAAAGGTTTGGTGGGCGTGATGCCGAGAATGTTCAGCGAACCGGCCATCACATCCTTAAATACCGGGCCGGCCACCGTGCCACCGTAATAGCCGTTTTGGGTGGGCTCGTCGATGTTTACCGCCACAATCACGCGCGGATTGTCGGCGGGCGCGAAGCCGATAAAAGTGGCCATGTGTTTGTTTTCGGCATAGCGGCCGTTCACCAGCTTGCGCGCGGTACCGGTTTTGGCGCCGACGTCAAAGCCGTCCACCGCACCGGCCGTGCCCGTGCCGCCCGGCTCGGTCACCGACACCATCATGCGGCGCACGGCGCGCGCGGTTTCGGGGCGGATCACCGCTTCGCCCTGCGGCGCCACGCTTTGCTTGAGGAAAGTGACCGGCAGCAGTTTGCCGTCGTTGGTGAACACGGTGTAGCCGCGCGCCAGCTGCAGCAGGCTCATTTGCAGGCCGTAGCCGAACGACATGGTGGCCTGCTCGATGGGGCGCCAGTTTTTCCAATCACGAACCAAGCCGGGCGATTCGCCGGGGAAACCGGAGTGCATGCGGCGGCCGAAGCCGACGGCTTTGTAAAACCGATGCATCTCTTCCGGCTTAAACATGGCCGACAGCTTGCTGGTGCCCACGTTGGAAGACTTCTGCATCATGCCGCGCAGGGTCAGCGAGCCGTAGTTGCGCGTGTCGCGCACGGTGGCCGAGCCGATGTTGTAGGGCTGCACATTGAACCAAGTGTTTTCGTTCACTTTGCCCGAATCCAAGGCCTTGGCAATCGGGAAGGGCTTCATGGTGGAACCCGGCTCGATCATATCGGTCACGGCGCGGTTGCGGCGCAGGGCGCTGTCGGCGCGGCCGGGGTGGTTCGGATCGTAATCCGGCAGGTTGACCAAGGCCAGAATTTCGCCGGTTTTGGCATCCAACACCACCACCGTACCGGCTTTGGCCTGGTGGTGCGCCACGGCTTCGGCCAGCTCGTCGTGCGCCAGCGACTGGATGCGCTGATCCAAGGACAGCACCATGTCGCGGCCGTCCACCGTGTCGCGGTTGCGCGGCGAATCGAGCGCGTCCACGTAATTGCCGCGGTTGTCGCGCAGCACCACGCGCGCGCCGTCCACGCCGCGCAAATCGTCCTCGCGCGACAATTCCAAGCCTTCCTGTCCCTTACCGTCGATATTGGTGAAGCCGATCACATGGGAAAACAGATTGCCCATCGGATACTGCCGCTTGGGCTCAGTTTGGAAGGACAAGCCGGCAATGCCCAATTCGCGCACCTTGGCGGCGGTTTCCGCACTCATCTGGCGCTTCAGGAACACAAAATCGCTGTTGGTGCGCGCCAGGCGGTCAGCAATGGTTTCCACCGGCACCTCAATCAGGGCGGACAAAGCCTCCAACTGGTCTTGGCCGGGCATTTTGTCCATCGCCGAGGGCACGGCATACAGCGAGTCGGTCGGCGCACTCAGCGCCAGCACCGAGCCGTTGCGGTCGGTAATCGTGCCTCGGTTGGCGGTCTGCACCAATGTACGCACAAAGCGTTTGTTGCCCTCTTCCACCAGCTTGTCCTGCTCCAGCGTGTGCAGGCGCACGCTCCACACCACCACCGCGCCGAAGGCAAGCGCCAGCATACCCAACACCATGGCGATGCGGCCGTTGGTGCTGACGGGCTTTTTCTTTTTCGGCTGTTGCTGCCGCATCTGCGGCTTGTAATCGCTTTTAATCAACATAAGTGCGGTTCCCGCTTTTTATTTATTCGTGGTGCGTGCGGATCATATGGGTATTCTGTACGGTGGGCGGCTGCAGCCGCTGGCGCGCCGCCGCCTCTTTAATGCGGGCATGGTTGGCCAGCTGGGCCTGCTGCCATTGCAGGCGGCGGTATTCTTCTTCCAAATCCAAGGCGCGGCGGTGCGCTTTTTCCAGCGCGATAAACGATTCGCGCGAGCGGTCCTGCACGGTGACCACGGCCAGCGCCGAGAGCACGGTCAGCACAAAAAGAACGATATTGATTTTGTTCATCGGGCTTCAAACCTCCCCGCCGTGCGTTCCGCCACCCGCAACACCGCCGAACGCGCGCGCGGATTGGCGGCCACTTCGGCCTCGCCGGCCTTTTGCGCCTTGCCGATTTCCAACAGCGGCGGCTGCGGCCGTTCGCTTTCTTTCACCACCACCCATTTGGGCAGGGGCTGCGGGCGGCTGTGGCGGCGGATAAACCGTTTCACAATGCGGTCTTCCAAGGAGTGGAAGGCAATCACCGCCAGGCGGCCGCCGGTTTTCAGGCAGCCTGCCGCCTGCGGCAGCACGGCGGCTACTTCTTCAAGCTCACGGTTGATGAAAATCCGAACGGCTTGGAACGTCCGCGTCGCCGGGTCTTGGCCGCGCTCGCGAGTACGGACGGTTTCCGCCACGATTTTCGCCAGCTGGCCGGTTGTAAGGATGGGGCTTTCCTGCCGCCTTGCCACAATTGCGCGCGCAATCTGGCGACTAAACCGCTCTTCACCATAATTTTTAATGACCTCGTGTATCTCTTGCTCCGCCGCCTCGGCCAGCCACTCGGCCGCCGACCGGCCGCGGGTGGGGTCCATGCGCATATCCAGAGGTGCATCGAAGCGGAAGCTGAATCCGCGGCTGGCGTCGTCGATTTGCGGCGAGGAAATACCCAAATCAAACAGCGCGCCGTCGATTTCGCGAATGCCCAAGCCGTTTAAGGCTACCTGAAAAGCGGCAAAGCCTTCGTGCACCACCGCCACCCGTTTGTCTTGTGCGGCCAGTTCGCGCGCCACCGCAATCGCCTGCGGGTCTTTGTCGAACACCACCAAACGGCCGTGTTCGCCCAAACGGGAAAGAATCAGCCGCGAATGGCCGCCCCTGCCGAAAGTGCCGTCCACATACACGCCGTCGGGACACACATTCAGCGCGTCCACCGCTTCGTGCAAGAGCACCGTGATGTGGGCAAACACTTCGCCGCTCATAAACGGAACCCCGCTTCGGCCAACTCGGCATCGAGCTCGTCGGTATCCATGTCCAAGAGGGCGTTCATATCGGCCTCCCAGCGTTCGCGACCCCACAACTCCAAGCGGTCCACCCGTCCGACCAAAGTCACTTCCTTATCGAAATCCACCCGTCGGCGCAGATGCGCAGGCAGCAAAATACGGCCGGCCGAATCCAGCTCCAAGGTTTCCGCATTGTGCAGCACCATGCTTTGGTAACGCTTGGCGTGCGGCTTGCCGTTGACATCCATGGCCATGACGGCCGCCGCAGTTTTCTGCCACTCTTCTTCCGGATACAGCAGAAAATGCGAACGCGAATCCAGCGTGACCACCAGCGCGGGCGAGTAACGGCGCGACAACAACTCGCGGAATTTGGCCGGTATCGCCAAACGCCCCTTGCTGTCGATGCTCAATTCATGCATGCCGCCAAACACTGCGCCCACCTCGTCTTGTCAATTTAGGGAAAATGGCACACTTCACCCCACTTTTCCCCACATTGCGACACTATACGGCAGTTTTTTGATCACAGTCAATTAACGCAGGCAGAAAAATGATTGTATTAACAATTCATTCCGATAAACCGCCACACCTGTCCGTCCCCGCCGCACACCGCCTGCCCAAGCACCCGCCGCCCCACCTTTGGCAAACATCGATTAAATCTTTATAATCGCAGCCCTTTTTCCAGCATTCCGCCACACCATGACCGCCGCCGACCTGCCCGCCCCCACGCCGGAAGCCCTGCATGCCTCCCAAACCCTTGCCGCCCTCATCCGGCAGCGCATCGCCGCCGCCGGCGGTTTCCTGCCCTTTGCCGACTTCATGCAGATGGCGCTCTACCAGCCCGCATACGGCTACTACACCGGCGGCGCCCATAAAATCGGCGCGGCGGGCGACTTCATCACCGCCCCCGCGCTCACCCCGCTGTTCGGCCGCACCCTCGCCGTCCAGCTCCGCGCCCTGTTGCCGCAAACCGAGGGCTGCGTTTACGAATTCGGCGCCGGCACCGGCACGCTGGCCGCCCAACTGCTGCCCGCCCTTTCAGGTAGCCTGCGCCACTATTACATCATCGAAGTGTCGCCCGATTTGGCCGAACGGCAACGCCGCCACCTCGCCGAACACGCCCCCGAACACCTTACACAGGTCAGTTGGCTCGCCGAACTGCCCGCCTTTTTCGACGGCATCGTCATCGGCAACGAAGTGCTCGACGCCATGCCCTGTGACATCGTGCGCTACCAAAACGGCCGCTATTGCCTGATGGGCGTGGCCGAACAAAACGGCGGTTTGTCCTGGCAAAGCGCCCCCCTGCCCGCCGAATTACACACCGCAGCCGAAGCGCTGATTCCGCCCATAGAAGGCTACACCAGCGAGCTGCACCGCCAACAGCAGGCCTTTATCCGCACCGTGGCCGCCAAACTGCGCCGCGGCGCCCTCATCTGGATCGATTACGGCTTCGACGCCGCCCAGTATTACCATCCGCAGCGGCATCAGGGCACCCTCATCGGCCACTACCGCCACCACACCGTGCACAACCCCTTCCGCTATATCGGCCTCACCGACCTCACCTGCCACGTCAACTTCACCGCCATCGCCGAAGCCGGCTGCGACAGCGGCCTCGACCTCATCGGCTACGCCGCCCAAGCCGCCTTTTTGCTCAACCTCGGCATCACCGACGCGCTCGCCGCCTGCGGCGACAGCGCCGGGCCGGACTACATCCGCGCCGCCGCTGCCTGCCAAACCCTGCTCGCCCCGCACGAAATGGGCGAACTGTTCAAAGTGATGGCCTTCGGCAAAAACATCGATGTAGATTGGCAGGGCTTTGCCGCCGGCGACCTCTGCCACCGTCTCTAAAAAACTGTTCAAAGCCCGACCACAGCCAACATTTTCCACCCAATATTCACCAGCCAAACAAAGGCTACCTGAAAACACAGCACTGTTTTTCAGGTAGCCCAAGCTGCCGCTACAACATCACACACATAAAGTTTCAGGCTACCTGAAAGCCGCCCATCCGCGTTTCAGGTAGCCCCACGCCTCAAGCCGCCACCCTTGGCGTATAATCCCGCCTTTTCCTCCAATCATCCCTTTCCATGCAAAACGACCGCTGGCTGATCCACCGCCGCTTGGCCGAAGACACCGCGCAGCGGCTCGACATCGTCACCGCCGTTCCGCAGCACATTTTGCTGTTCGGCGCCGATGCCGACCACAGCCGCCGCCTGTTGGCCGGACGCTATCCGCAAGCCGTGTTCAGCGAATACGATGCGCGCGCCGATTTTCTGCAGGCCGCAGCCGAAGCCCGCCGCGGCGGCTGGTGGCAGAAGCTCACCGGCAAAAACCAAGTCGTCCAAAACTGCCTGCCGCCCGATGCCGCCCTGCCCGAAGCGCAGGCCGACTGGCTGTGGGCCAATCTGGGGCTGGTGCCGTCTGCCGCCGCCCCCGTGCCGGTATTGGAAAACTGGGCGCGCGCCCTGAAAACCGACGGCCTGCTGTTTTTCACCCATTTCGGCATCGACACCCTCGCCGAAATCACAGGCTACCTGAAACGGCAGGGCATCCGTGCCGACAGCCCGTTTACCGATATGCACGACTTGGGCGACATGCTGTTTCACCACGGCTTTTACGACCCGGTGATGGACACCGCCAAGCTGCACCTGAGCTACGCCCGCGCCGACACGTTCTGGCAGGACATGGACACGCTGGGCATCTGGCACGCGCTGTCCTTCGACGACGAAGCCGCCGCCCGCGCCGCCGTCAACCAAGGTTTTGCCGATGGTATTTTGGGCAGCGTGACCCTCGAAACCGTTTACGGCCACGCCCTCAAAAAACGGCAGCTGCCCGCCAAGGAACAGCCGGTGCAGTTTTACCCCCGACCGCGCTGAGCGCTTTTGTCCATTATGTACGACCGTCCGCCGTTTGCCGTCCGCCTCACCGATTTCTGCCAGCGCTTCGCCGAAACCGCGCCGCAGGCCTACCGCTTTGCGGCTCGGTTTTGGCTGTGGCTGGGGCAGGCCTATATCTTGCTGGCCCTGCCCTTGACGCTGCTGCTGGCTCTGCTGCTGCCGTTTCTGCTGCTGGCTCCGCCTGTTGCGCTGCTGGCTTATGCCGCCGAACGCTGGTTTCCCGCCGCCGTTCCGTGGCTGTGGATAATCGGCGCGCCTCTGTCTTTCGGCCTCATCGGGTGGACGCTGGCCTCTGTTTACAGCACCCTCGCCGCCGTTCTGACCGCCTGGCGCCTGCCTGCCGAACCGCCCGACGGCATCCGCCTGCAACGGGAGGCAGCGCCGGACTGGTTTGCCCTGATAGACGAAGAAGCCCGCGCCTGCCGCATCCGCATCCACGAAGTTTGGCTGCACGACGAATACGGCCTTCACAGCGCGCAAAGCCGCCTGTTCGGCCTGCCCTGGCGCAACCGCCTGCACATCGGCCTGCCGCTGTTGCAGAGTTTGGATGCCGACAGCCTGCGCCCGCTCATCGCCTACCAAACCGCCCACCTGGCCTACGGCTTCAGCGGCGCCAACGATGCGCTGTGGCGGCAACGGCGCCGCTGGGTGCAGCTGGCCGAACAATTTGAAGGCCGTTTTCCCGCCGCCCTGTTGCGGCCGCTCGTCCGCCTCTATCTGCCCTTCGCCGATATTTGGTGGCACACCCTGATGCGCCAGCAGGTGTTGCAGTGCGACCAAGCCGCCGCCCGCCGCTGTTCAGGTAGCCTGTATGCCCGGGCCATGTGCCGCCTGCACGTGTTCGGCCTCGATTTCGACCGCCATTACTGGACAGAGGTCTGGACGCAGAGCGAACAGCACCTGCGCCCGCCGCAACTGCCCTTCGCCCATTACCCCGCCGCACTGGACGACATCCGCCAACGGCACCACGCCCGCCTGCAGGCGCATCTGCAAGCGCTGCTCCAAGCGCCCGCCTACATCCACGACAACCACCCCTCCCTCGCCTGGCGGCTGGAAGCGCTGGACGAATATCCGCGCCTGTCGCCGGCCGAGGGCAACGCCATGCACCTCTTGGGCGAAGCCGCCGACAAACTGGTGGCACAAACCGACCGCCGATGGTGGGAAAATGCCCGCAGCAACTGGCGCGAGCGCTACCAACAAGGCCAAAGCGCCGTCCGCCGCCTGCAGGAACTCGACGATGCCGCCGAAGCCGCGCCACTGTCTTTGGACGAAACGCTGGAGCGCGCCTGGCTCACCGAGCGCGTGCGCCAAGACCGCGATGCCGCCTTCGCCTTGCTGGAAGCGAGCCACCGCCAACATCCCACACACCCGCCGCTGATGTTCGCCTACGGCCGCCAACTGCTGCTGCGCAACGATGCCGACGGCACCACCTTGGTACGCCGCGCCGCCGAACTCGACGAGGACTTGATTTTCGCCGCCGCCGAAGAAGAGGCCGACTACCACCGGCGCAACGGCCGCCACGATGCCGCCGCCCACTACCAAGACCTCGCCGACCAGCGCCGTTACGAAGAAGAACAGGCCGGCTTCGAACGCGCCGAATGGTTGCCCGACGACCCGCTGCACCCTTCCGCCCTCAGCGAGAGCGAGTTGGCCGACTGGCTGCGGCGCGTGGCCGACCTGCCCGAAATCGACCGGATCTATCTGGCTCAAAAAACCGTACACCATCTGCCGCAGCGGCCGTTATATGTGATCGGCTATACCCTGCGTCTGCCCCGCCACGCACCCGAGCGCGAAGAATTGGCCGAGCACCTGCACCAACGCCTGCTCAAGCTCCCTTTCCCCCACGAATTCTTCCTCATCCGCCTCGACGGCCGCAGCCGTCCCTACCGCCGCGCCTTACGGCGCGTGCCCCGCGCCCGCGTGCGCTGACATTGCTGCCGGCCCGTCCGATCCCGCACAACAGGCTGCCTGAAACCTTCGCCCCTGCACCCAACACCGCTGCGCGGTATACTGTGCGCCCTCTTGCTAACCCTTTCCGAAACGAGCCCGATATGCTGTACCGTTGGCTGTTGGCCCTGAAAAAACCGAGCAACCGCTTGTGGGTGGCGCCCGCGCTGGGCGCGGTATTGGCCACCCTGTTCGCCTTTGCCGCCCGCCTGCTCAACCTCTGGCTGCCGCCCGACACCCTGCCCGACATCGAATTGGGCACTTTGGAAGGCCTTTTGGACGTGATCGCCTCCAGCATGCTGGCGGTGAGCACCTTCTCGCTGTCGATCATGGTGTCGGCCTTTGCCTCCGCCGCCAACAGCGCCACCCCGCGCGCCACCGAGCTGGTGATGGGCGACGACACCACCCGCACCGCGATTGCCAGTTTCCTCTCCGCCTTTATCTACGCCATCATCGCCAAAACCGCACTGGGCATGGGCTTTTACGGCCAAAACGGCCGCTTCGTGCTGTTTGTCAGCACCGCCCTGGTGCTGGCTTATCTGATCGCCACCCTGATCCGCTGGGTGCACACCCTCTCCCAGCTGGGCCGCATGGGCAACACTTTGGACAAAATCCACACGGCCGCCGCCGAAGCCTTGCGCCGCCACCGTGCCAGCCCCGATATGGGCGCAGCCTGGCAGGGGCAACCCGCTGCCGGCGCCGCCGTGCTGTACGCCCGCCGCAACGGCTATCTGACCCACATCGACATGGCCGGCCTGCAGAAACGGGCTGAAGCCGCCGGCGGACACATCCACATTCAGGTGCGCCCGGGCGAACTGATCATGCCCGACACGCCGCTGGCCCAAGTGTGCGGCGGGGCGATCGACATCGAAGACTTGCGCGACTGCTTTGTGCTGGACGTGTCCCGCAGCTATGCACAAGACCCGGGCTGGGGCTTTGTGGTGCTGAGCGAAGCCGCACAACGGGCGCTGTCGGCGGCGGTTAACGACCCCGGCACCGCCATCAATGTGATGACGCGCATGATGCGTCTGCTGCTCGATACTGCGGCGGAAGACCAAGATGATGGCGATGTGCCGGTTTACGACCGCTTGAGCATCATGCGCCTAGACGAAGGAGAATGGATACGCGACGGTTTCGCCCCCATCGCCCGCGACGGCGCCGGCGTAGCCGAAGTGGGTTTGGTGATGCAGAAAGTGCTGGCCGGCATCCGGCGCGGCGCGCCCGAACCGGCAGTGGCCGCCGCCGCCGAGACCACGGCCCGACAGGCTTTGGCGCGGGCGGAACAGGTTTTGGACTTCGACGGCGACAAACAAGCCCTGCGGGAACAACACCGCCGTTTGTTTGCCGACACGCCCTAAAACACTCTATTCAGAACAGAATACAGGCTACCTGAAACCGTTTCAGGTAGCCTGTATTCTGCTGCACCGCGCACCCTCCGCATACAGAATGAAACCTTTGCAAAACCCTCAGATGCGGATGCAGTTCAAGGCGCAGCAGCGCAGCGAGTGTGAACGCCGGGAATCCCGTGGGACAGACATATCATATACAAGGCTAAGCGAGCAGCACACAACGCAGATGCGCCGCAGATGGGGGTTTGGCAAAGGCCTCAGGATGCTTGCTCACATCACATCCCGGCCGCGCCGGTGCACGCTCCATTGTTCTTCCCGCGCCTGCAAAGCCGCATATAGATGCGCCCGGACCGCTTCCAGCTGCAAGCTGCCGCAGAGAAAAACATCGACGGCGGCAAAACCGTATTCCGGCCAGGTGTGGATACTGAGATGGGATTCCGCCAGCAGCAGCACGCCGGTGACGCCGCCGCCTTCGCCGAAGGTATGGAAATGGCCGCCGAGTATGGTGGCGCCGGCGGCTTTTGCCGCGCCCTGCAACGCGGTTTTCAGGTAGCCCTCGTCACGCAGCAGATGCGCGGGGCAGCCGTAGACATCCAGCAGGCCGTGCCCGCCCGGACGGTGGCTCATTTGTGCCCGCCCGAATAACCGCCGACAAAACCGCCGCCGCCGTGGGAACGGCTGCCGCCCTGCCCGTCGCTCACCAAACTGTAATTGGTCACGGTGCCGATGAACATCGCCGCAATCGCGCACACCAGATACATACCTTTAGACATGCTTCCACCTTCCTGGAAAAACGGCCGGCAAGGGCAGTTTATGCCTCATCGTCTTGATTCGGCTCGTTCATCAAACCGGCAAACCGGCCGGTACGGATAATAAACCAAGCCACGGCGGCCGTAATCCCGGCCACCAAAGCAAATCCTGTGAAGCCGTCTCGATCCAGCGCGGTCAGTATGGCCGGCGAATTGATGAGGACAAAGATATACATCAGCAGCTTGGGCCAGCCGAAGGGTTGCCGGTCGGGCGTCATCTTGGCCCGATAAGCCGGCGCATCGGCCTTCAAACCGAACCACTCGCGGATGTGCGCGTAACTTACCGGCGTGCTCTTGCTCCACGCCACTTCGGACGGCGAGCGCTCGATGCACAGCTTGCTCCTGCCTTGGTCGTAATCGGTATAGTAATTCACGTCGTCGGCGCGGATGTGCCAGTAGAAAGCGCCGACGGCATAACGCACCCGCCCTCCGTAGTCATACAGTTTGCGGGCGTTGCGCGGCATCAGGGAATGACCCTGCAGCGCCGGCCAGCGGTTTAAGGTTTCCGACACGCTCCATTCGCCTTGGCGGGTTTCCACCAGCCACAAAAAGCCGCTTTGCGGTTCGAACAACAGATATTCGGTCCACTGGCCCTCGGGATAGAGGTCTTGCACATGGCCGCCGTGCAGCATCTGCCAGGCATCGTCGGGATCCAGCTCGTCTTTACACACCGCGCCGATCACGGTATAGGTTTTGCCGTTGATGCGGCCTTGGGCGCCCAAAGGCAGGGTCAACCGCCGCTGTTGCTCCTGCCGCATCCCGTTTTGCCGCACCAGCTCGGCTTTGCCGCCGTCGGTGCTCAAATCGCTGTGGCAGCTGGGGCAAATGACGGTGGGCGTAAGGCCGGCAAGCCACTGCACTTCCGAGCCGCAGTTGGGGCAGCTTTCCGCGCGGCGCGTACCCTTCAGCCGGCCCGCACTGTCGGCGATGGCGTCGCTGCTGCGGGTGTGGCCGAGTTTGAGCTCTTCCAGCGTCACGCCGCGGCCGACAAAGATTTCCGGCGGTTCGGCGGCGTAATCGGTGGTCAGAAACAGGTGTTCGCAGCGCCAGTCGGCCACGCGGTTGGTCATTTGCGGCGGCACGGCAAACGGCAGCTCGCCCTCGGCCGCCGCCTGCGAAAGGGTGATGTGGCGCACGTCGGAAACGACAAACGCTTTGTCGCGGTACACCAAACGGCTCTCGCCGGCCGCCAAGGCATCAAACGGCGGCGGTTCGGCGGTCGGACGCTCGGCAGCGGGCACGGTGAACACATATTGGTCGCCCGCTTCGGCCAGCCAGCCGCTGCTGCCGTCGTCAAACAGGGCATACCATTCGTTCCACACGCCCACATCGTAACGCGCCTGCAAACGGCCGACCAAGGTGAAGTTTTGCGTGCCGAAGGTGCCGGTGGTGCCGATTTGCAGCGGACTGAAGTCTTCCAGTAAGGCAGAGTCGCGGCCGGTGTCCACCACGCCGCCGTCCTGCCGCAGCAGCAGACTGTTGCAGTAGCCGCACACCAGCGTGACCGCCGTGGCCGAATGGGCGTGTACGGGGGCACCGCAACTGGGGCAGTCGGTCTTGAAGAAGGGTTCGCTCATGGGGAAATCCGTTTGTCGGCGCGCCGTCTCACGGCGGCTCGGGCGGCATACAGGCTACCTGAAACCGACGGCCGCCAACGCTTTGCCATGCTGCGGCAGCCGGCTGGCTTTCAGGTAGCCTTTATGTTTAGCCAATCAGCTGTTTCAACACTTCGGCTTTGGCTTTTTCATAATCTTCGGCGGAAATCAAACCGCCGTCCAACAGGCTTTTCAACTTGCCCAATTTGGCTTGCGGATCGTCCGCCGCCGGGGCAGGCGCGGGCGCTTCGGCGGCCGCAGCAGCCGCAGCCGGGGCGGCAGGCGCGGCTTGTGCAGCGGGCTGCGGCGCCTGGCCGAAACCGGCTGCCATCGCACCGGCCATCGCTTGGCCGATGCCCGCACCCACGCCGACACCGGCGCCAAGGCCGGCCAGGCCGCCTTCGTTCTGCGCCGCCATCGGAATGGCGGTGGCGGTTTGGTATTGGGTGAACTTGCCCATGTCGCCGATGATGCCCATCGACATTTTGCTGTCCAGCGCCTTCTGCACGTTTTCCGGCAAGGTCACGCTCTCCACGGTAAAGCTTTCCAGCGTCAAGCCCAGTTTGGCGAATTCGGGCAGCAGCAGTTCGGTCATTTTTTGCGACAGCAGCACTTGGTTGGCCGCCATGTCCAAAAACGGAATACCGGAAGTGCCGAAAGCGGCGGCCAGCTGGGTCATCGCGATATTGCGCAGCTGCTGCTCCAACTGTTCGCCGCTGTAAGACGACACCACGCCGCTCACTTCTTTAAAGAAGGCGGCCGGATCACTGATGCGGTAGGCATACATGCCGAAAGAGCGCAGCTGGATCACGCCGAAATCGCTGTCGCGCACGGTAACCGGTTGGGTAGTGCCCCAGCGGCGGGCCAGCTGTTGGCGCGTATTGAAGAAATACACGTCCGACTTGAAAGGCGATTGGAACAGCTTGTCCCAGTTTTTCAGGTTGGTCAGCAGCGGCAGGGTTTGCGTGGTCAGCGTGTGGCGGCCGGGCGCAAACACGTCGGCGGTCACGCCTTCGTCCACAAACATCGCCATCTGCGCTTCGCGCACCGTGAGGCTGGCGCCGTTTTGGATTTCCTGATCGGCCACCGGAAAACGCCACACCAAAGTGGCCGGATCCGGATCCGGCCACTGGATCACATCGATAAACTGCTTCTTGATAAAGTTGCCCAGCATCTTCTTTTCCTTTTTTGTCAAACGTGTTCAGGTAGCCTCAAGTGGCGCCGACGCGCCGAAACTCAACCCACCAGGCAAGCCGCATTCAGCAGCCCGACCGACACCGACACCGCCGCACACAAAGTGCCCACCGCCACATTATTGGCGGCCAACTCGCCGGAAGCATCCGGCACCAGACGGGTCGCGGCAAAATACACGATGATTTGAATCACTGCCGCGGCCAACCCCCACAGCATGAAATCCAGCAGGTGGATGTTGTTGGCAATGCTGGTGGCCAGCGGCAGACAAAAGCCCACCAGCGCCCCGCCGAACGACAGGGCGCAAGCCAGATTGCCCCCCTTAATCAGACGCAATTCGGCCGCCGGCGTGCAGCGCAGATAGACGGCGGCAAACACCACCACCATCACAATGCCGACGGCCAGATATTGCAGATACAGCACATATTGGCTCAGAGAAATACTCACAATTCGCTCCCACAAAACTCAGTTGCAGATGCGGTTTATTATGCCATATCCGTCTGCCGCCTGCAGAATGTATGCCGCAGGCTGAGACCTTATATATTGCACCCCGTTTTCAGGGTCTTGACAAGTTCAAGATTTTGGAAACGGGATTTTTTATTGCCAAGTGAAAGGGGCTGCCCGTGTACCAATACGACAATCAAATTTACCCATGCGTAACCTTAGCTTTTCAGGGTTCGCGCATGTGCATCTTCGTATCACTCAGCCAACAGCATAGCGCCTGCGTGGATACCTTCTCTTTCGATGATGTCGGTTCTACCGCCAAATTCGCCCAAAACTTCGCCGCAACAAAGCCGAACGCATTGCCCACGATCCGGACGTGCCGTTTTATGACGAGGCCGATTTAAACCTGTGCCTGTACCAAGTCGATTTGTTCGCCGCTTGAGGTGTAATCCATGTCTCGCACAAAAAACACCTTACCCGATGCCGCCGAAATCGATGCCGTTATTGCCGCATCAAAGTATCTGCCGCCGGCGGACGCGGCAGACAGCCGCCGTGCGGCGGCTGACGCGGCAGCGGCGGCAGATGCCCCCCCTAGGCTAACAGGGGGGGAGCAAGAAACCCAAAGACCATTAACGGGGGAGCAAATCGACTGGGCCAATATTCAAACCACCGAATATTTTCAAACCTACGTTACCGATTCCAAAGGCAACTTGCTTGAAATTCCCTTGCGTAAAGGCCGTGAAGACGGTGCGCTCGTTGACTACCTGACCTTCACTTTCTACGAAGATACTATTTTTCACTACCTGCAAAACCGCTTGGTCGGTAATAACGACTTTATTTCCGCCTGTAGCGAAGCACTCGAAAAAATCTTCGGTTTCGGCATTACCAAAAAAATGCTCGGTAAAGGCAAGTTCTTCTATCAGGCTTATTACCAGATCGGCCCCGATAACGCGGCATACGGCACGCTGCATCACGGTGGCCAGCGCAATACCGTATTGGTTGATTTAAATGCCGTCGGCTGCCAAGCCGCTCTGCCCGGTTGGGAAGGCCGTTTATATGAGTTCCTGCAACAGGCCATCAAACCGCGCATTACCCGTTGCGATGTCGCCCATGACTTTTTTAACGGTGAATACACACCTGATCAGGCTTTGGTCGATCACAAAAAAGGCCGCTACGACAACCATAACGTCACACCCAAAGCCGAATGCCGCGGCACCGCCTGGAACATTGAAGACGGCTCCGGCAAAACGCTTGATATCGGCCGCAAAGGCTCGTCCAAGCTCGCGCGGATTTACGAGAAAGGCAAAAAGTTCGGTGACAAGTCCAGCCCGTGGGTGCGTTTCGAAGTCGAGTTCCGCAAGCATGATTGCGTGATACCGCACGATATTTTGATTAAGCCCGGGCAGTATCTGACTGGCGCCTTCCCGATCGGCGAAGAACTGTTTCAGGCATCGGCCAACCGTATTGAAACCAAAGCCAATGTGGTGAACCTCACTTTCGAACAGCGGGAATTTCATGCCCGAAATCAAGTTGGCCGCTTTGTCCGTTTCCTCGTTGATGCCGGCTTTCCTGATTCGGAAATCGTCCGTCGTCTCGTGGCCGATGAAGGCAAATACCCGAAAGGCTTGGATCCTTCCGAATACAACTGCGATGCAATCAGGGTTCACTATCTGCACCATGACGGTTTTGCGCCCTTCGATTTGGACGAATACCGCATGACGATTGAGGAATACATGCCCACCGATGCCGAATGCCATGCACTGTATGAAGAAATCGAAGCCCGCAAACGCCTTCAGCAGGCCTGTCAAATCGCCGAATCGCTGATACGGAAGCAAGAGTATCCCGCCTATATCCCTGAACCTGAAATCGTCTCTCTAGAAAGGAATCCATCATGAATTTCGACATGCTCCAACAGCCCGTATTTGAACGCGCCATCATCATGGGCGTAACCAAGTTTAAAGGCGAAATCGAAGGCAACACTATTGATAGTTGTACCGTCTTCAAAGCCGCTCCCTTCAATGACGCGACCGGTAACGCCCTCGGCTTGGGTCTGGCCAAAGTCCGTTTCGGCGATAGCAGCAACTTTGACCGCTTCAAAGGTTTGAGCTTCCCCTGTGAACTCGAAATCCAGCTTGCTCGCGTCACCAACGGCAGCGGTAAAGAAACCGTCGTGATTAAAGACTTCCGTGTGCCGGAAGGACAAAAGAAAGGCTGACGCCATGCCGAACTTTGAAATTCGCTACATCGTGCAGGATTTGGAAAGCTTCGAATTCCTGTACCCCGATCCCGTTGGCGATATCGGTTTGACGCCCTATCTCAAACTGGCCGGCAAGTTTGAAACCCGCGATGACGCCTTAATCGCCGGCATGGATGAAATCGGAGAACAGTTCGCCGTCTTCGCCTTCTGGGAAGCGGTGGAAAGTTAAACGGATTGGGGCTTCGGGCGGCGGCTCCATACCTTTCACACAGCCGCCCGCCAACTTACTTTAGGAGACTGAAAATGTCTATGTTGCAAAAACTGCGGCGTAAAGCCGCTCCCTTAACCGCTGCTGCTGCGGTAACTGCCCTTCCCGTTGTCGCTTCTGCTGATACCCAGGCAGCGATTACCAAAGTCGGTACTGATGTGGCATCAGCCATCAGCATGTTCGTAACCGTCATTTCCGCTATCGGTTTGGCGGGTGTGAGCGTGGTAGTGTTGATTACCGCCTTCAAGATGGCCTTCAGCTTTGTTAAGGGCATGAAATAAGCGTAAGGGGGCTTTATGGGTTACAGAATCGGCTATCAGTGCTTTGCTTCGCAAGAGGCGGCATATGATTTTCTGCTATCCCAGCAGCCCCCTGTTATCACTGCTGACGGCCAGCTTATCCGCCCCGTCAAGCATGGGCAAAATTGGCAGTTGAACGGCCAGCAAATTGTTTTAAGCCTGCCCGAATGCAGTCCTACCGAACAGATTGCCCACGGTGCGCTTGTGGGTAGCTCTGTGCTGATGGTGGCCGCAGTGGTCTTGCTGTTTCGTAGCATCTACCGCTTGATTTATGACATGGGTTCTGATGATGGTCGTTGATTTCTGGTTTCTGCTGGGCTTCGGCCTGACTCTAATTGCGATCGGCCTGTTCAAGTTTTGGTAGGCATGGTACATTCCTAACGTGATTTAACACCAAATGACGGAAGGAGTGATAAATGTTTATTTCTGAAGAAGAATTGTATCGCCTTAAGCAAAACAGTTATATGTACAAAGATTTACCGATGTCGGTAATTTTTTACAGAGAATTGAAAAGAAAAGGTATTTTTAAGGCTAAGAATATTCCATTTGCATTATTTCATAATTTTTTTCACCGAATTATTGGTCCTCGTGTTGAAGTAATGTTCCCAGATGGTTCAAGTTTAGCTATCAGTTTCGATTTGAGGTTGATTCATGCTTTCCATCCGTTGGTTCTTTTTGTTGAAGAGTACGATTATTAGTATCTTTCTTTTCCCTTCCTTGGCTTTAGCTGAGGTGGGGACTTTAGTAATTGATAATAAAACTGGTCGCATTACGAATACTGGCAAATATAATTCTGCTGGTATTCGTACAATAAAATCTATATCGGGTGGTTATATTCATGAGGTTGACCCGTCTAGGGATATGACTAGACTAAGGGATACGATGAGGGGTATTAGGTCTGCTCCTACTCGCTTGCCGGCAACAGTCTCCCGCACCGCCTCCCTAGCCAAAGTCGCCCAAAACATCCACGGCAAGTTACGCTACGCCCGCTTTACCCCGCAAGCCCTCGTCGGCTCTTTGATTCTTGGTGAAATTCTCCAGCAGTTAATCGACAATGGCTACACCTACGACGAATCCACCGGCACAATGGTGCAAGATGGCCGAACAGTTATCTGTATGGTGAGCTATGGGAACTGTGTGGATTATGTCAAAAATACTGTATTGGAAAATAAGTACGCCGTTTATGATCGCGTATTAGGTAATCCAACTCAACAGCAGCTTGAGAGATTGTGCAATACTGTTACTCTTGAAAATATCAACAACTCTTATCCTTTAGCCATATCGAATATCAAATATGAGCGCGGTGAGTGTATGGTTACTGCTGTTTTAACTAAGCGTGTTGACCATTTACAGGCAGGTCAGGTCATGGGGTTTCGTTTCCGTACCCAAATTCTGCCGGCTCGTTCTGGGACTTTGACTGAAGCCGAATTCCAACGTATTTTAGAACCCATCGCCGCCCAAAACCCCGAAGCCGTCCTACAAGCCGCTGACTTGTCTGATTCTGACTGGTCTGCGCCCAAAGTCCACGTTCTGCCCGGCACCATCGTTAACAGCCAATCCTTCACCGATCCCAAAGACGGCAAAGCCAAACAAGCCCGCTGGGAATTCTACGATTGCGAAGACGGCCAATCCTGCGTGCGCGAAACCCTCATAGACCGCCCCGACCTCCAACCCAACAGCCCCGCCGCCCCCGCGCCCGACAATCCGCCCGCCAGCGGCACAGACACCGCCCCCGGCAGCGGTAACAGCACCGGCAACAATACCGGCAGCGGCAACCAGTCGGGAAACGAAGGCGAGCAGGATAAAGATGATCTCTGCCGCAAGTATCCGCACATCATGGCCTGCGATGAACAGCCGGAAGCGGGCGATTACGATCTGCGAATTCCTCAGGAAACCGTCAATCTCGAATTCCGTCCGGATAACGTATTCGCCACCAACGGGCAATGTCCCGCACCGGTTCAGTGGCAGTTCAATTTCATGGGCATCAGTAAAACCTTCGGCTTCAGTCTGCAGTATGTCTGCGATATTGGCTCTCGGCTTCGTCCGATATTGATTGCGTTCGCCTTCTTGGTGGCCGGCTTCTTCTGCATCCGTGTTGTCGTGCGTGATGTTTGATGTCTCTGCTGTATCCGCTCTGCTACTGCCTGCCATATCCGCCCCTGCCTTGGGCTTGTTCGTGTCTCAGGACGGAGAGGCAGAGGGAGGGGGACGGCAAAGCATCACAAACGTACAAACATCATCACAAACGGCAAACTGGTCTGTCTAGCGGAGCGTTTTTTTTATCAGTCCGGTTTCGGCTTTCGGTCGGGGGTGCGATTGAGTTAGCGGGGCGGGTTGCCAAGACAAGGGGGAAGGTTTGTAAAGACGTAGTCTTTATGAATACCCCCTTGTCTTGGCAACACGGCCTGCTTCAATCGCGCTTACCCCCGTCCGAAAAAGCCGGAAACGGACTGATAAAAAAAGTAGCGAAGCGGGTCGCTTCGGAAACGCCTAAATCATCCGCTGGCCTTGGTCGGGCTGCCTGAAACGGCAGAAACATCATTTGGGAGTGGGAATCGCAGATTTACACGGACAAATGATGTTTCGGATTCCGGGCGGTGGTTTTTGCTCGGGCTGACTGAAACGGCAGAAACATCATTTGGGAGTGGGAATCGCCAGATTTACACGGACAAATGATGTTTCGGATTCCGTGCGGTGGTGTTCGGTCGGGCTAGCTGAAACGGTAGAAACATCATTTGGGAGTGGAAATCGCCAGATTTGCACGGACAAATGATGTTTCGGATTCCGGGCGGTGGTGCTTGGTCGGGCTAGCTGAAACGGTAGAAACATCATTTGGGAGTGGAAATCGCCAGATT
>JAUMZB010000019.1:29312-37499 GCA_030528345.1 Eikenella sp.
TGCACGGACAAATGATTTTTCGGATTCCGGGCGGTGGTGCTTGGTCGGGCTACCTGAAACGGCAGAAACATCATTTGGGAGTGGAAATCGCCAGATTTACACGGACAAATGATTTTTCGGATTGATGAAAGGATGGTATGAAGTTTCTTGCTGCTTTGGCTCCGCTGCTGTTGTCGGTGGCCGGTCGTATTTTGACGGCTTTAGGTATCACGGCTGTAACCTATGTCGGTTTTGATCTGATGGTCGGCCAATTCAAAAACCATATCCAAACTCAAGTCGGCGGCATGTCGGCCGATTGGTTGAATTTGTTTTATCTGGTTGGCGGCGGCGTGGTGCTGAATATTCTGTTTGGTGCCATGACCTTTGTCGTGTCGTTCAAGTCTATGTCCAAGCTGGCCACTTCTCTGGGGCGTAAAAAATGATTACTCTAATAACTGGAACGCCTGGTAGCGGAAAAACCCTGTATATGGTTTCGCAGTTGGCAAAGTCTAAAGAATTCGAAGGCCGTAAAATCTTTGTCGATGGTATCAGAGATTTGCAGATTCCGACTGAGCCGATTCCGGAAGGCCACAGCATCGCCGATATGCACGTCTGGCTTCAGCAGCCTGAAAATCATGGCAGCGTTGTGGTTATTGATGAGGCACAAAGGGTATTCCCGCCCCGTTCGGCAGGAAGCCGTGCTCCGGAGAATGTCGAATTTCTGCATGTGCATCGGCATTACGGCATTGATGTGTTTCTGATTACGCAAATGCCGAAGCGCATTGATGCCAATGTGCGTGATTTGGTCGGTGCTCACTACCATATCTATAAAAACAAGCTCGGCCTGCGCACGAAATTTTACTGGGATTATTGCGCCACCAATCCGAAGGCGGAATCCAGAAACGGCCAGGCCAGTGTTTATAAGCTGGATAGTGATGCATACAGTCTTTATAAAAGTGCTGAGATTCACACCAAAATCAAACAGCCTAAAACCCGTTGGCTGTATGCGGCAGCGGTGGCCGCCTTGTGTGCGCCAGGTGCTTTGTATTGGGCTTATAGCGTTTTATCTGGTGGGGGTGGTATGGTGCAGGCGGAATCTGTTACAGAATCTACATCAGATTCTGGTGTCAAAGCCGGTATTGATAATGCGGCCGCCGGTTTGGCCGGTACGGGTCAACAAAGCCTGACGGCGGAAATGTTTGTGCCCACGCTTGCGGAGCGTCCGGAATCCAAGCCTTTGTATGACACCGTTCGGCAAGTGAAATCGTATGAGAGGGTGGCCGCCTGCATTAAGGGCGGTAAAACGGGGTGTACTTGTTACAGCGATCAGGCTACGCCGTTGCGCGAAATCAGCCAAGAGCTATGCACAGACTACGCCGAAAACGGTTTACCGTTTGACCCATTCCGCCAGCCGCGCCAAGATAACACGCCAGCGGTGTCGGCCGATTCCGCGCCTGCCATCGGGGCGCAAGTCTCCGTGCTTGACGGCCAGCCGCAGAAAAACCTTGCCTACAGCGATGATGCCCCGCGATCGGCGCAATATCCTTGAAGCCTTATGCCAGCTGCTCGGCAGTTGGCAATTGCGTAGCAATTTACGGCTGACGAGTAGCCACCAAGCGCAGCGCGGTAGCAGTCGGTTCGGCTTTGCCTTGGTCGCGGATGTAAAGAAACAGTAAAGCTAAAGCCTGTTGGCCAACACCCAAAACCGCCAAATTGCTTGCAAAAACTAACAATCTTAACGCATGATTAACAATAGCCCGTATCCGCAAGCCATCCGCCCGATGTTTTACGGATGCGGATTAGCTGACCGCATCAAAGCCGCCGACTTCGTACTGAGACAATGGGTTGACCCAGTTGCAAAGATAGAAGCGGCGGCTTCCTTCATTCCCGATTAATTTGGACAGTATCAAAGAACAGCCTGATCGATATCAGGCTGAATCTGTATCGTAAGGAGAAGCAATGGGGAAACTGTTTGTCGGTGCCGATATATCCAAGCGCACAATCGATGTTTATATCCGTTTGGGCGATAGGGAAAGGCATTGCCAAATCAGTAATGGGTTATCCGGTTTTGAAGAACTGGAAACATGGTTTCAGAAATTGGCACTGCCGGCCAAACCGCAGATTGTTTGTGAAGCAACAGGCAAGTATTACTTGGCCTTCGCCAAATATTTCCATGCCTGCGGCTGCGCCGTTTCGGTCGTCAATCCGTATCAGATAAACAAATTCGGCGAATCCAATCTCCGCCGCACCAAGACCGATAAGCAGGATGCCAAAATCATCCATGATTTCGCCGTATCGGCCGATGTCAACCGCCGCCTGCTTGACTGGCAGCCTGAGCCGGAAGAGAACAGCCGCCTGCGTGCCTATCACCGCCTGATAGAACAGCTTCAGGTAGCCTTAACCGCCGAAAAGAACCGCATTCAGGAAGCGGATGCCGAAATCGCGCCTTTCCATCAGGCGAATATTGCCCACCTGAAACAGCAAATCAGGCAGGCAAAGCAGGCGGTTTCCAAGCTTCTGAAACAGGATGCAGCCTTAAGCCGTGCAAACGCTCTGCTGCAAACCATACCCGGTATCGGCAAAGCAACCGCACCTATCCTGCTGAGCTACTTGCTCGGTTCCGTTCGCTTTACAACAGTAAACAAATTCGTTGCTTACTGCGGCTTGTCGCCGACTCAATTTCAAAGCGGCACCAGCGTCAACCAGCACAAAAAACCGCGCTTCGGCAAAAAAGACTTGAAAACCGCGCTCTATATGCCTGCGCTTAAAGCCTATTCCCTCGGTATATTCGGCAGCTTCGTCGCCGGCATGAGAAAGCGCGGCAAAAAGCCGATGACGATCATCATAGCCATCATGCGCAAGTTGGCCGTGATTGCCTACCACGTCATCAAAACGGGCAAGCCGTTCGAAGCGCAGCGATATACGAAAGCTGCCTGAAAACAGGAAAACAGATGTTAAGAATTGGCGGAAGTCAAGGCTTTTTTGCGTCTAAAGCAAACTAAATTTCACAAATAAACAGTATCTTGTAAAATTTTCGCAAAATTACCTTTGACGGATGCACACAGTATCTTTGCAAAACCCTCAGATGCGGATGCAGTTCAAGGCGCAGCAGCGCAGCGAACGTGAACGCCGGGAATCTCCGTGGGACAGACATATCATACAGATAGGCAAGTGAGCGGGCAGTACCCATAGGGCATAAACGCACAACGCAGAAATGCGCAGCAGATGGGGGGTTTTGCAAAGGTCTCAGGCTATCCTGAAGCCGCCGCCCGCCCAATACCCAAGATAAGAAAAACCGAAACTGGCTGCGGCACAGTTTCGGCTCGGTTCGGCCCGCATCAGTCGCGGCGGGTTTCCACTTGTTGCAGCGCCTCCGCCAACGGCGGCTCAACGGCGGCTGGCGGCAGCTCGGAACGGCGCAAACCGCGCGGCGGCTCGGGCGCGGCTTCAGCCGGCGGCAGATCGGTTCTGGTCTGCACCCACACCAAACCGCCCAAATCCAAGCCGCCCACCGTTTCTTCCACTTTGGCCGCCGCCGCGTGACGCGACACGGGCTGCCGGCGCGACAGAAACTCGGTGCTGGCCCAGCTGCGCGGCGTGGCCGTTTCGGCCGCCTCGGTCGATGCCGCCGCCTCCCGTGTTTCGGCTGCCGGCGTTTCCACCGCCACTGCAGCCGGCTCCGCAACAGGCGCTTTACTGTTTGCCGCCGATTCGGACGGTGCCGCTTCCGCAGCAGCAAACACAAAGGTCGGCTGCGCTTCGGCAGGTTCGTCGTCATGCATGGCGGGCAGATTGATGATTAAGGGCGCTTCGCTGTCCGCCGCTGCGGCAGCTTGGTTTTCAGGCAGCCCTGCCGGCTCGGCAACTGCCGCAGCGGCAGTTTGCCGGCCGATGCCGAATACATGGTCGGCGGCGGCGCGCACCAAATCACCCTGCAGGCGGATGTCCAGATACTGGATGATTTTTTGCGCCGAGGCAATGTTGCGCTGACGGCCTTTGCCTTTCTGGTTGCGCCGTTCGTTGCCGCCGGAGCGCTCCTGACGCTCGCGGTTGCCGGCGCGGCGCTCGCCGTTACGGCCTTTGGCCTGGTCACGCTCTTGGGCGACCGGCTCAACCGCCTGATTCAACCCGGAAGCCGTGGGCGTATCTCCCTTGGAAACCGCCGGTGCTTCAAGCTGTGGCAAAGCAACCGCAGCAGCAGCCTCAGGGGCTACCTGAACGCCCTCGTCCTTACGCTGCTGCTGGCGGCGTTGGCGGCGGCGGTTGCCTTCCTGCTGGCTGCCGCCCTCTTCGGCGCGGTTTTCCGCTGCGCGTTCGCGGCGGTTTTGCTCCTGCTGGCGGTTGCGGCCGTTGTGGTCGGCTTGCGCTTTGTGATCGCGCTTGGGTGCACGGCTATCGCCGCTTTCTGCTGCCGGCTGCACACGGTTTTCCGCTTCCGCCGCCTGACGGGACGGTTGCTGGCGGTTGCGCTGACGCTGATGCGGCGCTTTGCGCGAACGGTTGCCGCCCGGATGGCGGTTGCCGTTGCGCTCGGTTTCCGGCTCTTCGGCCGCGCCGCCGAATACCCGGCCGAGCCAAGTACAGATGCTGTGCCACAAGCCGGCCGGCTTGGCCTCCACCACCGGCGCGGGCCGGCTGTGTTTCACGCCTTTCACCGCCGGCTCGGGTTTGGCCGGTTTGGCCTGGCGCCCCACTTCCAAAGCCGGCTCGCCGTGTTCCGGTTCGGCCACCCGTTTGTAGCTCGGCTCGGGATCGTCTTCCACATTATCGGGGCGCACACGGGTCACGGTGTAGTGCGGATTTTCCAAACGCGGATTCGGAATCATCAGAATCGACACGTCCAAACGCTCTTCCAAACCGAACAGTTCG
The DNA here is from genome assembly GCA_030528345.1 of Eikenella sp. GTDB lineage: Bacteria > Pseudomonadota > Gammaproteobacteria > Burkholderiales > Neisseriaceae > Eikenella. The sequence goes on from JAUMZB010000019.1 coordinate 34,161, forward strand.
GCGCGTTTTTCGTTCAGCAGGAAGGTGGCCACGTCCACCGGCACTTGGGCATGCACCTCTTCGGTGTTGTCCTTCATCGCCTCTTCCTGAATGATGCGCAGCACATGCAGGGCGGTGGATTCGATGCCGCGGATAAAGCCGGTGCCGGCGCAGCGCGGGCAGGCGGTGTGGCTGCTTTCGCCCAAAGAAGGCTTCAGGCGCTGGCGGCTCAATTCGAGCAGGCCGAAGCGCGAGAGCTTGCCCATCTGCACGCGGGCGCGGTCTTTCTTCAGCGCATCGCGCAAAGTGTTTTCCACATCGCGCTGATGCTTGGGATTTTCCATGTCGATGAAGTCAATCACGATCAGGCCGCCCAAGTCGCGCAAGCGCATTTGGCGCGCCAGCTCTTCGGCCGCCTCCATATTGGTTTTGAAGGCGGTGTCTTCGATATCGGCACCGCGGGTGGCGCGCGCGGAGTTCACGTCCACCGACACCAAAGCCTCGGTGTGGTCGATCACAATCGCGCCGCCGGAAGGCAGGCTGACCGAACGCGAAAATGCGCTTTCGATCTGATGCTCGATTTGGAAACGGGAAAACAGCGGAATGTGGTCGTTGTAGTGTTTGAGCTTGCCCACATTATTGGGCATCACATAGCTCATAAACTCTTGAACCTGCTCGTACACTTCTTGGTTGTCGATCAGGATTTCGCCGATATCGGGGCGGAAATAATCGCGTATGGCACGGATCAAGAGCGAGCTTTCCATAAACAGCAGATAAGGCTCGTGGTGGGCACGGCCGGCAGCCTCGATATTTTGCCAAAGTTGCAGCAGGTAGTTGAAATCCCATTGCAATTCTTCCACACTGCGGCCGATGCCGGCGGTGCGGGCAATCAGGCTCATGCCGCGCGGCACGTCCAATTCGGCCATCGCCGCCTTCAACTCTTGCCGCTCCTCGCCTTCGATGCGGCGCGACACGCCGCCGCCGCGCGGATTATTGGGCATCAACACCAGATAACGGCCGGCCAGGCTGACGAAGGTGGTGAGCGCGGCGCCTTTGTTGCCGCGCTCGTCTTTCTCCACCTGCACGATGACTTCCATGCCTTCGCGCAGCACGTCCTGAATGCGGGCGCGGCCGCCGTCATAATCTTGAAAATAAGAGCGGGAAACTTCTTTGAACGGCAGAAAGCCGTGGCGGTCGGTACCGTAATCGACAAAGCACGCCTCCAAAGAGGGCTCGATGCGGGTAATCACGCCTTTATAGACATTGCCTTTGCGCTGTTCTTTGCCCAGCGTTTCGATATCGAGGTCGAGCAAAGTCTGCCCGTCCACGATCGCCACGCGCAGCTCTTCGGCCTGCGTGGCATTGAATAACATACGTTTCATGGTGTTCACCTTAACAATTGGCAGACACCCGAACGGTAATCAGTTTTTGAGCTTTTGAAGAAGCTGTTCCAATCCGGCACCACGCTGCCTAAGCGCCGTCAGGCCAAGCCTGACGGCAGAGACGCCGCCGCAGGCCGTACCCGGACAGCCGGGAAGCAGCATTTCAGCCGGCCGCAGCAGCAAACCGGAGCGGGCAGAAATGGAACATGGTTTCCGCATGGAAAGAGAAATAAAGAACAATACCGCCTGCGGCCTTGGCCGCAGACAAAAAATCGGTGCCGTATCTTCTCATATCGTCCGCCGCCGCAATGACGGATACCGGCGGCACAAGCGGGAACCTGCGTCTTAGGCCGGCGCGGCGGATTTAAAGTCAAACTTAATTACCCGTTTCCCGGCAGGCTTTGGCGGGCCGGCCGAAGAATATCGTTGCGGGTGGTCTTTTTGCGCTAAAATATTTCAACAATACATCTTGTTTGCCGGCTACCGCTTTCTTGTTTTCAGGTAGCCTTTCGTCTTGGTTCGACGGCCAAACAAGACCGCGCGGATTATAGAGAAAATGCCCACGATTAGCAAAGATTCAGTCAACTATTTCCACATCGGCGAAGCCGACGCCGGCCAACGGCTTGACAACTATCTGGCCAAAATCCTCAAAGGCGTGCCCAAAAGCCACATCCAACGCATCATCCGCGCCGGCGAAGTGCGCATCAACAAAAAGCGCGCCAAGCCCGAACACCGGCTGAGCCCCGGCGACCACGTACGCATTCCGCCCGTACGCACTGCTCAAAAAGCCGCACCGCCCCCCGCACCGGCCCGCGAATTCGACACCGTATTCGAAGACGACGCCCTGCTGGTGATCAACAAACCCAGCGGTGTGGCCGTGCACGGCGGCAGCGGCGTCAGCTTCGGCGTCATCGAACAATTGCGCCGCGCCCGCCCCGAAACGCGCTATCTGGAATTGGTGCACCGCCTCGACCGCGACACCAGCGGCCTCTTAATGGTGGCCAAAAAACGCAGCGCCCTGGTGAAACTGCACGAAGCGCTGCGCCAAGACCACCCGAAAAAAATCTACCTCGCCCTAGGCGTGGGCGCCTGGTCGGCCGGCAGCCGCCACGTGCGCCTGCCCCTGCTCAAATACACCGGCGCACAAGGCGAAAAAATGGTGCGCGTTTCCGAAGCAGGACAAAGCGCCCACACCGTTTTCCGCGAACTGCAACGCTTTTCAGGTAGCCTGCTGCACCGCGTCGGCCTATCCGAACTCAGCTATGTGGAGGCCACTCTGAAAACCGGCCGCACCCACCAAATCCGTGTCCACATGCAGGCACAGCACTGCCCGATTGCCGGCGACGAACGCTACGGCGACTACACCGCCAACAAACGCCTGCAAAAACTCGGCCTCAAACGCATGTTCCTGCACGCCCGCCGCTTGGAAATCACCCACCCGCTCAGCAACGAAGCACTCACACTAGAAGCCCCGCTGCCGCAGGAACTGCAAAATATGCTGGACATTCTGTCCACCCAAACGCCCCCCCGCCTAAACAGAATTTAGCGCCCCCGGGCACCCCATCACCAAACCAGACAAAAATGTAGGCACCACCCATCGGGTGAAACAAGGCACAACACCAACCGCCCCAACTTCCACTCCGCAGCCGGTTTCAATTAAATTCATATTTGATAAAGATTCTTAACATTGGTATGATTCTTAATACGGCGGACTGGATACCGCCGCGATTTTGGCATGCACCTCCTCCCTGTATGTCCTTCTCTTCCCAATCTTGCATCAACATCAGGATCGTTTCCATGAACCCTTTATCGAAGAAAAACCTCTTAGCCATCGCCTGCGTTTTGGCACTGAGTGCCTGCGGCAGCAGCGGCAGCGGCAACGCCTTGTCTGTTCAACCAAACACGCCCAAACCCGAAGCACCCAAATCTCAGGATCCGAAGCCCCAGCCTCAAGATCCGGCACCACAACCTCAAGATC
>JAUMZB010000076.1 GCA_030528345.1 Eikenella sp.
GCCAAGGCAATATCGCCATCAACACCGGCGAGCGCAACGGCGATTTGGTGGCCGCCACCTTGGTGGCCGAAAGCGACGATTTGATGCTGATCACCAGCGGCGGCGTCTTGATCCGCACCAAGGTGGAACAAATCCGCGCAACCGGCCGCGCCGCCGCCGGTGTGAAACTGATCAATCTGGACGAAGGCGAAACCTTGGTCAGCCTCGAGCGGGTGGCCGAAGCGCCTGAAGAAGAGCACGACGGCGAAAACGGCGCGGAAAACGCCACGCCGGCTGAGGCCGAAGACGGCACGCCCGATGCCGAAGCCTAAACCGGCAGCGGCCTCCGCTTTCAGGCAGCCTTCCCGATATTACGGCAAAACGCTTGCCAAACGCTGACGATAAAAAACCTGACGCCTTATTCAGAAGACGTCAGGTTTTTGTGTTGGATGGACGCCAAGCCCGTTGCCATACGGACAGAGACCTTCAGGCTAGCTGAAAAACTTTGCCCTGACCGCAGACGCATCACAGCAAAGCCAAGGCCGCTTCGGCCACTTGGTCGGCGCTGTCGGGATTGGCCAGCGTGCGGGCATTTTCCGCCCATTGGCGGCAGGTGTCGCGCTTGAGGCCGCCCAATACGGAAGCCAGCTTCTCGGCAGTCAATTCGCTTTGCGGCAACAGCAAGGCCGCTTCGGCAGCCGCCATAAAGCGGGCGTTGGCGGTTTGGTGGTCGTCCACCGCGTGCGGATAGGGCACCAGCAGCGCGCCCACACCGGCGGCGGTCAGTTCGGCAATCGTCAGCGCGCCGGCGCGGCACACCACCAAGTCGGCCTCGCGGTAGGCGGCGGTCATGTCGTCGATAAACTCCACGCATTCGGCCTGTACGCCCAAAGCCTGATAGCGCTGCTGCAAATCGCCCAATTTGCCGCGCCCGCTTTGGTGGTAGAGCTGCGGCCGCTGCCCGGCGGGCAACAGCGCCAGCGCTTCGGGCAGCAGGCGGTTGAGGATGCCGGCCCCCAGGCTGCCGCCGGTGACCAACACGTTCAGCTTGCCGGAACGGCCGGCAAAGCGCTCGGCCGGCGGCGGCAAGGCGGCGATGTCGGCGCGCACGGGATTGCCCACCAAGCCGCCGGCATGGTCGAAGGCTTTGGGAAAGGCATACAGCACGCGGCGGGCGTGTTTGGCCAGCAGCTTGTTCGACAGGCCGGCCACGGCGTTTTGCTCGTGGACCACTATCGGAATGCCGCTGAATTTGGCCGCCATGCCGCCGGGGAAGGTGACGAAACCGCCGAAGCCGATCACGCAGTCGATGCGGTGTTTTTTCAAAATCCGTTTGGCCGCCGAAATGGTTTGCCACAAGGTGAAGGGCAGCATCAGCTTGCGCTTGAGGCCGTTGCCGCGCACGCCTTTGATGGCCAGCGTTTCCAGGGCGATGCCGTGCTGCGGCACGATGCGGGTTTCCATCGCCCCTTCGCTGCCCAGCCACACCACATGGTGCCCGCGCCGTTTCAGCGCGTCGGCCACGGCCAGGGCAGGGAAAATATGGCCGCCGGTGCCGCCGGCCATCAGAAGAAAAGTTTTTCCGCTCATGCTGTTCTCCCGTTGCAAAAGGCAACTGTCAAAACGGTTTCAGGTAGCCTTACCGGTTGAGGCTACCTGAAAACCCCGTATCACACTTTAAAGCCGCGCATCACCCGCCGCGTTTCATAATCCACACGCAGCAGCAGGGCGAATGCCACCAGAGTCATGATCAGCGCCGAGCCGCCGTAAGACATCAGCGGCAGGGTCAGGCCCTTGGTGGGCAAGAGGCCGATGTTGACGCCGATATTGAAAAAGCTCTGGATGCCGATCCAAATGCCCACCCCTTTGGCCACATAGGCGCCGAAAAACTGCTCGGCATCGCGCGCCATTTTGCCGATGGAAAACGCCCGCCACACCAACCACACATAACAGGCGGTGAGTACCATCATGCCGATGAAGCCGAATTCTTCGCCGATGACCGCCAGAATAAAGTCGGTATGCGCCTCGGGCAGATAAAAGCGTTTTTCCAAGCTGGCGCCCAGCCCCACGCCCGTCCAGCCGCCGCGCCCGATCGCCATCAGCGAATGGGTGAGCTGGTAGCCTTTGCCCAGCGGGTCTTGCCAAGGGTCGAGAAAGGCCGTTACCCGCGCCATGCGGTAGGGCACCAGCGCCACCATCATCACCATGGCCGACAAGCCGCCGGCCATCACCAAGGCAAACCAGCGCATCGATAAGCCGGCCAGAAAAATCATACCCGTCATGATGACCGCCACCACCACAAACGAGCCGAAATCGGGCTGGAACATAATCAGTGTGAGCCCGACGGCCACCGGAATCGCTGCAAACCACACCTTGCTCAGCTTGGTCAGCACATCGGAGCGGCGCATAAAGAAACCGGAGAGGTACAGGATCACCGCCAGTTTGAAAATCTCGGTAGGCTGGATATTGGCCGGCCCGATATGGATCCAGCGTTTGGCGCCGTTAATCTCCCGGCCCACCACCAGCACCACCAGCAGCAAAACCAGACTGAGCAGCAAAATCAGCAGGGAATGCCGCCGCCAAAAACCCAAAGGCCGCCTGAACGCCACCCAGGCCAGCACAGCGCCTGCACCGATATAGGCGGCCTGGCGCTGCAGATAAAACCACTTGCTGCCGTCCTGTCCGGCATAGGCCACCGAAGCGGAATACACCATCACCAGGCTGAAACCCAGCATCAGCACCAACAGCCATAACAGGGTTTGGTCGACGGTGTGCCCGTGGCGCAGCAGTTTGCGGTCGAGCAGTTTGGATTCGGTAAACATCTTGACTTCACTTTATGGAACAACAAAACAGGCCTCAGGCTACCTGAAAACCGAACGCTGCCTGCCCTTCAGCAAACATCGAAATACAGCGGCCCATGACGCCTGCTCCGAACAGACTGGCCGGAAACCGCACACACTCAAACCGGCAGCCTCCGGCCGCACTCAACACGGCTGATACCAGCCCTTGATTTGAATATCCACCACCACGCCGTCGGCATCGGTGTGGTAATAGCGGTCGGCCCAACGCTGGCGGCACACGTTTTCGTAATAGCGGGTCATGCCGCCGGAGCGGTTCGGAGCCGTGTGGGTATATCGGCGCGAATACTCCGGCGGGCGGCTCGGCAGCTTCCAGTAATAAATCCGCCCCGCCGGCCCGTTTTGCACACCGTGCGGCTGTCCGTACTCGGCAACCACCGTGCTGATGTGCCGGCCCTTGGCCGCCAACAGCGGATTTAATGCCGCACAAGCTGCCAACAGCATCATACAGGCCGCCAAGCCGATACGGTTCCAACACTTAGCCAACATCGTAACGCTCCTTTCCTACACTCAAAACTGCCAACTCGGACAGCGTACACCAAACGGTGATCCACCGACACCACAGCATGGCGGCATATCCGGTTTTCCCGCCGCACCGTAAAGCCGCGGCGCAGAAAAAACAGCAAGGCGGCTCGGGAAGCATCAACGGCGACGCCTGTCGCAAACAAACGGGCAATCCGACCGCGGCGGGCTACCTGAACGCCTTACAAACCGCGCACGGTGTCGATAAACACCTGCGCCCGATGGGCATAGCCCTCGAACATATCGTAGCTGGCGCAGGCGGGGCTGAGCAAGACGATGTCGCCCGGCTCGGCCATTTGGTAGGCGCGGCGGGTGGCGGCGGGCAAATCGTCGAAGTATTCGGCCTCCGCGCCGCAGCCGGCCAGATCGCGTCCCACTTGCGCCGCATCGATGCCGATCAGCACCACGCCGCGCACCCTGCCTTTGAGCGCCTCGCGCAAGGGCGTGAAATCCTGGCCTTTGCCCTGCCCGCCGGCCACCAGCACAATGGGCGCGTCCAGGCCGGCAATGGCGGCACAGGTGGCGCCGACATTGGTGCCCTTGCTGTCGTCGATAAAGCGCACGCCGTTTTTCTCGGCCACCAGTTCTACCCGGTGCGGCAAACCCTGAAAACTGCGCACCCCGGCCAGCAAAACGTCGCGCGGCAGGCCGATGCCTTCGCACAAAGCCAGCGCCGCCAGCACATTGGCGGCATTGTGGCTGCCCTGCAGCGGCACTTCGGCAACAGGCATCACGGCCTGGCCATCAGCTTTCAGGTAGCCTGTCTCCAGCACATAGTCCGCCTCTGTCTTCAGGGAAAACCAGCGCACGGCACGATTGGGGCGCGGCATGGCGCGGCAAAAGGCATCATCGGCATTGAGCACCTGCACGCCGCCGCCGTGAAACACCGCCTCTTTGCTGTGGGCGTAATCGAGCAGGCTGTCGTAGCGGTCGAGGTGGTCTTCGGAAATATTCAGGCACACCGCAGCATCGGCATTCAATTCGGGCGTGGTTTCCAACTGAAAACTGGACAGCTCCAACACCCACACATCGGCCGGCCGGCCGGCGCGCTGCACATAGGCTTCCAGCACCGGCGTGCCGATATTGCCGGCCACCACCGTATCCAGCCCGGCTTGAACGCACAAATGACCCACCAGCGAAGTGACCGTGGTTTTGCCGTTGCTGCCGGTGATGGCGATGATTTTGCTGCCGCTGCCGGCCA
>JAUMZB010000077.1 GCA_030528345.1 Eikenella sp.
GAAGATTTGCTGTTCCGCCACAAAGGCTTGAGCGGGCCGGCGATTTTGCAGATTTCCAGCTATTGGCAGGCGGGCCAGCCGATTGTGATTGATTTGGTGCCGGATACCGATGTGGCCGCCGCGCTGTGTGCGGGCAAGCAGGGGCAGAAAATCCAGCTCAATACTGCGCTCAAACAGCTCTGCCCCGCCCTGCCGGAGCGGCTGCTGGATTTCTGGCTGGCGCAGGCGGAATGGGCGCCGTTGGCGAAGCAGAAATGGGCCGATGTGCCCAACGCCCGCCTGCAGGCTCTGGGGCAAAGCCTGAACCGCTGGACGCTGCTGCCCAGCGGCTCGGACGGCCACAAAAAAGCGGAAGCCACCCGCGGCGGGGTGGACGTGCGCGAGATCGACCCGAAAACCATGCAGAGCAAGCTGTGCGCCGGCTTGTATTTTATCGGCGAAGTGATGGACGTGACCGGCTGGCTGGGCGGCTACAACTTCCAATGGGCGTGGGCCTCGGCGGTGTGCGCGGCGGCGCATATCGGCGCAGAAGGCGGTTCGGACGCATCAATCCTGAGGCCTTTGCCGTTGGCCCGAACATAAACAGGCTACCTGAAAACCTTTCGCCGCGCCAAATTCGCGCTGCCAGTTTTCAGGTAGCCTGTTTTGAGATCACAGCTTTATCGGAGCGGCTGCCGCCCCGTGCCGTTTTATTCGCCTTGGCGTTTGAATTCGCCGCTGAAGCTCACCGGAATCTGCTCCACAATCGAAGACAAACCCATCACTTCCACCAGCCGGCCGACGCCTTTCACCATGTCCATTTGTTTCACGTCCAGCAACACGGGCGACAAAGTGGCCACGCTGATGCTGTCGGCCGCATTGCGCTGCACCAGCAAATCGGCTTCGATGTCCAGTTTCTGGCCGTGAATCTCCAAGGCCAGCGGCTGTTTCAGTTTCAGGCTTTCGCCCAGTGCCAGTTTGTTCACCGCTTGGGCATCCAGCTGGCCGCTGATTTTCGCCTCGGGGAACTGCACCACTTCAAACACCCAGTCTTTCAGGCGTTGGTCGCGGATGTCGATATTGGTTTTCACGCTGGATAAATCCACGGTCATATTGAAGCGGCCGTCTTTTTCCAAACGGGCGGCGGAAGTGGTGAACTCGGATTGCTCGGTGATGCTGCCTTTTTCCTGGTTCACTTTGCTGCTCAAAAAGCGGATCTGGCTGTTAGCGGCCGACCACACGGCGGCTTCCTGCGGCACTTGCCGGGCGGCGGCTTGAGTGTTTTCGCTGCCGCCGGCGGCGCAGGCGGTGAGGGCAAATGCGGTGGTGAGGGCAATCAGGATTTTGTTCATTTCGTCAGCCTTTCTTCTGTGGTTTGCAAACATAAGGGAAAGCGGCACTCCGCCGCCGTTTCGGTTTTCCCTTCGGACGCGGCGGCCTCGCGATTCTGACAATTTTCATCAAACTTTCCTCCAAGCTCTTGTTTTCCAGCAAAATGTTCTGCTTGTTTTCTGCTGTTCCCACGGCTGGCCGCTTCAAGGGGCGGCAACAGTAAAAACCGCTTGGGCTATAATCCGCCTGCGCCGTTGAAGCCAACCTTTCAGGTAGCCCGCAACGGCCGCACCCCGCCACAACACTACTCAGGAGACGCCATGACCGCCCCCGTGCTGACCGAACTGCTGCCCACCGCCAACGGCCGCCAAATCGGCCTCATCACACTCAACAGCGAAAAAACCCTCAACGCGCAAAGCACCGAAATGATCCGCATCATTTCGCCCGCCCTCAGCCGCTGGGCCGAAAACGACGACGTGGTCATGGTGCTGGTGCGCGGCGCGGGCGACAAAGCCTTCTGCGCCGGCGGCGACATCCGCAACCTCTACCACATCATCAGCACCGAGCCCGCCTTCCCCAACCCCGACGTGCTCACCTTCTTCCGCGAAGAATACGGCCTCTGCTACCAGATGCACACCTATCCCAAGCCCATCCTCACCTGGAGCAGCGGCATCGTAATGGGCGGCGGCATGGGGCTGAACGCCGCCGCCAGCCACCGCATCGTCACCGAAACCACGCTGATGGCCATGCCCGAAATCTCCATCGGCCTCTTTCCCGATGCCGGCGGCTCTTGGTTTCTGCAGCGCATGCCCGCCAAATCCGGCCTCTTCTTCGGCCTCACCGGCATGCGTTTCAACGGCCGCGACGCCATGCTCGCCAATCTGGCCGACTACGCCCTGCCTGCCGACGGCTGGCCGCAGCTCCTTGACGCCCTGCACCACGCCCCCTGGGCCGGCAGCTCCGACAACCACCACATCCTCAACGCCGCCCTCAACCGCCTGCACCGGCCGCACAGGCTACCTGAAAGCCAGCTGCTGCCGAATCTGGAAGCCATACACAATATTCTCAATGCCGGCGACATCCACGCCGTCGATGCCGTGCTGCGCGAAACCGAATTTGCCGACCCTTGGCTGGCGCAGGCCGCCGACACCTACCGCAACGGCTGCCCGGTCACCGCCGCGCTCACCTGGCGCATCTACGAGCGCGTGCGCAATATGTCGCTGGCCGGCGCCCTGCACATGGAACTGATTGTGGCCATGCATTGCTGCAACAACGGCGACTTCCGCGAAGGCGTGCGCGCCCTCCTGATCGACAAAGACCGCAGCCCGAACTGGAGCCGCACACTGGCCGAGGTCAGCCCGGCCTACATCGACAGCCACTTCATCAACCCCTTCGCCCCCGGCGAACACCCCTTCGACCGCTGGTTCCAGGCAGGCAACCCGATTTCCTCGCCCAGCAATCAGGGCGCGTAAGCCGGGCAAGCGGCTACCTGAAAAACGAAACGGGTCTTCACCCAATCAAACGGTTCAGGCCGCCCCCAAACACAAAACCGCCGTTTTTCAACGGCGGTTTTTTCTGCTTCGCCTGCTTGAACACGGGCTTGGCGGCATCTTACGGAGAAAGGCGGCTTACTCCGCCATGTGCACCGATTGGATGGCGGTAATCGCAATCGTGTACACAATGTCGTCCACCAACGCCCCGCGCGACAAATCGTTGACCGGTTTGCGCAGTCCCTGCAGCATGGGGCCCACGCTCAACACATTGGCGCTGCGCTGCACCGCTTTATAGGTGGTGTTGCCGGTGTTCAGGTCGGGAAACACAAACACATTGGCCTGCCCCGCCACTTTACTGTCGGGCGCTTTTTGGCGGCCGACGCTGGGCACGCTGGCGGCATCGTATTGCAGCGGGCCGTCAATCAGCAAATCCGGGCGTTTCTGCTGCGCCAGCACGGTGGCGGCCTTCACTTTTTCCACTTCCGCGCCGCTGCCGGAAGAACCGGTGGAATAGGAAATCATCGCCACTTTCGGCTCGATGCCAAAGGCTTTGGCCGAATCGGCCGACTGAATCGCGATATCGGCCAACTCTTCGGCCGTGGGCTCGGGATTGACCGCGCAGTCGCCGTACACCAGCACCTGATCGGGCATCAGCATAAAGAACACGCTGGACACCAGGCTGGCGCCGGGCGCGGTTTTGATCAGCTGCAAAGCCGGGCGGATGGTGTTGGCGGTGGTGTGGATGGCGCCGGACACCAAGCCGTCCACATCGCCCTGTTGCAACATCATGGTGCCCAATACCACGGTGTCTTCCAAAGCTTGGGCGGCCAAGCCGTGGGTCAGGCCTTTATGTTTGCGCAGGGCCACCAAGGGCTCGATGTATTGCTCGCGGATACCGGCCGGATCAATGATTTCCAAATCCTCGGGCAGCTCGATGCCTTTGGTTTTCGCCACGTCCAACACCTCCTGCGGCTTGGCCAGCAGCACGCAGCGGGCGATGCCTTTGCTTTGGCAGATGGCGGCCGCCTCCACGGTGCGCGGCTCGCTGCCCTCGGGCAGCACAATGCGCTTGTTGGCCAAACGCGCCTGCTCCATCATGCGGAAACGGAAAGCCGGCGGCGACAACAGCAGTTGGCGCGGCTGGCCGATGTCGCGGCAGAGCAGTCCGATGTCGAGGTTTTCCGCCACAAAATCGACCACGGTTTCCATGCGTTCCACGTCGTCGGCGGGAATGTGGGCGTCTTGGTGCGACAGCGCGTAGGCAGTGTTGTAGGTGTCTCGCTCGGTAAGCAGAATCGGCAGTTTGTTCATCAGCGCGGGGCGCAGGATGTCTTGCAGCGGCAGGGAAGGCAGCGAATCGCAGGTCAGCAGCATGCCGGCCAGCGGCACGCCGCTCAGGCTTTTCAGCGCCGCCGCCATCATCACGTCTTCGCGGTCGCCCGGGGCGATAATCAGCGCACCGGGCTTGAAACGGTCGTGCATATGGGTGGCGCTTTGGCCGGCCACCACGATTTCCTTTACCCGGTTGTCCAGATACGCTTCGCCCAAAACGGTGCGGGTGTTCAGGTAGCGTGCGATGTCGAGCATGCGGCGGGCAGACTT
>JAUMZB010000078.1 GCA_030528345.1 Eikenella sp.
ACGAATACCACCACCACGCCGATGGGGGCGATGAAACGGGCCACGATGTTCCAGATGCCCATGGCGGATTCGCTGATTTCCAATTCTTCGCGTACCACTTTTCGGTTCATGCACCAAGCGGCGAATACGATGCCGCCCAAGCCCACCAAGGGCAGCATGATTTTGCTGGTCACGTAGTCGAGCAGGTCGAAGATGCCCATGTCGAACAGTTTGAAGCTGCTCCAATCGTTGAAAGACAGCAGGGCGGCAATCCCGATGGCCCAGGCGGCGATGGCGGTGGCAACGGTAGCGGCCACGCGGCTGAGGGGGGTGCGCTCTTCCAGAAACTCAACGGTAGGCTCAAGCAGGGAGATGGAAGAAGTCAGCGCGGCAAAAACGACCAGCAGGAAAAACAGCATGCCGATAATCTGACCGCCGGCCATATTGCCGAAGGCAATCGGCAGGGTTACGAAAATCAGGCCGGGGCCGGCGCCGACATCCAAGCCGTTGGTGAACACCAGCGGGAAAATCGCCAAACCGGCCAGTATGGCCAATACGGTGTCCAATACGCAGACGATGGTGGCGGTTTTCAGCAGATTGACTTCTTTGCCTAGGTAGGAGCCGTAAGCCACCATGATGCCCATGCCCAAAGACAGGGTGAAGAAGGCGTGGCCGAGGGCGGACAAGAAGACATCTTTGTTGATTTTGGAGAAATCGGGCGAGAACAGGAAGGCCATGGCTTGGGAGAAACCGGGTTGGGTCATGGCGTAGCCGACCAAAACCAAGAGGATGAGCGCCAGCAGCGGCATCATGGTTTTGGCGGCGCGCTCAATGCCTTTGGTCACGCCCAAGCCGATCAGTACGGCGGTCAGCACCATGAAGACGGTGTGCCACAGGGTCATGCTGCCCGGATTACCCAGCATCCCGGTAAACAGCTCGCCGGTGGCATTGCCGTCCATGCCGCTGAAGGTGCCGCCGGTGGCGGAGAGGAAGTAGTTCACGGCCCAGCCGCCGATCACGCTGTAGAAGGAGAGGATCAGGAAGCCGGCCAGAATGCCCAAGGCGCCCACTAGGCCCCAGGAACGGCTGCGCTGGCTTTCGGCGGCCACGTCGGCAAACGAGTTCATGGCATTTTTTTGGCCGCGGCGGCCGATCATCCATTCGGCCACCATTACCGGAAAGCCGATGAGGGCGATACAGAACAGGTAGGTAAACAGGAAAGCGGAGCCGCCGCCCGAACCGACCATATAGGGAAATTTCCAGATGTTGCCCAAGCCCACGGCCGAACCGACCGCGGCCAGAATGAAGCCCAAGCGCGAGCCCCATTGGGCATGGGTGTGCTTATGTGAAGCGCTCATGATGTTTCCTTTTTCTTATCTTTAAAGGGAATCGTGAAATACCGGCGTCTTCCTTGCTCGCGGAATGCGGGCGCAGAGTCCGGTGTCGGAAGTGCAGGAAATGCCGATAATGCCAGTTAATAATTGTAAAGACAAGAGGGTTTGGTCCGGTTTGCCGCAAAAGGCCTGCTGGGAGCCGTCTGTTTGACGGATTAAAGCCAAAAAAATCGCCCCGATGAGACGGGGCGCAAAAGGAACACAAACCACTACCAAAAGGGGAAGGAAACTGCCGGGGCAAGATTCCTAAAAGGGTGTCCGCTGAAGCGTTGGCTTCGTTGAACATGTGGGCATCTTACCCAAACTCGATTTAAATAGCAAATGATAATTATTATTATTTGCTAATATTAAGTTATCTAATTGTTTATTAAAGGGATAAATTTTGCGCTATCCTTTAATTTCCGGCTTATTTTCGGGTTTTGCCGAAGTTTTCGGGCTGAAGCTGGCAGCCGGGAGGGCTTTTGGGTAAGATGCGGCCTGTTTTTTTGAACCTTTTCTACTGCCATGCAACCCACCCGCCAAATCATTCTGGATACCGAAACCACCGGCTTTTACTACGACCGCGGCGACCGCCTCATCGAGTTTGCCGGCCTGGAAATGGTCGACCGCCGCCTCACCGGCAATTATCTGCATCTGTATGTCCACCCCGAGCGGGATATTCCCGAAGAAGCGGTGCGGGTGCACGGCATCACGTTGGAGAAGTTGGCGGATAAACCGAAGTTTGCCGAGGTGGCCGCCCAAATTGCCGATTTCATCCGCGGTGCCGATTTGGTGATTCACAACGCCGCTTTCGATATGGGCTTTTTGGACATGGAATTGGGTCGGGCCGGCTTGCCGACCGCCACCCAGCTTGCGGCCGAGGTAACCGACACTTTGGCCATGGCCAAGGGGCTGTATCCCGGCCAGAAAAATTCCTTGGATGCGCTCTGCACCCGCTTGGGCGTGGACCGCAGCAAGCGCGTTTACCACGGCGCCCTCATCGACTGCGAGCTGTTGGGTGAAGTGTATTTGGGCATGACCCGTTCGCAATTCAGCTTGGCGGACCAATTTGGGGAAGAAGAGGCCGAAATTCAGGCCGATGTTCAGTCTGTCGCTTTTTCCGGGCGGCCGGCGCATTTGAAAGTGCTGCACGCCGATGCCGATGAAACGGCGGCGCACGAAGCGTATCTCGACAGCCTCGACCAAGCCGCCGACGGCGGCAGCTTGTGGCGGAGAGAGGCATGAGCCGTTATCTGGCCTTGGTGCCTGCCGCCGGCGTCGGGAGCCGCTTCGGTGCCGGGCGGCCCAAGCAGTATGTGGAGATTGCCGGCCGCTGCGTGTTGGAACACACGGTACGCCGTTTGCTGGCCGAGCCGCAGATTGATCGGGTGGCGGTGGTGGTGGCGCCGCAAGACGAATGGTATGCGCAGGCAGTCAGGCTGCCTGAAAGCCTGGCGGCACGGGTTACGCTGCTGCGCTGCGGCGGCGAAAGCCGTGCCGCCAGCGTGTTTAACGGGCTGAATGCTTTGCTGGCTCAGGGTTTGGCCGGGTCGGAAGACCGTATTCTGGTACACGACGCCGCCCGCTGCTGCCTGCCGCGCAGTGCTTTGCGCCGTTTGTTGGATCAGGCCGGCAGCCATCCCGCCGGCGGCATTCTGGCCTTGCCGGTGGCCGATACCCTAAAGAGAGCCGCAGAGGGCGGGGCGATTGCGGCCACGGTTCCGCGTGCGGGCTTGTGGCAGGCGCAGACGCCGCAGCTGTTTCGGGCCGGCTTGCTGCAGCAGGCCTTAAGCAGCAAGGATTTTGCCGCCATTACCGACGAAGCTTCAGCCGTCGAACGTCTGGGCGTGCAGCCGCTGCTGGTGGAAGGCGACAGCCGCAACCTGAAGATGACGCTGCCGCAGGACGAATACATCGTGCGCCTGCTGCTGGCCGCCGAACAGGCTGCCTGAAACCGGAAAACAGGATCGGCGGTATTTCAGGTAGCCTCTTAGCCTGCGCTTATGCCGCGAACCATTCACTAAAGGAAGAACATGAATATCCGCATCGGACAGGGTTATGATGTCCACCAACTGGTTGCCGGCCGCGAACTGATTCTCGGCGGCGTCCGCATCCCGTTTGACAAAGGTCTGCTCGGTCATTCTGACGCCGATGCCCTGTTGCATGCGATTACCGATGCCCTGCTCGGTGCGGCGGCCTTGGGCGACATCGGCAAGTTGTTTCCCGATACGGCTGCCGAGCATAAAGATGCCGACAGCCGCTTGCTGCTGCGTGCCGCTTATGCCGCAGTACAGGCCGCCGGCTGGCGCGTGGTCAATGTGGACAGCACGATTATCGCCCAGCAACCCAAGCTGCGTCCGTACATTGATGCCATGCGCGCCAATATTGCCGCCGATTTGGGTTTGGACATCGGCGCGGTAAACGTGAAGGGCAAAACCAATGAGAAACTCGGCTACCTAGGGCGCATGGAAGGCATCGAGGCGCAGGCGGCGGTGCTGTTGCTGGCGCGGCAATAAGGCGGCAGATTGCGCGGGACGGCGTGCGAAATGAGGGTGTGTCGTTTTTAAGAGCCTGTTCCAAGTCTCCACTGCGGCGCTGTCGGGGGCAAAATCCCCGCCTGTGGCGCTCCCTAGGGATAAGGGAAATGCGTGCAAGATGTTCAATTTTCCGGGTCGGCCGGTTTGGCCGGTGCAGCCCGTCGAACCGCCTCTTCGCGTATGCCGGACACCTGCAACTGGCCGCGATAGCGCAGCAGACTTGCGAAGCTAAAAAACGTTTCGCAAGCCTGTTGGCGGCACGCTCGAAAATCTGTAATAAAAAATCTTATGCAAGACACTAAAAATAAAAACATCATCAAAGATATGCCTAACGGTTCGGCTGCGGCAGCCCGAACCGAAGCCGCTTCAGGCACCATTCAAGCCGTTTCAGGCTACCTGAAATCCGTTTCCCCAAGCAAACCGCGCTACCGCCTAACCAAGCTCGGCGAACAAATGGCGC
>JAUMZB010000020.1 GCA_030528345.1 Eikenella sp.
TCATGTGCAGTATCATCCTTCAATACTGTAAACAACGCGACTAATTTCTACACCTGAGGCTACCTGAAAACAGGCATCAAAACGCTTCGCCCACTTTCACCCCGCCGGCCAAATCCTGCGGCGAGGCCAAGGCGGCGGTGAGGGCTTGGGCGGCTTGGAATTCGGGGTCGTCAAACAGCGCGGCGAAGGCGTCGGGTTCGCCGCTGCCGGCCATATGCTGCCAGCGTTCGGCCAGCTGCGGATTGGCTTCGGCCCAGCCGGCCAGGCCGCTGTCGGGCTGTTTGAAGGCGGTCAAGAGCTCGTCTGCCAAATCGGGGCGGTTGCAGACCAGCACGATGTCGCAACCGGCGGCAAACGACAGGCGGCTGCGTTCGGCAATGCCGCCGGCGCCGCAGGCGCCTTCCATGGTGAGGTCGTCGGAGAAAATCACGCCCTGAAAGCCGATGTCTTGGCGCAGCACGGTTTGCAGCCAGTAGGGGGAGAAGCCGGCGGGTTGGCTGTCGATTTGCGGATACACCACATGGGCGGGCATCACGGCGGCCATGCCTTCGGCGGCCAGCGCACGGAAGGGGGCGATGTCGTCGGCTTCCAGTTCGGCCAGGCTGCGCCCGTCTTCGGGCAGCACATAATGGCTGTCGCCGGAAACAAAGCCGTGGCCGGGGAAGTGTTTGCCGCAGCTTTTCATGCCGCCGCGCTTGAGGCCGCGCTGCAGAGCCAGCGCCAGAGCGGAAACGATGTCGGCCCGGCGGTGGAAACTGCGGTTGCCGATGACCTCGCAGCGCCCCCAATCCAGATCCAGCACCGGGGTGAACGACAAATCCACGCCGCAGGCGCGCAATTCGGCCGCCAGCACCCAGCCGATTTGTTCGGCGGCCTCTTCAGCGGCCGCCCGCCCCCGGCGCGCCCAAAGCTCACCCAAAACGCGCATCGCAGGCAGGCGGGTGAAACCGTCGATAAAGCGTTGGACGCGGCCGCCTTCGTGGTCAACGGCAATCAGCAGTTCGGGGGTGCGCAGGGCCTTGATTTCGCGGGACAGGGCGGCGAGTTGCTCGCGGTTTTGATAATTGCGGCGGAACAGGATGACGCCGCCGACGGCGGGGTCGAGCAGGCGCTGTTTTTCTTCGCTGCTGAGGGTGTGGGCGGCGACATCGGCCATCACGGGGCCGCGGGGCAGGGCAAGGGGCGTGTTCATATGATGAAGAAACTTTCTGGGAAACGGGGCAAAAGGGGTTTGATCAGGTTTCAGGTAGCCTGTGCGGCGGATAGGCTTACAGGCTGCGGCGGAAGGCCACGGCGCGTAACACATGGCGCTCGTTTACGGTGTCGTCACCGGCCAAATCGGCCAGCGTGCGCGCCACGCGCAGGATGCGGTGGAAGCTGCGGGCGGAGAGGGAGAGTTTTTCCAGCAGATTGCCCAAGCTGCTTTTGGCTTCGGGGGTGACGGCGGCGATGCCGTCCAAATCGGCGGGCGACAAATGGGCGTTCAGTTTGCCTTGGCGGGCGTATTGTTTCTCACGCGCAAGAATCACGCGCCGGCGCACGGTTGCGCTGCTTTCGCCGGCTTCGGCCCGCACCAAATCGGCGGCGGGCAGGGCGGGCACTTCGATGACCAGGTCGATGCGGTCGAGCAGCGGGCCGGAAATTTTGTTGCGGTAACGCTGAATGCTTTCGGGCGTACAGCGACAGGGTTTTACCGGGTGGCCGGAGTAGCCGCAGGGGCAGGGATTCATGGCCGCCACCAGCTGGAACTTCGCCGGAAACACGGCTTGACGGGCGGCGCGTGAAATATGGATTTCGCCGCTTTCCAAGGGCTCCCTCAATGCTTCCAATACCTTGCGGTCGAATTCGGGCATTTCGTCCAAAAACAAAATGCCGTTGTGCGCCAAGGAGACTTCTCCCGGGCGCAGATCCGAGCTGTGCCCGCCGCCGATCAGCGCCACGGAACTGGCGGAATGGTGCGGTGCCCGAAACGGGCGGTGGCTGCTTAAGTCGTTCATATATTGGGGCAATAGTGAACGCAGTGCCCACACTTCCATGCGTTCTCCGTCGGTAAGCGGCGGCAGAATCGAAGGCAGGCGCTGGGCCAACATCGATTTGCCGGTGCCGGGCGGGCCCATCATCAGCAGGCTGTGTCCGCCGGCGGCGGCCAATTCGAGCACCAGGCGGGCGGTGTGCTGTCCTTTTACGTCTTTCAAATCCGGCAGGGCGGCGCTTTCTTGTTCGGATTCGTCGGCGGCAGAACGCGGGGTGCGCGGCAGGGCGGCGACACCGTTTAAATGGGCGGTCACGGCACCGAGGCTGTCGGCACCGTACACTTCGGCTTCCCCGATGGCGGCGGCTTGGGCGGCATTGGCCGCCGGCAGGATAAAGCCGCGTTGTGCGCGGCCGGCCTGCCAGGCCATGGCCAATGTGCCGCGTATCGGGCGCAGCAGGCCGGAGAGCGCCAGTTCGCCGGCAAATTCGTAATCGGCCAGTCTGGCGGCGTCCACTTGGCCGGAGGCGGCCAAAATACCGAGGGCGATGGGCAGGTCGAAACGGCCGGATTCTTTGGGCAGGTCGGCCGGGGCGAGGTTGACGGTGATTTTCTTGGCGGGGAAATCGAAACCGCTCTGTACAATGGCGGCGCGCACGCGGTCGCGGCTTTCTTTGACTTCGGTATCGGGCAGGCCGACGATGTTGAACGCAGGCAGGCCGTTGGCCAAATGGGTTTCCACTTCGACCGGGGGCGCGTCCATACCGCATAAGGCGCGGCTGTGTACCAAGGAGAACGTCATTGCAAACCGCCTGCTGCAATCGCTGTGTGAAGACGGAGGGATTCTAACTGCGTTTGTGTTGGCTGCAAAGATAAGGGGCGGGGCTTTCAGGTAGCCCGAATCAGCGGGTCAGCGCTTTTTCTGTTTGTTCTGTTTGCCGGCGCCCCAATGGGTTTCCAGCCAGGCCAATGCCTGGGCGGCACAGTCCTGCTCGGCGGCGCGGCGGCTGTGGGCTTGGGCGTAAGTGAGGTGGCCGAGCTCGCCCAAATCGCAGGAAACGTCGAAACGGGCGTCGCTGCCTTCGCCGATTTGCTTGTCGATGCGGTATTTGGGCAGGGGCAGACGCCGTGCCTGCAAGGCTTCCTGCAGGCGGGTTTTCGCGTCTTTGGCCTGAGTGAGGTTGGCGCTGCGAACGCGCTCGGCAAACAGGCGGCGCACCACGGCTTCGGCGGCATTGAAACCGGCGTCGAAGCTGATGGCGGCAAACATGGCTTCCATGGCGTCGGCCAGAATGGACGGGCGGTCGAAGCCGCCGCTTTTCAATTCGCCCGGCCCCAGAAACAGGGCGTCGCCCACGGCCAGCCGGCGGGCGATGTCGGCCAACACGTCTTGGTTGACCAGATTGGCGCGCAGGCGGGAAAGCTCGCCTTCGCTGCATTTGGGGAAGGCGTCGAACAGCATGCGGGCCACGGTGTAATTGAGGATGCCGTCGCCGACAAACTCGAAACGCTCGTTGTTGCGGGCGGCATGGCTGCGGTGGGTGAGTGCCTGTTTGAGCAGTTCGGGTCGGGCGAAAGTGTGGCCGAGGCCGCTTTGGAGGTGTTCGAGGGCGCGCTGGCGGCGGGTATCTGTCATGGTGTGTGGCGCTGCGGAAAATCTGGCTGGGGCGGAATTATAGCCGAAGACGGGCGGATACAGCATAATGCCGGCCGTAAACGGTGCGTCTGCCGCGAGGCTACCTGAAAGGCCGGGGCGGCAAACCGCATGATGAAAAACGGAGTGATGATGCAGATTTATTTGGTGGGCGGCGCGGTGCGCGATGCGCTGCTCGGGCGGGAAGTGAAAGACCGCGACTGGGTGGTGGTGGGGGCGGATGCCGATGAGATGGCGGCGGCGGGCTATCTGCCGGTGGGCAAGGATTTTCCGGTGTTTCTCCACCCGCAAAGCCACGAGGAATACGCGCTGGCGCGCACCGAGCGCAAAACTGCCAAAGGCTACACCGGTTTTGTCTGCCATGCCGCCCGCGAGGTGACGCTGGAGCAGGATCTGCTGCGGCGCGACCTCACCATCAACGCCATGGCCCGTGATGCCGACGGCGTACTGATCGACCCCTACGGCGGCCGCCAAGACTTGGCCGACGGCATTCTGCGCCATGTCAGCCCGGCTTTTGCCGAAGACCCGGTGCGCATTTTGCGCACCGCCCGTTTTGCCGCCCGTTACGGCTTTCAGGTAGCCCCGGAAACCATGGCGCTGATGCGGCAGATGGTGGCGGCGGGCGAAGCAGACGCCTTGGTGGCCGAACGGGTGTGGCAGGAGTTTGCCAAAGGGCTGATGGAGCCGCAGCCGGTGCGGATGTTGGAGGTATTGCGCGAGTGCGGTGCGCTGGCGGTGCTGCTGCCCGAAGTGGCGGCTTTGTTCGGCGTGCCGCAGCGGGCGGAATACCATCCCGAAATCGACAGCGGCGTGCATACCCTGATGGTGTTGCAACGCGCCGCCGATTTGGGCTTGGGGCTGCCCGAACGCTACGCCGCCTTGCTGCACGATTTGGGCAAGGCGCTGACGCCGAAAGACAAACTGCCCCGGCATCACGGCCACGATGCCGCCGGCGTGCCCGCGGTGCAGGTGGTCAACCGCCGCTGGCGGGTGCCCAAAGCCTGCGCCGAGTTGGCGGAACTGGTGTGCCGCTGGCACATTGTGCTGCACAGCGTGGCCGAGCTGCGCCCCGCCACCGTGCTCGATACCCTGCGCCAAACCGACGCCCTGCGCCGGCCCGAACGTTTCCGTGCCGCGCTGGATGTATGCCAGGCCGATGTGCAGGGGCGGCTGGGTTTGGCACACACGCCTTATCCGCAACGGGCGCATTGGCTGGCTCTGCTGGCGGCCGCCCGCAGCAGCGACACCGCAGCGATTGCTGCCCGATACGCCGGCCGCCCGCAGCAGATTGCCGAAGCCGTGGCCAAAGACCGCCTACAGCGTTTGCGCCCGATTCAAGAGGCCTACCGTGCGGCGGCCAAGGCTACCTGAAAACATTCGGAAAGCATTCAGGCTACCTGAAAATATTTTCAGGTAGCCTGAATTTCGTCTGTTTACGGCTCAGACCATCAATTGAAGGGATGCTGCAGCAGAATGGTCTCGGCGCGATCGGGGCCGGTGGAAACAATCGCAATCGGGGCGCCGCATACTGCTTCGATGCGTTTCAGATAGGCTTTGGCGTTTTCCGGCAGGTCATCGAAGGATTTCGCGCCGGCGGTGGATTCGCTCCAGCCGGGCAGGGTTTCGTAAATCGGCGTGCAGCCCTCTACGGCTTCGCTGCCGAAGGGCAGGATGTCGGTGGTGCGGCCGTCGGCCAAGGTATAGCCGACGCCGATTTTGATTTCTTCGATGCCGTCCATCACATCGAGCTTGGTGATGCACATGCCGCTGATGCCGTTGATTTGGATGGCGCGCTTCAGGGCGGCGGCATCAAACCAGCCGCAGCGGCGGGCGCGGCCGGTAACCGATCCGAATTCCTTGCCGCGTTGGGCGAGGCCGGCGCCGATGTCGTCGAACAGCTCGGTGGGGAAGGGGCCGGAGCCGACGCGGGTGGTGTAGGCTTTGACGATGCCGAGTACATAATCCAGCATTTGCGGCGGCACGCCGGCACCGGCGGAAGCGGCGCCGGCCAGGCAGTTGGAGGAGGTCACAAAGGGGTAGGTGCCGTAGTCGATGTCCAGCAGCGTGCCTTGCGCGCCTTCAAACAGCAGGCGTTCGCCGTTTCGGTTTTTTTCATACAGGGTGCGCGATACATCGGCTACCATCGGCAAAATGCGGTCTTTCACGCCCTGGATATGCGCCATCACTTCATCAAAGCTGACCGCCTCGGCGCCGTGCAGGTGTTGCAGCTGCACATTGTAGAGTTCGATATTGGCTTTCAGCTTGTCGCGGATGCGGCCAATGTCGGCCAAATCGCCGATGCGGATGGCGCGGCGGGCCACTTTGTCTTCATAGGCCGGGCCGATGCCGCGGCCGGTGGTGCCGATTTTGCCGGCGCCGCGCGAGGCTTCGCGGGCTTGGTCGAGCGCGATGTGGTAGGGCAGAATCATCGGGCAGGTGGGCGCGATTTTCAGGCGGCCTTCCACGTTTTTTACGCCGGCGGCGTTCAATTCGTCGATTTCGCCCAACAGCGCCGAGGGGGAAACCACCACACCGGAGCCGATAAAGCAGTCCAGCGTTTCGTGCAGAATGCCGCTGGGAATCAGGCGCAGAATGGTTTTCCTGCCGTTCACCACCAAGGTGTGGCCGGCGTTGTGGCCGCCTTGGAAGCGCACCACGCCGCCGGTTTGTTCGGCCAGCCAGTCTACGATTTTGCCTTTGCCTTCATCGCCCCATTGGGCGCCGATGACGACTACGTTTTTTGCCATAATGCTCAACCTTATGTTGAAAATAAGAAATAAATAATATGTGAAATCAGAGTGTTTGGCTTTCAGGTAGCCTGCGGCACGAGCGGGCTGCCTGAAAGCATATTTAATCGGCGGCCACCACCTGCCAAGAGCCGTCGGTGCAAACCAGCTTGCGGCCGCAGGCGCCGATGCCGCCGCCGAAATCCACCACCACGCATTCGCCTTCGCGGCGCAGGCGTTCGATGGTGTCGCGGGCGGCGGCCGCGTCGGCATGCGCCACCGCGATGCGGTGCATATTTTGCGCCGGCGGCAGGCAGGCGGCCACGTCGCGCAAATCGAAGCTGAAGCCGGTGGCCGGGCGGGCGCGGCCGAAGTGTTTGCCCAAGCCGTTGTAGCGGCCGCCGCGCGCCACCGCGTCCGGCCAATCGGCATGGTAGGCGGCAAACAAGAGGCCGGTGTGGTAGGAATCGACGCGCAATTCGGATAAGTCGATGTGAATATCGGCGGCGGGAAAAGCGTCACACACCGCTTGCAGGGTGGCGCGGGCTTTTTCGATTTTCGGCAGCCGGGGCAGGCGGCTCATGGCGGCCAGCACTTCGCGGCCGCCGTAAAGCTCGGGCAGCAATTCCAGCGCGGCAGCGTATTCAGCGGGTAACGCCCGGCCAGCCAGCCAACGGCGAATGGAGGCGGTGTCTTTGTCCTGCATCAGCGCCAGCAGGGTTTCGGCATCGGCGGCAGGCAGTTCGGCGGCATGAGCCAAGGCGTAGAAAACGCCGATGTGACCCAAGGCCAGCAGGGGTTTGCCCACGTGCACGGCTTCCAGGCTTTTCAGCATCAAATCAATCAATTCGATGTCGGCGGCCACCTCGTCGCAGCCGTAGAGTTCGGCACCGATCTGCAGCGGCTCGCGCGTACTCAATGCGCCGTCGGGGCGGGCGTGCAACACCGTGCCGGCATAGCACAGGCGGTTGATGCCGTTGTTGGCCGACAAAAGATGGGCGTCGATGCGGGCAACCTGGGGGGTGATGTCGGCGCGCAGGCCGAGTTGGCGGCCGCTGAGCTGGTCGACCACGCGGATGGTTTTCAATGACAAACCGGGGTCGGCATCGGCCAGCAGGGAATGGCTGTACTCGGTGAGCGGGGGGCTGACCAGCTCGTAGCCGTGTACGCGGAAAAGCGCCAATAATGCTTCTTTGGCGCTTTCCAGCTGGCGGGCCGTGGTGGGCAGGATGTCGGCAATGTGTTCGGGTAACTGCCAAGACTGCATGGTGTTTTTCTCAATCAAGGCGCCGTGGCGGCGGATGGGCAAAGGGCGGACTGTACCATAAATTCGGGCGGCGGGCAGCTGCGGCGGGGCGCTTTAACGGGTGTCGAGCGGCGCAAAGCCTTTGACCAAATCGTCCAACCGTTTCAATTGGGCGAGGAAGGGTTCCAAGCAGTTCAGGCGCAGGGCGCAGGGGCCGTCGCATTTGGCTTGTTCCGGCTCGGGGTGGGCTTCGAGAAACAGGCCGGCCAGACCGACCGCCATGCCGGCACGGGCCAGCGTCACGATTTGTTCGCGCCGGCCGCCGGCCGAATCGCTGCGGGCGCCGGGTTGCTGCAGGCTGTGGGTAACGTCGAAAAAGACGGGCACGTTCATCTGTTTCATGATGTCGAAACCGAGCATGTCCACCACCAGATTGTTGTAGCCGAATGCCGAGCCGCGCTCGCAGAGAATGATGCGCGGATTGCCGGCTTCCAGGCATTTGCGGATGATGTGGCGCATTTCGTGCGGCGCGAGGAATTGGGCTTTTTTGATGTTCAGAATGGCACCGGTTTTGGCCATGGCCGCCACCAAATCGGTTTGGCGGCTGAGAAAGGCCGGCAGTTGGATGATGTCGGCCACTTCGGCGGCGGGCGCAGCCTGCTCGGGCTCGTGCACATCGGTAATCACCGGCACGCCGTAGCGCTCTTTGATGTCGGCCAGCCACTGTATGCCTTTGGCCAGACCCGGGCCGCGGAAAGAATGCAGGCTGGAGCGGTTGGCTTTGTCGAAGCTGGCTTTGAACACATAGGAGATGCCGAGTTTGCCGCAGATTTCCACATAGGCGGCGGCGATTTCCATGGCCAGCTCGCGGCTTTCCAATACATTCATGCCGCCGAACAGCACGAAAGGACGGTCGTTGGCGATGGTGAAGCCGCTGAGCGGGATATGGGAGAGGGCGGTGTGCATGGTCGGCAGGCCTTCGTGGGGGATGGGACGGGAATGGGATGGACAGGCTTTCAGGTAGCCTGATTCAGCCGGCTTTGCCGGCCGATTGCTCTTCGGCCGCTTTGCGTTCCTGCAGATAGCGGATGGCGGCGGCTTTTTGCGCTGCATCGCCGTAGCGCACATCGCGCTGGGCGCGGCGGAAAGCGGCTTTGTTTTGTGCATCGGCAATTTCGCGCGCGCGGAAGGCCTCGCGGTTGCCGGGCACGCTGCGTTGGTTTTGCAGGGCTTGGGCGCGGGCCATGGCTTGGGCGATCAGGGCGGCGGGATTGACTGCGCTGCCGGCAGGCTCGGCATTGGCGGACTGTCGGGCGCGGTGTGCGGCCGCCCGTTCGGCCAAATAGGCGTTGCGTTCGTCGGCCAGCCGCTGCAGGCGGCTTTGGCGGCGCCGGTAACGGGCTTGGGCGTGGGCGGCGGCGGCGCGGCGTTCCGGCCGGGCACGGGGCAGAAAGGCATCCGGCACCGGATGCAGTTCGATGCAGTCCACCGGGCAGGGCGGCAGGCACAGTTCGCAGCCGGTACATTCGCCGGCCAATACGGTGTGCATCTGCTTAGATGCACCCATGATGGCGTCCACCGGGCAGGCTTTGATGCAGGCGGTGCAGCCGATGCAGGCGGTTTCGTCGATATAGGCCAGCACTTTGGGGGCGGCGGCTTTGTCTGCCTGCTCGAGCGGGCGCGGCGGGACGCCGAGCAGGGCGGCCAGTTCGCGCATCACGGTTTCGCCGCCGGGCGGGCACAGATGGATGCCCGCTTCGCCTGCGGCCATGGCGGCGGCATAGGGTGCGCAGCCGTCAAATCCGCATTGGCGGCATTGGGTTTGCGGCAACAGCGCTTCGATGTCGGCAGCAGTGCTCATACCGTGCTTCAAGAATCCAAAACAAAACCGGCGTGCATTTTAGCATGCCTCCCGGCTTCAGGTAGCCCGATCGGCAGGCTACCTGAAAACCGCCGCGCCTGTTATGATTCGCCGCCATGAATATGCTCTCCTCCGCCCAAAACCCCGCTTTAAAACACTTGGCCAAACTGCTGCAAAGCGGTCGTGCCCGCCGCCAGCACGGGCAGGCCGTGGTAGAGGGGGCGCATTTGTTGTCGGCCTGTCTGGACAACGGTATCCGGCCGCTGAAAGTCTATGTGCCGGCACACCGTTGCCCTCATCCGGAAACCTCGGCTTTGTTGGCCCGCCTGCCGGCAGACGGCGTGGTGCGGGTGGGCGGCGAAGCTTTGCGGAAAATCACCAGCCTCACCGACGCCGAAGAAATCACCGCCCTGATCACCTTGCCGCCCGCTCGGGTTTTCGACGGCGGAGCCGATTGCGTGGTGTTGGAGCGGATACAGGATCCCGGCAATATCGGCACCATTCTGCGCAGCGCGGCGGCGGCGGGCATTAAACAGGTGGTGTTGGACAAAGGCTGCGCCGATGTGTGGTCGCCCAAAGTGCTGCGCGCCGGCATGGGCGCCCATTTTCTGCTGCAGTTGCACGGCGGCATCGATTTGCCGGCTTGGCGGCAGTATTGCCGCGTGCCTTTGCTGGCCACCGCCCTGCATGCGGACAGCGTTTCTTTGTATGACTGCCGCCTGCACATGCCGACGGCTTGGCTGTTCGGCAACGAAGGCAGCGGCATCAGCCCGGCCATGCAGGAGGCGGCCGACGGTTTGGTGCACATTCCCATGCCCGGCGCCACCGAATCGCTGAATGTGGCAATGGCCGCCACGGTTTGTCTGTTTGAACAGATGCGCCAGCGCATCGCCACCGCCTGAGACATTGTGTGCCATACGCGACAGCAACGGCCCGTTTCTATGGGCGGGACGGCTTTTCAGCTGGCCTTTTGTTTTCATCCGTGGCATAATCCGCCGTCCTGTTTTCGGATAAACAGGAAGTCATTGGAGTTGGCCAGGGTTTGCGCTCAGCCAACTTGTCCCGCCGCAAGGCAGATTTTTCGGAGTTTTCATCATGGCATTGTCCGTAGAACAAAAAGCACAAATCGTTAAAGATTTCCAACGCAAAGAAGGCGATACCGGTTCTTCTGAAGTGCAGATCGCGTTGCTGACTTTCCGCATCAACGACCTGACCCCCCACTTCAAAGCCAACCCCAAAGACCACCACAGCCGCCGCGGCCTGTTGAAAATGGTGAGCGCCCGCCGCCGTCTGCTGGCCTACCTGCGCCGCACCGACGCCGATACTTACCGCAATGTGATTACCCGTCTGGGTCTGCGCAAATAAATATAATAGAAGAAACAAATCACCGCATTTGTCGCGTGCCGCCTGCATATTGCAGGCGGCACTTTTGTTGACCATAATGTTTGCTCTGTTATGTTAATGTATGGAGGAATAATGATGACTACTGTTTACGATTTCAGCGTATCCGATGCAAAAGGACAAACGGTGGATTTGGGCCGCTATCGCGGCCGTGTTCTGTTAATCGTCAATACCGCCACCCGTTGCGGCCTGACGCCGCAGTATGATGCTTTGCAAAAGCTGCATGAGCAATACCACAGCCGCGGTTTGGAGATTTTGGACTTCCCCTGCAACCAGTTCCGTAATCAGGCTCCCGAAGACAGCGGCGAAATCGCTCAAATCTGCCAGGCCCGTTTCGGTACGCAATTCCCCGTATTTGAAAAAATTGATGTGAACGGCCCAAATACGCATCCTTTGTACGGCTACCTGAAACAGCAGCAGCCGGAAGACCGCGGTAATGCCGCCTTTAAAGACCTGCTCATCCGCCTGGCTTCTTTGGGCGAAAAGCGGGAGGGCAGCGACATCAAGTGGAATTTCACCAAATTTTTGGTGAGCCGTGAGGGCGAGGTGGTGGCCCGTTTCGCCCCGAGTGTGGCACCGGAAGAGTTGGCGGCCGACATTGAGGCTCTGTTGCCGGCTTGATGGCAACAACAAGGCGGCTTAAACGCCGCCTGAATAGACAGCATCACGATGAATTCTTATTCTTTTTTAATCGCCATTGGGGTCGGCGCAGTTGTCGGCAGTGTGCCCGGTTTCCTTATGATGTGGGTCATGTCAGAGCGTGCCGTACGTGATTATCCGGTTTTAGCCATCGATGTGCCGTCCGATGCCGAACACAGCCCGGAGTTTCAGGCTTGGGCGAAGAAAAACCGCTACCGCCTGAAGCCGGACGGCAGCTATGCAAAAGGCAGCGGCTTGCTGACCAGCGTCACGGAAATCCGTTTTGCCGGCAGTCAGATGTTGGTGCAGGAATGCGTGAATTTTCTGTTTGCCCGCCGCCGTTTTGCTTTGAATGCGCCGGTGATGCTCGGTAAGCCGGTGCGCAAAAGCAAGCTCAACCGGTTGAATCAGCTGTTGGCCGGGTGGCGGCTGCCGCCGGTGCCGATGGCCAAAGCCAAGCCGGCGGAGCATAGGGTCCGCATCCGCCCTTGAATTATGGGACATCATGGACCTGACGGTTTTGTTATACTGACCATAGGCCGGGCTATCCGAACCGGCCGCCTGCTTTATTTTTAGCATGAGAGGAGTGGTGTATGAAGTTGCGTCTGTTTGCCTTGTCTGCCCTGTTGACGAGCAGTGTGCTTTCTGCTTCGCCTTTGGCTGCCGGCTATGTTTACGGCTCCGATCATTGTTACGGCTTTGAAGCGCCGGCGGGTTGGCGCATGGACAACCGCCTGCTGGCCCGGCACGGCGTGGGCATGGCTTTTCTGCCGCTTCAAGAGGGCGTGCTGCCCGGCGTGCTGCTCTATACCCGATCCGCCGCACGAACGGACGGTATGTCATCTGAAGAAGCCATTAAAAATCAGGTAAACGACGTATTGGCCATGTATGCCGCCGACGGTACCCGGATACGGGCCGAGAGGCTGCGCACCGTGGCTGCCCGCAACGGTGTGCGCGGTGAATTGTGGCGCTTTTACGGCCACGCCAACGGCAGGGAGGAACGGGCGGTGTATTTTCCCGCTGAGCGCACCGTGAATTTCTTTGTGGCACAAATCCCCGATTCCAAGTGGACGGCTGATGCGGAAGCGGCACTCATCAAGTTGGCTGTCAGCTATCACGAACGGGCAAGCTGCCGCCCGTGTCAGGTGGAAGGCAGCTGCGTTCCGGTGAAGTAGGCTTGGTTTTCAACTTCTGAGATTTTATCCACAAGGTTGCCGGGTATGAGTCTGCAGGCGCCGGCCGGAAAAGAATCCCGACCAAAACAAAGGCTACCTGAAAGGAACTTTCCTTTCAGGTAGCCCGTTTTATGAGGTTGATCACCGGCTGGTGAATCAGCGGTGGTAATTCGGCGCCTCTTTGGTGATTTGCACGTCGTGCACGTGGGATTCGCTCATGCCGGCGGAGGTGATTTCCACAAATTCGGCTTTGGCGTGCATATCGGCAATGCTGGCGCAGCCCAAATACCCCATGCTGGAGCGCAGGCCGCCCACCAGCTGGTGGATAATCTGCACAATCGGGCCTTTGTAGGGCACGCGGCCTTCGATGCCTTCGGGCACGTATTTGTCGGCGCTGTCCTGCTTGTCCTGGAAGTAGCGGTCGCTCGAACCTTGGCTCATGGCACCGAGCGAGCCCATGCCGCGGTAAGATTTGTAGGAGCGGCCTTGGTAAAGCTCGATTTCGCCGGGCGCTTCATCGGTGCCGGCAAACATGCCGCCCAGCATCACGGTGGAAGCGCCGGCGGCCAAGGCTTTGGCCACGTCGCCGGAGAAGCGGATGCCGCCGTCGGCAATCAGCGGCACACCGGTGCCTTTCAGGGCTTCGGCAACATTGTGGATGGCGGTCAGCTGGGGGACACCCACGCCGGCCACGATGCGGGTGGTGCAGATGGAGCCGGGACCGATGCCCACTTTCACGGCATCGGCGCCGGCGGCCGCCAAATCGCGGGCGGCTTGCGCGGTGGCAATGTTGCCGCCCACCACCTGCACGTGCGGGAAGTGTTGTTTCACCCAGCGCACGCGGTCCAGTACGCCTTGGCTGTGGCCGTGGGCGGTGTCCACCACAATCACGTCCACACCGGCGGCCACCAAGGCGGCCACCCGCCCGTCGGTTTCTTTGCCCACGCCCACGGCGGCGCCCACGCGCAAACGGCCGTCGCTGTCTTTATTGGCATTGGGAAATTCGGTGGTTTTGACGATGTCTTTTACCGTGATCAGGCCTTTGAGTTCGTCTTGGGCATTCAATACCAAAACGCGCTCGACTTTGTGGCGGTGCATCAGCTCGCGGGCGTCTTCGATGCTGGTGCCTTCGCAAACGGTCACCAAGTCGGCGCGCGGGGTCATGATGGCGGAAACCGGCAAATCCAAGCGGGTTTCGAAACGCAGGTCGCGGTTGGTCACCAAGCCGACCACTTTGCCGTTTTCCACCACCGGCAGGCCGGACATTTTGCGTTTGCGTTGCGCGCGCATGTGCAGCAAATCGCCGATCAGCATATCGGGCGCGATGGTGACCGGGTCTTTCACCACGCCGCTTTCGTGGCGTTTCACTTTGGCCACCGCCAGCGCTTGGCGTTCGATGCTCATGTTTTTGTGGATGATGCCGATGCCGCCTTCCTGCGCCATGGAGATGGCCAAGCGGGCTTCGGTAACGGTGTCCATGGCGGCGGACACCAAGGGGAGATTGAGAGAGATGCCGCGGGTGAGCGGGGTTTTGAGACTGACGTCTTTGGGGAGGACTTGTGAGTGTGCCGGAACCAGCAATACGTCATCAAAGGTATAAGCTTTTTCGACGATGCGCATAATCAAACCTTCTTGCGGGGGTCAATGATGCGGCGGCATTGTAGCAAAATTGTCTGCTTCGAGTAAACGCCGGGGCGGATAACCGTATGCGGGCATGACAGGGACGCCGCAGTTGCAGTAGAATGGCAGCCGTTTATCAACCGGATTCATTGGGGAAAACAGACATGAAGAATATGAATAAAAAAACATCGCTTTCGGCTTTATGCGCCGTTTTGCTGCTCGGCTCCGGCCAGCTGATGGCGGAAGACGTGTACAACTGGCGCAACGAGCGCGGGGTGAGCACTTATTCCGACGTGCCGCGCAATCTGCGTCCGGAAAGCAGCAATATCGTGAACGTGCGCACGCAAACCAGCCGCCCCGCCGCCGCGCCGGCCGGCCAGCAGCAAAACCAACTGCCGCAGATTCAGGGCAGCCAAGGTGAAATTTCCGCTGCCGATCTGCGCGCCGCCGCCAACCGCGTGGCCGAAGAAGAATCCAGAAAGCTGGAAGAGGAAAACCGCAAAGTGCGCGAGCAGAACGAAGCCACCAAAGCCAGCAACTGCAACGTGGCCAAACTCAATCTGCAATACGCCCAAACCGCGCGCGTGGAAAACCGCGAGCAACTGGTTCAGCAGTATCAGAACAACGTCAACACCTACTGCCAGTGATCGGTTGCGGTTTGGATGCGGCACCAGGTAAGAATCAGGGCGCGCCGGCTTTCGATGTGGCCGGCTACCTGAAAAACCTGCCCAACCTGCCCGGCGTTTATCGTTTTCTCGATAAAGACGGGCAGGTTTTGTATGTCGGCAAAGCAGTGAATCTGAAACGGCGGGTGGGCAGTTATTTCCAGAAAAACGACCTCTCGCCGCGCATCGCCCTGATGGTGGGCCAAGTGGCCTCGATTGAGGTGAGCGCCACCCGCTCGGAAACCGAAGCGCTGATTCTGGAGAACAACTTCATCAAGGCCTTGTCGCCCAAATACAATATCCTGTTTCGCGACGACAAAAGCTACCCGTATCTGATGCTGAGCGGGCACGAGTTTCCGCAACTGGCGTATTACCGCGGCAGCCTGAAAAAGCCCAACCAGTATTTCGGGCCGTATCCCAACGGCTATGCGGTGCGCGACAGCATACAGATATTGCAGAAAGTGTTTTTGCTGCGCACCTGCGAAGACAGCGTGTTTGCCCACCGCGACCGCGCCTGCCTGCTGTATCAGATCAAACGCTGCTCCGGCCCCTGCGTCGGCCACATTTCTCGGGAAGCCTATCGGGAAAGCGTGGCGGAGGCGGTTACTTTCCTCAACGGCCGCACCGACCAGCTGCTGCAGATGCTCACGGAAAAAATGCAGCAGGCCGCTGCCGCGCTCGATTTCGAACAGGCCGCCCGCTACCGCGACCAAATCCAGGCCTTGGGCACGGTGCAGAGCCAGCAGTTTATCGACAGCAAAAACCCGCATAATCCGCACAACATCGACATCTTGGCTTTGGCGGCGGAGCAGGGCGGCGTGTGCGTCCATTGGGTGAGCATCCGCGGCGGCCGGCGGGTGGGCGACAAAAGTTTTTTCCCCGATACCCGCCACCACCTTGAAGAAGACCCGGCCTCCTACGGCGAAGCCTTTGCCGCACAACATTATTTGGGCAAAGACAAGCCCGATGTGGTCATCAGCAATTTCAGGCTGCCTGAAAGCCTGCAGGCTGCGATGAACGAAGAGCAGGGGCGGCAGATTCAGTTTGTATCGAAAACCGTGGGCGAGCGCAGGGTTTGGCTGAACATGGCCGAACAAAATGCCTTGCTCGCCATCCGCCAGCATGTGCAGCAAAACCAGAACCAGGCGCAGCGCGTGGCCGCGCTGGCCGAGTTGCTGGACATGCCCGCCGAAGATTTGAACCGCATCGAATGTTTCGACATCAGCCACACCCAGGGCGAAGCCGCGGTGGCTTCCTGCGTGGTGTATGAACGGCAGGACATGCGCCCCGACCAATACCGCCGCTACAATATCGCCGCCGCCAAGGCGGGAGACGATTATGCCGCCATGCGCGAAGTATTAACCCGCCGTTACGGCAAATTGGCCGCCGGCAGCGAAGAAGACGGCCGCCGGCCCGATTTGGTGCTCATCGACGGCGGCAAAGGGCAGGTGGCGATGGCGCAGCAGGTATGGCGCGAATTGGGCATGGCCCTGCCGATTGTGGGCATTGCCAAGGGGCCGGAGCGCAAAGCCGGCTTGGAGGAGCTGATCATCCCGCATCTGGATACGGAGATGAAGCTGCCCCCGCACCATCCCGCTTTGCACCTGCTGCAAACCGTGCGTGACGAATCGCACCGTTTTGCCGTCAGCGGCCACCGCCGCAAACGCGGCAAGGCACGCACCACATCTGCGCTGGCGGAGATTCCCGGCATCGGTCCCAAGCGCCGTCGCAGCCTGCTCACCCGCTTCGGCGGCCTGCGCGGCATTCAGGCCGCGAGTGTGGACGATTTGGCGCAAACCGAAGGCATCAGCCGGGCCTTGGCCGAGAAAATTTATGCAACGCTGCACGGCTGAAGGCCGGCTGAAACGTTTGGCCGTATCCGGTTGCAAGATTGATTTTGAGTATTGCGGACGGCCGGCACCCAGCCTGATCCGTCGGAAAACATTATGTCTTGGAATATCCCCATTCTGCTCACTTGGTCGCGGATTCTGATGATTCCTCTGTTTACCGCCCTGTTTTATCTGCCGGGTACGTGGCGGGTGGAAATGCAGTTCGTCAATTGGAGTGCGGCCTTTATTTTTGTTTTGGCCGCAGTAACCGACTGGTTCGACGGCTTTTTGGCCCGCCGTTGGCAGCAGACTTCCGATTTCGGTGCTTTTCTCGATCCGGTGGCAGACAAGCTGATGGTGGCGGTGGCACTGATTTTGCTGGTGAAGTTGGAGCGCACGTGGGCGATTTACGCCATGATCATCATCGGCCGCGAAATCACCATTTCCGCCCTGCGCGAATGGATGGCGCAATTGGGCAAGCGCAGCAGCGTGGCGGTGGCCACCATCGGCAAATTCAAAACCGCCGCCCAAATGGCGGCCATCACCCTGCTGCTGCTGGAAAGCTGGCCCGAGCAGGGCTGGAACTTTATCTGGCTGGGCAATGTCCTGATGTTGATTGCTGCCGTTTTGACGCTGTGGTCGATGTTTTACTACCTCAAAATGGCGGTAAAGGAGTTCAGGTAGCCCGCACTTGCCCCGCCGTCCGGCGGGGATTTTTATGTGCCAAATAAACATTTACTTATGGGCAAATTTGCCCGCATACAAAAATTGCCGGCTTTGGCAAGTCTTCCGCCGGCCGGCAAATTTCCGTACTATTGCACCCGTCTACATAAAATCACCAGCACACTGTTACCGGTGTGCTTCTTTGCAGAAATTTATAGGGAAGCCGTGCCATGAACGATACCGCCAACATGAAAGTGACCAAACGCGACGGCCGTTTGGAGCCGATTGATTTGTATAAAATCCATCGTGTGATCACTTGGGCCGCATCCGGCCTGCAGAATGTGTCGGTATCGCAGGTGGAGCTCAAATCCCACATCCAGTTTTACAACGGCATCCGCACCGACGACATCCACGAAACCATCATCAAGGCGGCGGCGGATTTGATTTCTCCCGAAACGCCGGACTACCAATATCTGGCGGCGCGCTTGGCAGTGTTCCACTTGCGCAAAATCGCCTACGGCGAGTTCGACCCGCCCCACCTCTACGACCATGTGGCCAAACTCACGGCCGCCGGCAAATACGACCGCCACATCCTTGAAGATTACAGCCGCGCAGAGTTCGACGAACTCAACGCCTATATCGACCACGAACGCGACATGACCTTCTCCTACGGCGCGGTCAAGCAGCTGGAAGGCAAATATCTGGTGCAAAACCGGGTGAGCCGCCAAATCTACGAAACGCCGCAGTTTTTGTATATCTTGGTGGCCATGTGCCTGTTTGCCAAATATCCGCCAGCCACCCGCCTGGATTATGTGAAACGCTTTTACGATGCCGTTTCCACCTTCAAAATTTCCCTGCCTACGCCGATTATGTCGGGCGTGCGCACGCCTACGCGCCAGTTTTCAAGCTGCGTGTTGATTGAATGCGACGACAGCCTGGATTCCATCAACGCCACCACCAGCGCGATTGTGAAATATGTTTCGCAACGCGCCGGCATCGGCATCAACGCCGGCCGCATCCGTGGCCTGGGCAGCGAAATCCGCGGCGGCGAAGCCCAGCACACCGGCTGCATTCCCTTCTTCAAAATGTTTCAGGCCGCCGTGAAATCCTGCTCCCAAGGCGGGGTGCGCGGCGGCGCGGCCACGCTGTTCTATCCCTTGTGGCACATCGAAGTGGAAAGCCTCTTGGTGCTGAAAAACAACCGCGGCGTGGAAGACAACCGCGTGCGTCATCTCGACTACGGCGTGCAAATCAACCGCCTGCTCTACACCCGTTTGATTAAAGGCGGTGACATCGCCCTGTTTTCGCCGCACGAAGTGCCCGGCCTCTACGATGCCTTTTTTGCCGATCAGGACGAATTCGAACGCCTCTACACCCAATACGAGCAAAACCCTTCCATCCGCAAGCGCGTGGTATCCGCCACCGATTTGTTCTCCTTGCTGATGCAGGAGCGCGCCGGCACCGGCCGCATCTATATTCAAAACGTCGATCACTGCAACACCCACAGCCCCTTTGATCCCGCCGTGGCACCGGTGCGCCAGTCCAATCTGTGCCTGGAAATTGCGCTGCCCACCAAACCGCTGAACGACATCAACGACGAAAACGGCGAAATCGCCCTGTGCACCTTGTCGGCCTTTAATCTGGGCACCCTGGAAAGCCTGGACGAGTTGGCAGGCTTGGCCGATTTGGCGGTGCGCGCGCTGGACGCCTTGCTCGATTACCAAGACTACCCGATCAAGGCGGCGCAGATGGCCACCATGAACCGCCGCACCTTGGGCGTGGGGGTGATCAATTTCGCCTACTATCTGGCCAAAAACGGCACCCGTTATAGCGACCCGGCCGCCCTGAGCCTGACCCACCGCACATTTGAGGCGATTCAATATTATCTGCTCAAAGCCTCGGTGAATCTGGCCAAAGAATTCGGCCCCTGCCCGCTGTTTCACGAAACGACCTATGCCCAAGGCAAGCTGCCCATCGACACCTACAAAAAAGACCTCGACGGCATTTGCAACGAGCCTTTGCACTTGGATTGGGAGGGGCTGCGCGCCGATATCCTGCAACACGGTCTGCGCAACTCCACCCTCACCGCGCTGATGCCCAGCGAAACCAGCTCGCAGATTGCCAACGCCACCAACGGCATCGAGCCGCCGCGCGGCCTGGTGTCGGTGAAAGCTTCCAAAGACGGCATTCTCAAACAAGTGGTGCCCGAATTCGAGCGCTTGAAAGACCGATACGAAACCCTGTGGCAGATGCCCAATAACGAGGGCTACCTGAAACTAGTGGGCATTATGCAGAAGTTTGTCGATCAGGCGATTTCGGCCAACACTTCTTACGACCCGGCCAAATTCGAAGGCCACAAAGTGCCGATGAAGCAGATGCTCAAAGACCTGCTCACCGCCTACAAATTCGGCCTCAAAACCCTGTATTACCACAACACCCGCGACGGCGCCGACGATACCCAGGTGGATTTGCAGGACGACGGCTGTGCCGGCGGGGCGTGTAAAATTTAATTTTCTCGGCAATATTTTCAGGCAGCTGTTAGCTTTTAAGACCATCTGAAACCATTATGAATAGAGGGATAAGTTATGGCTGAAGAAATGGAGATAAAAGTTCTAGATAATTCTAGTGATGGAGAAAACCAAGACTTAACTGATTGGTCTAGAAAATATGATGTTACTTTAACTGCTTTGATGAATGAGTATAATATTTATATTCAAACCCTCAAAGATGTAGATGAAAAGGCTAGTAAATATTTATTACTCATTTCAATTTTCATTGCTGGTTTTTTTACAGTAATTTCAAGTTCACTAAGTGAGAAATTAAGATTCAACTATCCTTTAGAGTATATTGATTTACTTTCATGGTTTTTTATTGTCTGTCTAATGTTTGCTTCATTGTTTAGCTTTCTTGCAGTCAACAAAATTCTATTATCTCTTTCCTTTATAGAAAGTAGAAGATTGGCAGATTTAAGGTTAGCGCTCGAGGAAACGGGAGAAAGTAACTCGACTGAGTATAAATATGAGTTAATAAAATATTATCAAAATGCTATTAATTTTATAGATATGAAGATAAAAGAGAAGCAGGGAAAATTAAGACTAGTATATCCGAACATGCAGTATGCATTAATATTTATACTTTTATCATGCCTTTCATTGTTTTTATTTAGGTTTTAAATTTAAGGTGATTATGACAAAAAAGAATCCAATTCCACCAGCGTTGCCGAATAGGGAAAATAGTAATATACCAGATGATAGTTTAAAAGGGACTAGAGAAACGGAAGCTGATATTACTGAGCGAAGGCAATATAGTGAAGGTTTGAGGGTTACTCTAGAAGATAACCAAAAGAATAATTATGCAGATAAGAAATAAGTTTTGTTTTTTAAAATTTATTACTAGAGAAATAAAATGTCCTGCGAACACCTTGTGATGCAATACAGCACTTTCAGCAAAGAAAAAAACAATGCTTTGCTGGAGCCGATGTTTCTCGGGCAGCCAGTGAATGTGGCGCGTTACGACCAGCAGAAATACGAGATTTTCGAAAAGCTGATTGAAAAACAGCTGTCGTTTTTCTGGCGGCCGGAAGAAATCGACGTTTCGCGCGACCGCATCGACTACCAAAACCTGCCCGAGCACGAAAAACACATTTTCATCAGCAATCTGAAATACCAAACCCTGCTCGATTCGATTCAGGGACGCAGCCCCAATGTGGCGCTGCTGCCCTTGGTGTCGATTCCCGAACTGGAAACCTGGATTGAAACCTGGAGTTTTAGCGAAACCATCCATTCGCGCAGCTACACCCACATTATCCGCAATATCGTCAATGATCCCGCGGTGGTGTTCGACGATATCGTGCAAAACCGGTACATCATCGCCCGCGCCGAAGACATTGCCTGCTATTACGACGATTTGATCGAATACACCCAATATTACAACCTCTTGGGCGAAGGACAGCACCGGGTGGGCGGCGAAACCGTTACCGTCAGCAAGCGCGAGCTGAAGAGAAAGCTGTATCTGTGCCTGATGTGCGTGAATGTGCTGGAGGCCATCCGTTTTTATGTGTCGTTTGCCTGCTCGTTTGCCTTTGCCGAACGCGAACTGATGGAAGGCAATGCCAAAATCATCAAGCTGATTGCCCGCGACGAAGCCCTGCACCTCACCGGCACCCAACACATGCTGAATCTGATGAAGAGCGGCACCGACGATGCGGAAATGGCCGAAATCGCGGCGGAGCTGGAAGGCGAGTGCATCGAATTGTTCAAAACGGCGGTCGCCCAAGAGAAAGAATGGGCCGAGTATTTGTTTAAAGACGGCTCCATGATCGGCCTGAATAAAGAAATTCTCAGCCAATATGTGGAATACATCACCAATCTGCGCATGCAGGCGGTGGGTTTGGCACCGGCTTTCGAAGGAGCCAACCAAAATCCGATTCCGTGGATCAACACTTGGCTGACCTCGGATAATGTTCAGGTAGCCCCGCAGGAGGTGGAGATTTCCTCCTACCTGGTCGGGCAGATTGATGCCGAAGTGAGTGCCGAAGATTTGGGCGATTTCGAGCTGTAAGCCGCCCGCGGCGAAACAGGCTACCTGAAAGGCAATCACATGTTCAGGTAGCCTGTTTGTTTGAATAAGTGTGTCACAATGCGGCCGATGCTTTTTGTTCTCTGAAGTTTTGTTCTGTTATGCCTTTGATCACCACGCGCAGTACCGCTTTTTACCTGCAGCAGGGGGAGACCTTGCTGGAGGCTTTGGAACGTACCGGCCATGAAGTCGAGTACCAGTGCCGCAGCGGCTATTGCGGCTCGTGCCGGCTCAAGCTGTTGGCCGGCAACGTGGGCTATCGCGAGCTGCCGCTGGCTTTTTTGGCTCCCGGCGAGATTTTGCCTTGCTGTTGTGTGGTCAAGGAAGATGTGAAGTTGGATTGCGCCATGCGGCAGAGCGAACCGGACTTGTTTGATCGGGATTTGTTTGCGGAGGACAAAGCGGGCTAGTTTGGCTGCCTGAGCGGTACGGCTTGGTATGGATTGTCCCGTTGTACATATATGGCCGATTAAAAACAACACAGAGCGGATAATCAGCGCAAGCCGTACCGATTATCCGCTTCTGTTTTTTGGCCGGTCGCCGGCAAACCGTTTTATTCCGCTGCCGGTTTTTTGCCGAGAATCATCGAGCCGATGCCTTGATCGGTAAAAATTTCCAGCAGCAGGGCGTTCAGCACGCGGCCGTCGATGATGTGGACGGCGTTGACGCCGTGGGTGGCGGCTTCGATGGCGGAGCTGATTTTCGGCAGCATGCCGCCGTAGAGGGTGCCGTCGGCCACCAATTCGTCGATGCGCTCGGGCGTGAGCTTGGTGAGCAGATTGCCGGCCTTGTCCAGCACGCCGCTGATGTTGGTCATCATCACCAGTTTTTCCGCCTTCAATTCTTCGGCCAGCCGGCCGGCCACCAGATCGGCATTGATGTTGAAGGCTTCGCCGTGACGGCCGACGCCGATGGGGGCGATAACGGGAATGTAGTCGTGCTCGATCAGCCCGCGGATGAGGGACACGTCTATGCTTTCCACCACGCCGACCTGGCCGATGTCGACACCGTTGCGCTCGGGGGTGTTGATGAACAGCTTTTTGGCGCGGATGCAGTGGCTGTCGCGCCCGCTGATGCCCACGGCCTTGCCGCCGTTTTGGTTGAGCAGGGAGACGATTTCTTTGTTCACGTGGCCGCCGAGCACCATTTCGACAATGTCC
Organism: Eikenella sp.; assembly: GCA_030528345.1. Classification (GTDB taxonomy): domain Bacteria; phylum Pseudomonadota; class Gammaproteobacteria; order Burkholderiales; family Neisseriaceae; genus Eikenella. The sequence goes on from JAUMZB010000020.1 coordinate 23,190, forward strand.
ATGGTTTCGCTGTCGGTAACGCGCATGCCTTGTACGAACACGCCTTCTTTGCCCACTTTTTGCAGCATTTCGTTGATTTGCGGGCCGCCGCCGTGCACCACCACCGGATTGATGCCCACCAGTTTGAGCAGGATTACGTCTTTGGCAAAGCCTTCTTTCAAATGCGGCTCGGTCATGGCGTTGCCGCCGTATTTGATGACGACGGTGGCACCGGCAAAGCGGCGGATATAGGGCAGGGCTTCGGACAGGACGGTGGCTTTGAGGCCGGGGGAAATGGGGGCGGATGCGCTGGTCATGATGTTGGCGGTGTAATGGAGGGAGCGGTTCAGGCTGCCTGAAAACGGTATGGCCTACCGCTTTCAGGCAGCTTGGGATAAAAAGGAAGCAAGGGTTTATTTCAGGAAGTTCTGCATCAAAAGGCGGGCGATATCGTCCAAACCGAATCCGTCGGCATCGGCGGCGGTGCCGTTCGGGGTGAGGCCGTCGATGATTTGGGGCAGGTATTGCGACAACAAATCGCCGGCTTGATGGCGATCCAAACCGACTTGCCGGGCAGCCTGCTCTAAATCAACACCTAAAGCGGATTCAAGCTGCTTGGCGCTGACGGCTTGGTTGCCGCCTTGGCCGATCCAGCTTTGTAAAATATCGCCCAAGCCGCCCTGTTGCAATTGCTGAAGCAATTTGCCGAGGCCGCCGTTTTGTTCGATCAGCTGCATGGCCAGCTGCAGGGCTTGGTTTTGGCTGCCGCCGTTGCCGCCGGCAATGGAGGACAGGGCGTTGTTGAGGACGGAGTCTAAAATTCCCATGGCGGATTCCTTCGTAAAATAAAGCTGTTGCAGACACAGGCTTGTTGCTTGGCAGGCTACCTGAAAAGCTTTCGGGCAGCCTGAAGCAAATCAATTGCCGCCGTATTTATTGCTGTAGGTGCTATAGGTGCCGTAGCGGCCGTAGGTTTCGGCGGTGCGCCGTACACCGTTGAGGACGGCGCCGCTGATGCTGACATTGTTGTGTCGGAAGCGGATGATGCTTTCCTGCAATTCGTCCAGCGAGGTTTCGCCAAAACGGGCCACCAGCAGGGTGGTGCCGCTGTGCTGAGCGAGAACGGCGGCGTCGGTAACGGCCAAAATGGGCGGGGTATCCAGCAAAACATAGTCGTAATGCCGGCCGGCCCAGCTCATAAATTCGGCCAGTTTGGAACGGTGCAGCAGTTCGGAGGGGTTGTCGGGGATGCTGCCGCGGCTGATGAAATGGATGCGCCCGTCTTTTACCGGCTGCACGGCATCGGAGAAAGTGAGTTGTCCGGCCAGAATTTCGGACAGACCGTGTTCGGCGCGGCCGCCCATCATCTCGTGCAGATAGCCTTTGCGCATGTCGGCGTCCACCACCAATACCCGTTTTTCGGCCTGCGTCATCACCGCGGCCAGATTGGAGGAAACAAAGGACTTGCCGACGCCGGGCGCCGGGCCGGAAACGGTGAGGATGTTGTTGGCCGAATCCATGATGCTGAAAAACAGGGTGGTGCGCAGGGCGCGCAGCGCCTCGACGGCGACATCGCTCGGGTCTTCAAAGGCCAGCAGGGTGTCGGAACGGACATCTTTGTTGCGTTTGAGCGCCTGCAGGATTTTGTCGCGCTTGCGCTGGATTTCGGAAAAGGGGATGGAGGCGTAAACATTCAGCCCCAGCAGCTGGATTTCATCCTGCGATTTGATACCGCGGTGCAGGGCGGAACGCATCAGATAAAAGCCTGAAGCCAACAGCCCGCCGAGCATCAAGCCGAGCAGGACGATGACGGGGCGTTTGGGTTTCACCGGCAGCTCGGCCGTCATGGCGGTATCGACAATGCGCACGCTGCCGGCGGAGCTGGCTTTCAGAATATCCAACTCCTGCTGTTTGTTGAGCAGCTGCACATAAATGGCGCGGTTGATTTCGACATCGCGCGAGAGGCGGATGATTTCCTGCTGGATTTCCGGCAGGCGGCTGATTTGGGCATTGATGGCGGCCTTGGCGTTTTCCAGCACTTTCAGTTTGTCGGCCACCGCACGCATGGCGGGGTGTTCGGCGGTATACAGCTCGGCCAGCCCGGCTTGTTCGGTGCGCAAATCGGTCATCTGCATTTCGATTTTGCTCAGGCTCTCCAAAGTACCCTTGGCCTCTTGCGGGATATCCAGCGAGCCGTGACGGATGCGGTAGGCATTCAGTTTGTCTTCCGCCTGCTCCAGCTCACGTTTCAGACCCGGTAATTCTTGCTGGATGAATTGCAGGCCGTTGGCGGCAATCTGGGTTTCCTGCTCTTTGTTTTGCAGGGCGTAATGCTCCAGTACGGCATTCAACACCTGCTGGGCGCGTTGGGGATCGGTATCTTGGTAAGACAAACCGATGATCGGGCTGTTTTTGCCCTTGGCGGAGGCGGACAAATTGTCCTTCAACTGTTCGACCGAGGCCAAAAAGGAACGGCGGCGCAGGGTAAACTCCTGTCCGGGTTGGGCCAGCGCCTGCTGTACGGTTAGCCGGTTGCTGCCGAATTGCAGCGGCTTGCCGATCTGGCCTTGATGGGTCTGGCCGTCCGGGTCTTTCAGGGTGAAATGGACTTTGTCTTCGAGCCGCAAGACAAACGCTTCGTTCAACCACTCGGTTTTCACCAAAAACGATTCAATCTTTAAAACGGGCGGCTCTTCGCCGGCGAGGTTGGCGGCCAGATGGCCGATTAGCGGGGTGTAACGCGGCCGGATGTCGTATTCGAGGTTTAAGGCACGCACGGTGCGGCCGAGCACCAAACGCGATTTGATCAGCTCGATTTCTCCGTCCGTTTGGGTTACGGAACCGTTGCCGAGCAAATTTTCCAGATCACCCAATACGCCGGCTTGCCGGCTTTCAATTTCCAGCAGGGCGTCGGCCTGATAGACGGGGGCGCTGCCGAAGGCATAAGCCCCGGCCAAAAGCGCGCCCAAAACGGCGGCGCTGATGATTTTGTATTTGTGGAACCAGAGGGTACCCAGCAGTTTGTGCAGATCGATTTCTTCGTTATCGGCTGTGTTGTTGTTTGGCAGAGAAGGATTGCTCATGTCGGGCATCTCAAGTAGCGGTTTGGATTATCGGGTACGGTTCAGCTTGTCGGCCCACAGGCGGGCGGCTTCGTCGATTTGTCGGTAAGTCAGGCGGAACATATCGTCGCTTTGGCGGTAGGGGTCGGCAATTTCCTGTTTGGCCAACCATTGGCCGAACAGCATCACTTTGCCGCGTGCCGAAGGGGAGATGTTGCCGACGGCGCCGATATGCGCCTGCTCCATTACCAAAATCAGATCGTTGGCGTCGCATAATTCGGCCGTCAGCTGGCGTGCGCGATGACCGGCCAGAGAAACGCCGTGTCCGGCGGCCACGGCTGCGGCTTGGGCATCGGCGGCCGAACCGACCAGGGCGCCGACACCGGCTGAAGAAACGCGTTGGCCGTGTTTCAGGTAGCCCTGCAGCAGCCGCTCGCCGGTGGGGGAGCGGCAGATATTGCCCACGCACACCACCAAGATGTTTTGAAAGTTCATAGGTGCGGATTTAGAAAGCTTTGCCGATGCCGACCAGATTGGCGATGGAGGGCACGACTTGGGTCATCACGCGGTTCCAGCGGGTAATCGGGGCGGTGGTCACATACACCACGTCATCGGGCTGCAGTTTGAATTGGGTGCCCAAAGCATAGGCGGAGGCGTCGGCCAAATCGAGCTGGTACACCGCAATCGGTTTGAGGCCGTTTTCGGTTTGGACGGCTTGGTTGCGGATCACGAACACGCCGGTGGCGCGGGCACTTTGCTGGTTCAATCCTTCCGCCATGCCCAAGGCTTCGGTCAGATTGAGGCCGTTGCTGCCCATGTTTAAGGTCTGCTGTTTGCCGACTTCGCCCATCACGTGCACTTTGGCATCGCTCACCGGCGGCACATACACAATGTCGCCGTCGGCCAGCAGGCGGTTTTGGGCCAGGTTGCCGTGGCGCACGATGTCGGTGAGGGAGAGGGTGTGGTCGACGCCCTGATGCGTCCACTTGATGGCCGAGGTATTGGCCTGTTCGCTGAAGCCGCCGGCCAGATTGACCGCATCCAAGAGCGTCATCGGCACATTGGTAATCGGCAGTTGGCCGGGTTTGTTGACGGCGCCGGCTACCGAAATTTTCTGCGAGCGGAATTGGGCGATGTTGACATCCACTTGCGGATTGCGGATATAGCGGCGCAGGCGTTGCGTGAGCAGGGATTGGACTTGGGCCAGCGTTTTGCCGCGCACATGGATTTTACCGGCCAGGGGGTAAAAAATATGCCCCTGTTCGTCTACCCAAGTGCCGCCGCCCGCCGCCTGCTCGGAGCGGTTGCCGCCGGATTGCGGATAATCCCAAACCGTGATGTTCAATACGTCGCCGCTGCCGATGCGGTAGCGGTAGTCGGCGCTTTGCCGCTCCAAAGCGGGATTGCGGCTGCCGTATGCCTTGGGTGCGCGCAGGTTGTTGACCAGAGACAGGGTAATCGGATAAACGGCCACCAAATTATCAAGCGGAACGTGGCTGTCGTCTTGCAAGACAACGGTTTTGTTGCCGATGCTCAGGTTGCTGCCGGTGCAGGCGCTTAAGGAAAGTGCGGCGGCCAAGCCCAAGCAAACGGCTTTTGTCGATTTCATATACCCGGTAAACCTGTTTTCAGTAGTGTGATTTTGCAGCTTCGGGCGGGCCGTCTGCCTGCCCGAAAATGAAGTCGGAAGTATAGCAATGTCAGGCAGGCTAAGCAATCCAGCGTTTTAAGCCTTCCCGGATTTCGGGAGCGATCCACAACAGGTAGCCCAACATCAGTACATTGCCGACGGCCACCACCAGATAGAGCAGGGTGATGCTGTCGAACAGCCACAGCAACAGCGCGCTCAACAGGGCCGCCGCCACCATAAACAGGCCGTTGACGATGTTGTTGGCGGCCACGGCGTGGGCGCGGAAAGTATCGCTGCTGGCGGTTTGCAGCCAGGTGTAGAGTGGCACGGAGAAGAAACCGCCGAAAAAGCCGAGCATACCGATGCACAGCATCACCGGATAAGCGTTGCCGCGGGCCAGAAAAGCGGCAAGACCGGCCAATTCCCGATAATGCTGGCCGCGGGTGAGCGACACCAGCAGCAGGCCGAAAATGCTCATCCCCACGGTGCCCAGCGCCACCCAGCCCAAATTCAGGCGGCTGTGGCTCAGTTTGGCGCACAATACCGAACCGCTGCCGATGCCGATGGAAAACAGCGCCAGCATCAGATTGAACACCGCCTCGTTGCCGCCCAAGTGCAGGCGGGTAAAGGTGGGCAGTTGGGTGGTGTAGACCGCGCCGACAAACCAAAACCAAGAAATACCGATGATGGCGGCGTAGAGTGCGCGGTCGGCAAAGGCTTGGCGCAGGATGTCTTTCGAATTGCGCACAATGTGGAGGCTGACGGCCGCCTGCGGTGTCTTGGCCGCCACGCGCGGCATAAACAGGCTGGTGCACAAGCCCAAAGCGGCGAGGGTCAGCACCACGGCCGACACCATTGTGCCGCCGGTGCCGGCCAAAAGCGTGCCGATGATTTGACCGAACAAAATGGCGAGGAAGGTGCCGCCTTCAATCAGGCTGTTGCCCGAAAGCAGTTCTTTTTCATTGAGGTAATCCGGCAGCACGGCGTATTTAAGCGGGCCGAACAGGGTGGATTGCAAGCCCATCAGAAACAGGCAGCCCATCAGCAGCCAAACCGATTGCGCCAGAAAACCGACGGTAGCCAGCATCATCACCGCCACTTCCATCAGCTTGATCACTGCCGCCATGCGGCCGCGGTCGAATTTGTTGCACAGCTGTCCGGATAAGGCGGAAAACAAAAAAAACGGCAAGATAAACAATAATGCACCCAAATTGAGCATCTGCTCCGCCGGCAGCCAGCTGCTCTGCCCCAAGCCGTGGTAGCTGATCATCACAAACAGGGCGGTTTTGAACAGATTGTCGTTCAGGGCGCCGAGAAACTGGGTGCCGAACAGGGGCGCGAAGCGGCGGCTTTTGGCAAAGGCAAATCCGCTGCTCATGGTTCGTCCTTTCTGTGACCGTTTTCTTCTTCGTGTACCGAATCGTCATCCATCAGAATGCGGTGGGCGGGGCCTTCCAAATCGTCAAACTGGCCGTGTTTGCCCGACCACCAGAAGAAATAGCCGATCACAAAAGCCAGCACGATGCTGATGGGGATCAAAATAAATACGCTGCCCATGGTTTAGAGGTTTCCGTTTAAGTCCGACAATACAAACCATTGTCCGCCCCAGCGCAGGTATTGTTGGCGCAGGTCGGCAATGGGGTGGCCGGTTGGATCATAAATGGTGAGGGTGTCGCCTTCGACACGCCAAAGCAGAGCCTGTTCGGCCCATGCCTGCAACCGGTTTCCGGCCGGCAGTCCGGCCGGGGAGGCGTCCGCCGCCTGCAGGCGCAGCATGCAGACGCCGCTTTGCGGCGGCTCTCCGTATTCCTCGTCCGGCAGGAACACGATAAAGCCCAAATGGATGCCTTCGGGGGTGCTGAGGGTAAATTGCTGCATGTTTCAGGTAGCCTCAAATAAATGCCGATTCACCGCTGCGGGCAGCTGGGCGGCTGCCTGAAAACAGCCCGCCGCACGGTTCGGGCAATGTTTCAACAGGGCCGCCCGCCGGAGCCGTTTAGCCGTGGAGCAACCAATACTGCAGGCCGACCACGGTTTTGGCGTCTTGGATTTCGTTGTTCCGCATCGCCGCTTGAACGGCCGCGCGCGACAACAGCACGGTTTCGACAAATTCGTCCTCATCGGGCGTGCGGGTGCTGGTGGCGCTGACGCCTTCGGCCAGATAGAGATACATTTTTTCGTCGCAAAAGCCGGGGGCGGTGTAGAAAGTGTGCAGCAGGCGCATGCGCTCGGCGCGGTAGGGGGTTTCTTCTTCCAGCTCGCGGGCGGCGCACAGGGCGGGGTCTTCGCCGTGGTCGAGCTTACCCGCCGGCAGTTCGAGCAGGGCTTGGGCGGTGGCGTAACGCCACTGGCGCACCAGCACCACTTCGTCTTGCGCTGTCACCGCGAGCACGCAGGCGGCGCCGGGGTGGCGGATGACGACGCGGTAGCTTTCGTGGCCGTTGGGTAGGCGCACGGTGTCGCGGGCGATGGTGACGAATTTGCCGTCGAAAATCGGCTCGGAGGCAATTTGGGTTTCGGTTAAATCCATAAAATCTTTCCATACGGCGGGCAGTAAGCAGTTGGTGCTTTTCAGGTAGCCTGGAGGCAAGGCCGCAGGCTACCTGAAAGCCGAAGGTGCTTTATTGCGCCACATAACCGCGCAATTCGTTAATTTTGCGGCGGGTTTCTTCGGTTTCGCATTCCAGGCGCACCAATTGGCCGGCATGGCTGCCGCCGGCCTGCTGCGCGGCGGCAACGCATTTGGCTGCGGTGGCGCTGTTCCAGTTTTGGTAGTCTTGGCCGATGATGGCTTTCACATCATCGGGCACGCTTTGCCACAGGCGGCGGATTTCCTGATCGGCTTCTTGGTTTTTGCGGCGGGCTTCGTTCACGGCGGCCAACAGATGGGTTTCGGCATTTTGCGCCAATTCGGGCAGGCGTTGCTGCACGCGCTGGGAATCGCACTCCAAGCGCAAGACTTCCTGCTCCAAGGGCTCGGCCGATTCGGATTTGCCGTAATAGGCGCATTCGGTTTCGCGCAGGCGGTTCCATTGCTCTTGGCCGGTTTTCAGGGCGGCGCGGGCGGCGGGCGGCAGATTGTTCCAGTTTTGGTTTAATTCTTTATGCCAGCCTTGGTTTTCGGTTTTGGCCGTTTCCAAACGGGCTTGCAGCTGGGCTTGGTTGAGCGCGTCCAATTCCCGCTGGCGGGCGGCTTCGGAGGCGGCTTGAGCCTCAATGGCTTTTACCTGTTCGCCCAGCAGGGGGTGGGCAAGATAAAAGCGCAGGGGCAGATTGAGCGCGGCGGCGGCGGTTTGGGCATTGGCATCCACTTCGGGTTGGCCGTTGGCGCCGGCTGCTACCGTATAGGGCAGCGGCAGGATATAGCCTTTATTGACGTCGGTTTTGAAGCCGTGATTGAGCAAGATGCCGTCTAAATCCACGCCGTCGGTTTCGTGCACCGTCATATAGTGGCTGAAGCTCTCTTGCAGCTTTTGCCGCGTTTCGGCGGGCGGGTTGAGCCGCAGGGAGGCTTCGCAGGACAGGGGGTGGTTTTGGCCGGCGGCTTGCAGGGTACGGATATTGTCGATATCCACGCCCAAGGCGCTGAGGGCGGCGGTGGCCTCGGCCTGGCCGAAGTCGCCGGGCAAGCCTATGTTGCTTTCCTCTAATGTGCTCACCCGCAACACGGCTTGGTCGCGGATTTGCGCTTTGATGGCGTCGATGACGGCGGGCGATTCGCAAGACAGCTTGTCGGCGGGCGGGTTTTGTCCGTCGCAGGCGGCAAGCAGCAGGGCGGCCAACAGGGTGCCGGGCAGCAGGTATTTCATGGGTTTCTCCTAAGGGGTTGTTTAGTCGCAGAGGTCGCAGGAAGGAATGGCGCGGCTGCTGTTTAAACGCAGTGCTTTGCGCTGTTCGGCGGCGGCAAAGCGGCAGCGCTGCAAATCGGTGTTTAGGGCCAAGGGCGGCACCGGCGCGGGACGGCCTTCGTGCATGGCCACCATGGTGAAATAGCAGCTATTGGTGTGGCGCACACTGCGGCGGCGGATGTCTTCGGCTTCCACACGAATACCGATTTCCATGGAAGTGCGGCCGACGTGGTTGACGCTGGCCAAAAACGTGACCAATTCGCCTACGTGTATCGGCTCTTTAAAGGTGACTTTGTCCACCGACAGGGTGACGCAGTAGTGCCCGCTGTAGCGGCTGGCGCAGGCATAGGCCACTTGGTCGAGCAGCTTGAGCAGGTCGCCGCCGTGCACATTGCCGCTGAAATTCGCCATGTCGGGCGTCATCAAAACGGTCATTTGCAATTCGTGTTGCGGGGGGATGGAAGTGTGATGGGCTGGTGCTTCAGTATGCATGGTACGGTTCGGATTCGGGCTGCCTGAAAGGGGGGTGTTTTATTGGGCGACGATTTCGAAATGCAGGCCGATTTTCTGCCATTGGGCGGCATCGTCGGCCAAGGCGCCGGCGGTGAGCGGATTGTCGTCCAGCCAGCGGCGGTTGATGCAGAGGGTATAGCGGCGCTGTTTGTAATCCAGGGTGGTGCCGTCGGGCAGGGCGAGCGGCAGGCGGCCGCGGCAGAACAGGGCGGCCAAGCGCAGGGAGAGGGTGGCGAACCAGAGCATGCGGTTGCCGTTGAGCAGCTCGGCCAGTTTGCGCACGTCGCCGCGGTGGCCGAGCACCAACAGCGACAGAATATGCTGCTCTTTGCGCGAGAAGCCGGGCATGTCGGCCTGTTCGAGGATGTAGGCGGAGTGTTTGTGGTAGGCGGTGTGGGCGATGTCGATGCCGATTTCGTGCACCAAGGCCGCCCAACGCAGGTATTGCTGCCAGCGGCTGCGGGTTTTCGGCTCTTCCTTGGCCGAGAGCATGCCGAAAAACTGCTCGGCCAGGGCGGCCACGCGCTCGGCCTGGTTGGGGCCGACGTGGTAGCGCTGCTGGAAGCGGGCAATGGTTTGGTCGCGCATGTCTTCGTTTAGCTGGCGGCCGATAAGGTCGTAAAACACACCGTCGCGCAGGGCGGCGTCGGTTACGGTCATGCCGCGGATGCCGAGTTCTTCGAATACCGCAGTCATCACGGCCAAGCCGCCGGCGAATACTTCGATGCGGTCGGCTTTCAACCCTTCCAAACGGGCTTTTTTGGTGCTGCCGGCGCCGATCAGGCGGCGGACGATGTGCTGCATGGCTTCAAGGGTGATGCCGTCCTGCTCGGGAAAAAGGGCGGCGCCCACGTCGCGGATGGCGCGGGCGGAGCCGGAAGTGCCGACGGCGAAATCCCAGCCGTTGAATTTGAGGATTTTGCCGATGCGCTGGATTTCGCCGCGGGCGGCGGTGACGGCGGTGCGGAAACTCTCGGCGCCGACTTTGCTTTTCGGGAAAAAGCGCATGCTGTAGGTCACGCAGCCTAAGTTCAGGCTTTCGGTTACGGTGGGTTGGAGATCGGAGCCGATCACGAATTCGGTGGAGCCGCCGCCGATGTCCACCACCAGCATTTTGTCGCCGTTGGGCGGCAGGGTGTGCACCACGCCGGTGTAGATGAGGCGGGCTTCTTCGCGGCCGGCAATCACTTCAATCGGGAAGCCCAGCGCGGCTTCGGCTTTGGGGATGAATGGGTCGATGTTTTTGGCCACGCGGAAGGTGTTGGTGGCCACGGTGCGCACCTGCTCGGGCGGAAAACCGCGCAGCCGCTCGCCGAATTTGGCCAAACAGGCCAAAGCGCGCTCCTGCGAGGCTTCGTCCAGCATTTTGCGCTGATCCAGGCCGGCGGCAAAACGCACCATTTCTTTGATGGAATCGATGATTTGCAGCTGGCCGTTTTGGTTTTGGCAGATTTGCAGGCGGAAGCTGTTGGAACCCAAGTCTACCGTGGCGAGCATATTGTCTGGAATCATTGAAGGGGCGGCAAGGAAATAAAGCGCGTATCTTACCTTGTCGGGCGGGGGCTGTCATGATGAAAATTCTGCGGCGGCGGGGCGGATTTCAGGTAGCCTGCGCCCGTTTTCCGGTGCGCGGTTTTTGGCCGGCAATACGGCCTCAATGCAAATAACGGGCGGGCTTTTAAGTAGCCCGGGACTACCCGCTCCTATATAATGCGGCGCCGTTTTGAACGGGACCGACGAGGCTTTGGACGATGGAATTTTTGTTGGCGGCGGTGGCGTGCAGCGTGGCGGTGTCGGTATTGCTCAAAGTGGCGCGCCGGCGCGGCATTCAGATCGAGCACGCGATTGCGGTGAATTATATTGCGGCCGGCGCCTGCTGCTGGTTTCTGCTCAAACCGCCGCTGCATACCTTGGCGCAGGCCGACTGGCGGGCGCTGTGGCCGTTTTTGCTGCTGGGGGTGCTGCTGCCCGCCATTTTTGTGGTGCTGGCGCGGGCGGTGGAGCAGGCGGGCATTGTGCGTACCGATGCGGCCCAGCGTTTGTCGCTGGCTCTGCCGGTGGCGGTGGCGTTTTTGTGGTTCGGCGAAGTGCTGACGCTCAATAAAACGGCCGGCATCGTGCTGGCTTTTGCCGCGCTGGCCGGCCTGCTGTATCGGCCGGAGGGTGGCAAAAAAGGCAGCGGCGGCCTGTTTTGGCTGGCCGGTGTGTGGCTGGGCTTCGGCGTCATCGATATTTTGTTCAAGCAATTGTCGAAAACCGGGCAGGCGGTGTCGCTGAATCTGTTTGTGGCCTTTGCCTTGGCCTGTGTGCTGATGTGGGGCTATGTGTGGTGGCGCGGCAAAGCACTGAAAGCGGCGGATGTGGCCGGCGGCCTGCTGCTGGGTGCCTTGAATTTCGGCAATATTCTGTTTTATCTGAAAGCGCATCAGGCGTATCAAAACGATCCCACACTGGTGTTTGCCGGCATGAATTTGGGCGTAATCGTGTTGGGCACCCTGGTGGGCGCGGCGGTGTTTAAGGAAAAAATTGCCACCGCCAACCAAATCGGCATCGTGCTGGCTTTGGCGGCGGTGGCGAGTTTTTATTATTTGGATAAGGTGTTGGCGGCAATGGGCTGGCTGACGGCATAAAAGTGATGATGCGGCCTTGTGTGTGAAGAGGCTGCCTGAAAACGGCAAGCCGCAGATCGGATTCTTAACCCTGGAAAATGGCTGATAAAAGATAAGGATGCCATCGGATACGGCCGGCTTGCGCGGCGGTGCATCATGGGATACAGGCTACCTGAAAGCATTCGGCATGGCTTTCAGGTAGCCTGAAATCTTTGCAAAACCCCATCTGCGGCGCATTTCTGCGTTGTGCGTTTATGCCCTAGATTGCGTCGTCACGAAAAACTATTAAACTACAGCAACATCCTCAGTTAAAGGCAGTCCAATGTCATCCTCTCACCGTCGGCACGATCTTTCAGATCATCACTGGGCCTTGCTGGAGCCGCATTTGCCGGGTCAGCGTGGGCAATGGGGCGGCATCGCCAAAGACAACCGCCTCTTTATCAATGCCGTCTTGTGGATTCTTCGAACCTGTGCGCCTTGGCGCGACCTGCCTCCGGACTACGGCGACTGGAAGAATGTTCATCGCCGTTTCTGTCGTTGGCGCGATAGCGGCAGATGGGAGGCCTTGCTTGAATACTTTGTGGACCAGCCCGACTTCGAGTGGTTGATGATTGATGCCAGTCACTGCAAGGTGCATCCCCATGCAGCGGGTGCGCGTGGCGGCAATCAGGGCATGAGCCGTACAAAAGGGGGCTCAACACCAAGATACATCTGGCCGTGGATGCGCATGGTATGCCGGTCAGAATCCTTGCTACGGAAGGTTCCCAGGCGGATTGCACGCAAGCATCGGCCCTGATTGAGGGATTAACGGCTGAGCATCTGATTGCCGACAAGGGCTACGACAGTGATGTGATTGTCCGGCAGGCGCAGTATCAGGGCATGCAGGTACAAATTCCACCACGAAAGAACCGCAAAGCGCCGCGTACGTTTGACAAGCATCTGTACCGCCATCGGCATCTGGTGGAAAACGCCTTTCTACATCTCAAGCGATGGCGTGGCATTGCCACTCGGTATGCGAAGAACTTGGATTCCTTCCTGGCGGCGGCTCAAATCCGTTGCTTGATGTTGTGGCTCAATATCTCATGACGACAATGCCTAGGTGTATAGTCCCAGACTTTAAGGGTTCAATTATCTCCCCCGAATGGAAGG
>JAUMZB010000079.1 GCA_030528345.1 Eikenella sp.
GAATTCCGGCCGTTTAAGTAAATATAATGAATCAGAATAGCTTATTGCGGGGGCAATTGCGGCGGATGCGGCAAAGTTTGCCGCTTGCAGAACGCAGGCGGGTAGAGCGGCGTATTGCTAGCCTGCTCAAGGGCTACCTGAAACGCGGCAAACGCTTGGCGGTTTACTGGCCGGTAGGCAGCGAATTGCGTTTGGACGGCTTGGTTCGGGCGGCCCGCCGGCGTGGTGTGCAGCTTTATCTGCCTTATATTGAAGCAGGCTCTTTGCGTCTTTGGTTTACCCCTTATCCCGAGCAGGGAAGCGCAGAACGTTTTCGCCGGTGCACACCGGCCATTCCCCAATTTAAAGGCAAGAAAATCCGGGCCCATTGCCTGCACGGCATGATTATCCCCTTGGTGGGGGTGGATGAACGGGGCTACCGTTTAGGACAGGGTGGCGGTTATTATGATGTGACCTTGGCGGCAACGTGTGGACGTTTGCAGCCTTTGAAGATCGGGGTAGGGTTTGCCTGCCAGCAGGTGGCGTGTTTGCCGGCCGAGGAGCACGATATGCGGCTGGATATTTGGGTTTGCGAAAATGGCCGCCGGGATTTTCGAGGTAGATGTCATGATGACGGCTGTTGAAGGGCTGTCTGAAACACGGTTATGACCAATTTGTTGATGCGCATCAAGCCGCATCATGTAAAAAGAGAAGAAAGACAGTTTGGCTGTTCTTCTCTTTTTTCTTTGGGTGGCATATGTTTGCTGGGGAAAAGGTGGAGAAAAATGCTTGATTTAAAGGAAGCCGTATCTTTCCTGCCCTGCCGGCTGCCGATCATGTGCGTATTTCTTTAGACAGAGATAACACTATCTGATTCCCATAAAAATATTGATAATTATTCTTAATTAATGCAGAATGTTTGCCCATTTTAACAACTATCCGGCACAGCTATGAAATCCGCACAAACATTCCGCCCCCTTTCTACCCGTCCGAGTCTGTTTTATCTCTTGCTGCTCAGCGCCTTTTCGGCTACTGCATACGGTGCGGACGAAACGGTAAATGAAGAAAGCATCGAGCTGGAAAGCATTACGGTGACCGGCAAACGCCCCTCCGCCTGGCAATCCCCAAACGGTGTCGTGGCCACCCGCAGTGCCACGGCAACCAAGACCGACACCCGTTTATTGCACACGCCGGCGTCGGTTTCAGTAATCACCCGTGATCAAATGCGGCAACTGGGCGCGCAAAATGTGGCGCAGGCCTTGCGCTATACGCCGGGCACTTTTTCCGAATCGCGTACCAGCAGCCGCTATGACAGTATTTTTTTACGCGGTTTCGGCGGTTTCGGCGGCAATGCCAATTTTGTCCAGTATCTTGACGGACAGCGCCTCCCCGCAGGCCAAGGCTACCTGAAAAGCGCCATTGATCCTTATTTGCTGGAACGGATTGATGTGGTGCGCGGGGCCAATTCGGTGCAGTACGGTCAAATCAACCCCGGCGGTTTGGTCAACCAAATCAGTAAGCGTGCCTATTTTGAGCCGAAAAGGGAAGTGGTCGTTCAGGCAGGCGGTAACCGCAACCGTTTTGTCGGCTTCGATCTCAATCAGCCGCTCGGCCAAGAGGAGGGCGTGGCCCTACGGCTGACCGGTCTGCACCGTTACAGCGAATCCAAAACCGATCTGGCTGCGGAACGCTATGCTTTGGCCCCTTCGCTGACATGGCGCATCGGTCCGCAAACCGAGCTGACGGCGCACGCACAATGGCAGCATGACCCTTCCGGGGGCGATTACAATGCGGTGCCGGCTTACGGCACCTTGGAAAACAATCCGGCCGGCAATGTGCCGGACCAAGCCTTTTTGGGCGAGCGCAGTTTCGAGCGCTTCAAGCGCGATACGGCACTCTTGGGCTACCGTTTGTCGCACACTTGGAACGAGCAGGTTTCTTTGCAGCACAATCTGCTGTATGCGCAGGGCCGTTCCGAATTCCGCAACACTTCATTGTTGCGATATCTACGCGGCACGACTTGGGCCAGAGCCGCCACCGCTTCGGACGAAACAATGCGCGGCATCCATACCGATGCGCAGCTGCGTTTCCGTTTCCATACCGGGGCGTTAAAGCATACGCTGAATATCGGTGCCGACTATCAAAACAGCCGGGCCGACCGTCTGTTGGGCAATGTGCGCGGCGGTGCCGCCGTGCCGCCGGTGGATGCGGCCAATCCGCAGAGCAGCGTCATCCTCACGCCGCCTTGGCAGAGTGACGGCCGCCGACGACAGCATCAGTTCGGTCTGTATGTGCAAAACCAGATGGAGGCCGGCTCTTGGCTGGCGCAGCTGGGCGTGCGTCATGACCGCGTCCGTGCCCGCGAAACGGTGGATAGGCTGCTTCCGGTGTTGTCGCAGCAGCAGCATGACCAGCGCGACAGCAAAACCACCTATCAAGCAGCCCTGATGTACCGCTCGGCTGGCGGTTTGTCGCCTTACGCCAGCTACGCCACTTCATTCGAGCCGGTGTCCGCCATCAATCTGTACGGCGACAAGCAACCTTTCCGTCCCACCACGGCCGAGCAGTGGGAAATCGGCCTCAAATATCAGCCCGATCAGTTTCGCGCCTTGTTCGGCGTGTCCGCTTTTCAGCTGACCCGCAATCATGTGCTGACCAAAGACACCCGCACCGGCGCCCATCCCAGCGCACAGATTCAAACCGGCCAGGTGCGGGTGAGGGGCGTTGAATTGGAGGCACGGGCGGAGTGGAACGGGCGCCTCAGCACCATAGCGGCGCTGACTTGGTTGAAACCCGAAGTGACCCGTTCCAATATCGCCGAGGAGTTGGGCCGCCGCCCCGTCGGCCTGCCGCCGACCATGGCTTCGCTGTGGCTGCAGTATGCCCTGTTCAACGAGAAGCTCAAGCTCTCTGCCGGCGTGCGCCATGTGTCCGCCAGCTATGCCGATGTGGCCAATACGGTAAAAACACCGGCCGCCACCCTCATCGATTTGGGCGCTCATTATGATTTGGGCCATCTCAGCCAGAGTTTGCAGGGTGCCACGGCGTCGCTGAATATTCATAATGCGGCCGATAAAATCCATTACGGCGGCTGTTTCTCGCGCGGCACCACCGGCAGTGCACTGACCACCCAATGTTTCCCCGGCAGCCGGCGCAGCATTGTGTTCGGCCTCAACTACAATTGGTAAGCCATAATGCGTCGGACGATTCTTTTGACCATACTCAGTGCGTGGGCCGCCGTGCCGACGGCGCAGGGCAGCCCGCCGGCACCGGCGGCGCAACTGTCGCCGGCGGTGGTGCCGGGAGCGCGGGAATACCGTTTGCCGAGCCGCCATACCGGCAAAACCTACCGCATTCAGGTAGCCGCAGTCGGGCCGGCGCCGGCTCAGGGTTATCCGGTGCTGTATCTCTTGGACGGCGATGCATTTTTTCCGGTGGCGGCGATGGCTGCCCAAGGCATGTGGATGCGGGCGGAAGAAAACCGGGCGGTGCCCATGCTGGTGGTGGGGGTGGGCTACTCCGATAAAGATTTTCTCGACTTGGCCGCCCGTGCGGAAGACTATACGCCGCCGTCCGACGATTACAGCCAAACCGGCGACCGTTTGAGCCGCCGCTTTGGCGGGGCGGACGCTTTCCACCGTTTTCTCACCGAAGAATTGCGTGCCGATTTGGCCCGCCGCTTCCCGCTGAATCTTCGGCAGCAGCATTTATTCGGCCACTCTTACGGCGGCTTGTTCAGCCTGTACAGCCTGATGAAGTATCCGTCCGCTTTCCGCAACCGCTTGGCCGCCAGCCCGTCTGTCTGGTGGAACCGGCGCCGCATTCTGCAGGAGTGGCCTGCCTTCCCGGACCGCTTGGCCGCGGCGGGCGAGGCGCGCTTGGGTGTGCGGTTGACGGTGGGCGAATACGAAGAAACCCCGGCTCCCCACCTGCCGCGCAATTCGCAGCGTCAAGCCGTGCTGGCCCGGCGCGGGATGGTGCGCGAAGTCGAGTATTTGGGTGCCCAGCTGATGAAACCGCCGTTTGAGCGTTTGACTGTGGAAACGGTCATGTATCCCGAAGAAACCCATGCCAGTGTGGCCCTGGCCGCCATCGGGGACGGCATCCGCTGGCTGTATGCGCGCTGCCGGGAAGATGCCGACTGCCGCCCCTAGCTTTTCAGGTAGCCTTACGTGGACGGAGGATGAAAGCCTGAATGGGGCGGTTAAAATCGGTTAAAATAGCCGCGTTTTTCTTTTCCGACTCAGAAAGCGCATCATGAGCCAATCTTTAAGCTACCGC
>JAUMZB010000021.1 GCA_030528345.1 Eikenella sp.
CCTGAACGCTTTAGAATAAATCCATGCCAGATAATGGCGGGACTATACACCTAGGCTACCTGAAAGCCGTTCGGTATCGAAACAGAGGCCATTCACACCCTGTCAGGAGGACACCATGCCGCATATTGTGTTAAACGGCGAGCGCCAAGCAGTGGGCAATATTTTCTGCATCGGCCGCAATTACCGCGAGCACGCCCAAGAGCTTGGCCATGCGGTGCCGCAAGAGCCCTTGGCTTTTTTGAAGCCTACCGGCGCTTTGCTGGCGGTCGGCAGCCCGATTGTGTTGCCGCCGTACAGCGCATCGGTGCATTACGAATGCGAGCTGGTGCTGTATATCGGCCGCAGGGCGGAATATGTGTCGGCGGCGGAGGCGATGGATTATGTGGCCGGCGTGGGCATCGGCTTGGACCTCACCGCCCGCGATGTGCAGAGCGAGGCCAAAAGCCAGGGCTTGCCGTGGTTGAAAGCCAAAGGTTTCCGCGGCAGCGCCTGCGTGTCGCATTTTGTGTCGCCCGATGTGCTGCCCGCGCCCGACTGCTTGGGTTTCAGCCTGCACATCAACGGCAGCCTGCGCCAGCAGGGCGACAGCGGGCAGATGATTTTTTCCCTGCCGCAGCTGGTGGCTTTTTTGTCTGCCACCTACGGCCTGCCGGCGGGCAGCCTGATTTACACCGGCACGCCGGAGGGCGTGGGCGAGTTGCAGCACGGCGACCAGTTGCAGCTTTCTCTGCACGGGCATATTGATTGCGGCTTTCAGGTAGCCTGAAGCGGGCTTGAGGCTACCTGAAAGGCTTGAGTACAAAGAATGGCAATGGAATCAGCAAACCAAGGCGACCGCGGTCATTAGCTGACTTCGGCGGCATGGCAGGCCTCATACAAAGTTTGCAGCGCGCGTATGGATTCGATGATCCAAGGCGCGCTTTTTGTTTGCCCCAAGGCATGGCGTTCGAGGTGGCGGCCGATGCGCAAAAAATCCGTTTCGTCCGGTTCGGGCGGCGGGGCGGCCAGATACTGCGCCAAGCCGGCATGGTCGGCATATTCGCTGTCGCTGCCGCGCCAAATTGCAAAACCGTCTGCTGCGTGACGGCGGGCAAAGTCGGGCAATGCGGCCGGCCAGCAGCAGTATTGCGCCAGCGTGAGCGTGGAGGCGGCGGCTTTGTGGCTGTGCCGATCCGGGCTCACGCTCAAGCGGCGGCGGTTGAGCAGCACGGAAAAAATAGCGGCCGAATTTTGATGTTGCGTGTATTTGAAATAGGCGAAGAAATGGGCGCGCACCTGCCAGCCGTTGCACCAGCGTTCGATGTGCGGTTCGGCAAACGGCGCGCCCAAGTAGGCAGAAACTTCGCGGATCAAGGCCTGAGACCTTTGCTAAACCCTCATCTGCGGCGCATTTCTGCGTTGTGCGTTTATGCCCTAGGGGTACTGCCCGCTCGCTTGCCTACCTGCATGGTATGTCTGTCCCACAGGGATTCCCGGCGTTCACGCCCGCTGCGCTGCTACGCCTTGAACTGCATCCACATCTGAAGGTTTGGCAAAGGTCTCAGCTGCCACACGAGCCAGGCGGCGCGGTAGTCGGCCTTGATTTGCGGAATGCGCTCCGGGCAATATTGTTTGAGCCGGGCAAATTGGAAAAAGGGCTGTCGGAACAGGTCGCAGCTTGCGGGTGTCAGCATGGGGCATCGGGCGCCAGCAGGCGGCGGATGATGTTTTCGTACACGGCGGAGAGCTGCGGCACGGCGGCCAAATCGATGTGTTCGTCGATTTGGTGAATGCTGGCGTTTACCGGCCCCAGCTCGATCAGCTCGCGGGCGATGGCTTTGATAAAGCGGCCGTCGGAGGTGCCGCCGCTGGTGGAGAGCTCGGCCTGCAGGCCGCATTCTTCGGCGATGGCGGCCTGCGCCACTGCGGTAAGACGGCCGGCTTCGGTGAGAAAGGGCTGGCCGGAAAGCGACCAAGCCAATTCGTAATCCAGGCCGTGGCGGTCGAGAATATCGTGCACGCGCTGTTTGAGGCAGGCATCGGTGGATTCGGTGGAGAAGCGGAAGTTGAACTGCACTTCCAACAGGCCGGGAATCACATTGGTGGCGCCGGTGCCGGCGCGGATATTGGAGATTTGGAAGCCGGTGGGCGGGAAATAGGCATTGCCGCAGTCCCATTCGGCGGCGGCCAGCTCGGACAGCGCCGGTGCGGCCAGATGGATGGGGTTCGCCGCCAGATGCGGGTAGGCGATGTGGCCCTGTTTGCCTTTTACGGTGAGGCTGCCGGAGAGCGAACCGCGGCGGCCGTTTTTGATGGTGTCGCCCAAGGCGTTGACCGCCGTGGGTTCGCCGACGATGCAGTAGTCGATGTGTTCGCCGCGCGCCTGCAATACGTCCACCACGCGGGTGGTGCCGTCGTGTGCATCGCCTTCCTCATCGGAGGTAATCAAGAGCGCCAGGCTGCCGGCGTGATCGGGGTGGGCGGCAACAAAGCGCTCGCAGGCGGTGACAAAGCAGGCGATGCTGGTTTTCATATCGGCCGCGCCGCGGGCATAGAGGCGGCCGTCGCGCTCGGTGGGCGCAAAGGGCGGGGAGGTCCATTTTTCCAAGGGGCCGGGCGGCACCACATCGGTGTGGCCGGCAAAGCAGAGCAGGGGGCCGCTGCTGCCGCGCCGCGCCCAAAAGTTTTGCGTGTCGCCGAAGGGCAGGGGCTCCACGCTAAAGCCGATGGCGCGCAGGCGTTCGGCCAAAATGGCCTGGCAGCGGGCATCGTCGGGGGTAACGGAAGGCTCGGCCAGCAGCTGTTTGCTCAAGGCCAGGGAGGCGGTGTCGCGGTTCATGGCGGATTCCGGTGGGCAAAGGCGAGGTTATAGCGCGTTTGCCGGCCTTTGCCAAGCGGGGTTTCAGGCAGCCTGCTTAAGGGCGGTTGGCCATTCGTCTCGTGGCGGTATTTTGGGTAACAATCCCCGCCTACGGCGGCCATCCCGCAAGGGAACAAACGAAATGCCGGCAAGATGTGCAATCTTGCCGCACCGGCCGGTTTGACTGGGGTAGCGTGTCAAACCGCCTTTTCGGGTTTATCCGGCAGACGTGAATTGTTCCTCAAAAAAAACCGCCACGCCGGTCACACCGCTGTGCTGCCGACAGCCCTTAGGACGGTAGGCTGTGCGAAAGGAGGTTTACGATTGGCAAAGCAGGGGTGAGATGGCGTGGGCGCTTCGGCATGAAGCGGGTGCTTCAGTTTTTTTGTCCGTGCTGTTGGCGCCAAAAGTGGGCGAGGGGGCCGCGGCCTTGGCCGAGCTGCCAGCGGCTGCCGCATTCCAGCGCCCCTTGCAGATAGTGTTTGGCTTCGGCCACGGCCTCGGGCAGGTTGTTGTGTTGCGGGCGCAGGGCGGCGATGGCGGAGGAGAGGGTGCAGCCGGTGCCGTGGGTATGCGGGGTGTTGAGGCGCGGGCTGCTGAAGCAGAGTGTTTGGCCGTCGGCGGTGAGCAGCCGGTCGCGGGCTTCGGTGCTGTTCTCCCAATGGCCGCCTTTGAGCAGCACGGCACGGGCGCCTTGCGCCAGCAGCCGGCGGCCCTGCTCCTGCATTTCGTCTTCGTCTGCCGCCGGGGCTTGGCCGCTGAGGCGGGCCAGTTCGTTGAGATTGGGGGTGAGGAGGTCGGCCAGCGGCAGCAGTTCGGCGAGCAGCACGGCGCTTGCCGCACCGGCGGATAAGGGCATGCCGGAAGTGGCGCGCAGCACGGGGTCGAGCACCACAAAGGACACGGGATGGCGGCGCAGCACTTCGGCCACGGCGCGGATGCAGCCGGCATCGGGCAGCATGCCGATTTTGACGGCATCGATGCGGATGTCGGCCAGCACGGCTTCGGCCTGTGCGGCAACCAGCTCGGCGGGCAGGGGGTGCACGCGGTGTACGCCCTGCGTGTTTTGCACGGTGAGGGCGGTGACGGCGGCGGTGCCGTAGGCACCGAGGGCGCCGAAGGTTTTGAGGTCGGCCTGAATGCCGGCTCCGCCGCCCGGGTCGGAACCGGCGATACTGAGCACGCGGGGAAAGGGGGCGGGGAGGGGCATGGCGGCCTCGCTGCGGTGAAACGGGTGGGAAGGAAAACAGGCTACCTGAAAGGCGGCAACAGCGGTTTCAGGTAGCCTGATGATGGGCAAAGCGGTATTTAAGCGTCGATGTTTTGCGCCACCAAGGCATTGTTTTCGATAAAGGCGCGGCGCGGTTCGACTTCGTCGCCCATCAGGGTAACGAATACTTCGTCGGCGGCGATGGCGTCTTCGATGCGTACTTTGAGCAGACGGCGCACTTCGGGATCCATGGTGGTTTCCCACAGCTGTTCGGGGTTCATTTCGCCCAAGCCTTTGTAGCGCTGGATGCTCATGCCTTTTTGCGCGCCGGCCAGCAGAATATCGACGGCGGCTTCGAAGCTGTCCACCGCCTGCGGTTCGGCCTCGCCTTTGTAGAGCAAGGCGCCGGGCGCCACCAAGCCTTTGATTTGGGCGGCGGTGCGGCTCAGGATTTGGTAGGCTTTGCTGTCAAGGAATTTCTGATCCAGATAGCTCACCGCCACATTGCCGTGCAGGCGGCGGGTGATTTTAATGAAGTGGCCGCCTTCGTGTCCGTTCACCCGCTCCAGCGCCACTTCTTCGCGCTGCAAGGCCTGATTGAGGGCGGCGAGGGCGGCATCGGCGGCTTCCCCGCCGTCCAACCGGATTTCGTCTATGTCGATGAGGGCGCGCAGCACTAGGGCATCAATGACGCGGCTTTCCTGGGCGATGGTGTGGCGGGCGAGCAGGAATTGTTTGGCCAGGCGGTAGAGTTCGCTGCCTTCCAGCGTGCGGCCGCCGGAGACGATTTTGGCTTTGTCCACCGCCAGACCGAGCAGAAATTCGTCTTTTTCGGTTTCGTCTTTCAGGTAGCGTTCCTGCTTGCCGTGCTTGGCTTTGTAGAGCGGGGGCTGGGCGATGTACACATAGCCGCGCTCGATGAGTTCGGGCATTTGGCGGTAGAAGAAGGTAAGCAGCAGGGTGCGGATGTGGGCGCCGTCCACGTCGGCATCGGTCATGATGATGATGCGGTGGTAGCGCAGTTTTTCCAGATTGAATTCTTCTTTGCCGATGCTGGTGCCCAAGGCGGTGATGAGGGTGGCCACTTCCTGGCTGGCCAGCATTTTTTCGAAACGGGCTTTTTCCACGTTCAGGATTTTGCCTTTCAGGGGCAGAATGGCTTGGAATTTGCGGTCGCGGCCTTGTTTGGCCGAGCCGCCGGCCGAATCGCCCTCCACCAGATACAGCTCGGAGAGCGCGGGGTCTTTTTCCTGACAATCCGCCAGTTTGCCGGGCAGGCCCAAGCCGTCCATCACGCCTTTGCGGCGGGTGATTTCGCGGGCTTTGCGCGCCGCTTCGCGGGCGCGGGCGGCGTCAATGATTTTGCCGGTGATGATTTTGGCATCGGCCGGGTTTTCTTCCAGAAATTCGTGCAGCGCCCGGCTGAGCACTTCGTTGACCACCGGGCCGATTTCGCTGGATACCAGCTTGTCTTTGGTTTGCGAGGAGAATTTGGGGTCGGGCAGCTTCACCGACAAAATGCAGGTGAGGCCTTCGCGCATGTCGTCGCCGCCGGTTTCCACTTTGGCTTTTTTGGCAATCTCGTTGGCTTCGATGTAGTGGTTGATGGTGCGTGTCATCACTTGGCGCAGGGCGGTGAGGTGGGTGCCGCCGTCGCGCTGCGGGATGTTATTGGTGAAACACTGCACGCTTTCCTGATAGCTGTCGTTCCACTGCATGGCGCATTCCACGCTCATGCCGTCTTTTTCGCCGAAGGCGTAAAACACTTTTTCGTGCAGCGGGTTTTTTTTGCGGTTCATGTATTGCACGAAGCCGGCCACGCCGCCGGAGAAGGCGAAGTTTTCGTGTTTGCCGTCGCGCTTGTCGAAGAGCTCGATGCCCACGCCGTTGTTGAGGAAGGAGAGTTCGCGGATGCGTTTGGCAAGGATGTCGAAATGGTATTCCACATTGCCGAAGGTTTCTTCGCTGGCGAGAAACTGCACGCGGGTGCCGTGTTTGCCGGGCGCATCGCCCACCACGGAGAGCGGCGCCACCGCGTCGCCGCGCCGGAATTCGACGAAATGTTCTTTGTCGTCGCGCCAGATGGTGAGGCGCAGCCAGTCGGACAGGGCGTTCACCACCGATACGCCCACGCCGTGCAGGCCGCCGGAGATTTTGTAGCTGTTGTTGTCGAACTTGCCGCCCGCATGCAGCACGGTCATGATCACTTCGGCGGCGGAGCGGCCCTCTTTGGGGTGGATGCCGGTGGGAATGCCGCGGCCGTTGTCTTCGATGGTGATGGAGTTGTCGGAATTGATGGTGACGGTGATGTTGTCGCAATGGCCGGCCAAGGCTTCGTCGATGGCGTTGTCCAACACTTCGAACACCATGTGGTGCAGGCCGGAGCCGTCTTGGGTGTCGCCGATATACATGCCGGGGCGCTTGCGCACCGCGTCCAGGCCTTCGAGTACCTGAATGCTGTCGGCGCCGTATTCGGCTTGCGGGGGTGTTTGTTCGCTCATGATTTTTTCTGATGGGAAATGGGAAGCAGCGGTTGTCCGGAGGCTACCTGAAAGGGGGAGAAACCCATTGGGGAAAAGCCGGGCCGATGCGCTGCAAAACCTGTGCATTATACCCGATTCGGCGATGATGTTCAGCCTGCCGCAGCGGTGTGTATTTGGGTGTCTGGCGGTATGGAGAACGCTTTTTCAGGTAGCCGCTTGTGCTGCTGCAGTGCGGCGGCAGGCTACCTGAAAGGGCGGCGGCAAAGGGAAGGGATTATTTGCGGGTACGCAGTTGGCGGCGTTCGGCTGCGGTCATGCCGTTGCGGTCCAGGTCGGCCAGTTTTTGCAGGGCTTGGCGGTAGCGGGCTTCGCTGAGGCGGGTTTGGGCGATGCGCCACACGGTTTGGCCTTCGCGGGTGACGGCTGAAGCCGTCCACAGGCCGCGTTCGCGGTATTCGGCCAGCAGCAGGGCGGCCAGCTCGTTCATACGGCGGCCGCGGTGGGCTTGGCCGATGCGGCGGCCGATGGCGTTGTTGTGCAGATCCACGGCTTCGTCGGCGCGGTAGCGGTTGGGATAATCGCTTTGCGGGCGCAGGGTGCTGTCGCGCTCGTAGGCGTTGCCCACCTGCTCGGCAATGTCGGCGCCGAAGCGGGCGCTGATGGCGGCCTGCCACAGGGCGTGGCGCAGGGCGTTGACTTCGGTGCCGCGGCCGTCGCCGTTGGCGCGGTTGTCGAGGCCGAGGCGGGTGGAGAAGCGCACGGCGTTGCTGGTGATGTTGGTACCGTGGGGGCTTTCGCTGCCGATGGCAAGGGCGGCGGCGGGGTGGCGCAGGCTGAAATCGAGCAGGCCGGGTTTGTCCGGCAGGCCGCCGCAGCTGCTGAGGGTGGGGGCGAGTAGGCAGCAGAGCAGAAAGACGGTTGGTTTCATTACAGGCTACCTGAACGTTTATACTGCCTGAGCATCGCGGATTTCCTGCCGCAGTTTGGCCAAAAAACGGCCTTGGCGCACATGGTCGGCGGCTTGTTGGTAGGCTTGGGTTTGGAAGTCTTGGGCCAGTTGGCGGTGCAGGGCGGTTTCTTCGGCGCCGATGGTGTCGGCCAGGGCTTGCAGGGCATGTTGGTCTTGCGCCGCACGGGCATCGGCCAGGGTTTCTCGCCATTCCATTTGCCGCATCAGAAATTCGGGGGCGAAGGCAGTGTGTTCGGGGGCGTCGGCCTCAATGCCCTGTTGTTGCAGGAGGAGGGCGGCGCGGTGCAGCGGGTCGGCCAGCAGGCGGTAGGCTTCGTTGACGGCGGCGGCCATCATCACGGCCTGTTTTTGTTCGAAAGCCGAGGCGGTGGCGGTTTTGTCGGGATGGAATTGGGCGGCCAGGCGGCGGTAGGTTTGTTGCAGGGCGTCGGTGTCTAGATTGAATTGTTCGGGCAGGCCGAACAGGCGGAAATGTGGGTTCATGGCGGAGTTACGGTGCAAATAAAGCGGCCATCATACGTTTTTTTGCCGGCAGGGAAAACCGGCGGCGCGGCAAGCGGCCGCTTTTTTATACGGGCAACACAATATGGTGCCGTCTTGACTGTGCCGAGCGGGTAGAGCGGCGGGACGACCGGGCAGATTGGATGGTTCGCTTTAAAATGATGCGGTTTGGCTGCTTTCAGGTAGCCTGCTGCACCGATATAATGCACCCTGCTTTCTATTTCTATCTGGTTGATTGATGACGCAGACCATTTTGATTACCGGCTCCAACCGGGGCATAGGCAGGGCCGTGGCACGGGCACTGGCGCAGGACGGCTTCGATATTGTGGTGCATTGCCGCAGCCGCAGGGAAGAGGCTGAGCAGACGGCGGCCGAAATCCGCAGCATGGGTCGTGCGGCGCGGGTGTTACAGTTCGATGTGGCCGACCGCGCCGCCTGCCGCAGCGTGCTGGCGCAGGATGTGGAACAGCACGGCGCCTATTACGGCGTGGTGCTCAACGCCGGCCTCACCCGCGACAACGCCTTCCCCGCCCTGAGTGACGAAGATTGGGACGGCGTGCTGCGCACCAATCTGGACGGTTTTTACAATGTACTGCATCCGGTGGTGATGCCGATGATCCGCCGCCGCGCGCCGGGACGGATTGTGTGCATGGCTTCGGTGTCGGGCTTGGTGGGCAACCGCGGCCAGGTGAATTACAGTGCCTCCAAAGCCGGCCTCATCGGCGCGGCCAAGGCCTTGGCGCTGGAGTTGGCCAAACGCAAAATTACGGTGAACTGTGTGGCGCCCGGCCTGATTGATACCGAGATTATCGACGAGCATGTGCCGGTGGAGGAAATTCTGAAAGCAGTGCCCGCACGGCGCATGGGCACGCCGGAAGAAGTGGCGCATGCGGTGCGCTTTCTGATGGCCGAGCAGGCCGCCTACATTACCCGCCAAGTGATTGCGGTCAACGGGGGATTGTGCTGATGAAAAAACGGGTGGTGATTACCGGTATCGGCGCGCTGTCGGCTTTCGGCCGCGATTGGCCCGGCGTGCAGGCCGCCTTTCGGCGCGGTAAAAACGCGGTGCGCTATATGGCCGATTGGGAAGCGTTTCCCGAGCTGGAAGCGCGGATTGCCGCGCCGCTGCCCGAATATCGGGCACCCGCGCATTGGTCGCGCAAACAGCTGCGCAGCATGGGCCTGGTGGCGCAATACACGGTGGATGCCTGCGAACAGGCTTTGCAGCAGGCCGGCCTGTTGGGCGACCCCGTCATCCGAGACGGCCGCATGGGCGTGGCCTGCGGCTCTTCGGTGGGCAGCACGCCCGATGTGCAGCAAATGGGTTTGCTGCTGAGCAATCTGCCCAGCCAGTTCAATGCCAACACCTATGTGCGCATGATGCCGCACAGCATGCCGGCCAATGTGGGCATTTTCTTCGGCCTGACCGGCCGCATGATCCCCACCTCCAGTGCCTGTACTTCAGGCAGCCAGGGCATCGGTTATGCCTATGAAGCCATCAAACACGGCCTGATTCCGATGATGCTGGCCGGCGGCGCGGAGCAGTTGTGCCCCTCGGAAGTGTTTGTGTTCGATTCCCTTTATGCCGCCAGCCGCCGCAATGCCGCGCCCGAATCCACCCCGCGCCCCTACGACACCGGGCGCGACGGTTTGGTGATCGGCGAGGGTGCCTGCATGATGGTATTGGAAGAATTGGAACACGCACAGGCGCGCGGCGCGCAGATTATTGCCGAAATTGTCGGCTACGGCGCCAACAGCGACGGCGCACACATCACCCGCCCCGAAAAAGCCACTATGCAGCGCTGCATGGAGCTGGCCCTGCAAGACGCCGGCCTGCCTGCGAGTGAAATCGGCTACGTCAGCGGCCACGGCACCGCCACCGAACAGGGCGATATTGCCGAAACCCAAGCCACCGCCGCCGTTTTCGGTCATGTGCCGCTCAGTTCGCAAAAAAGCTACCTCGGCCACACCCTCGGCGCCTGCGGTGCGCTGGAGTCGTGGTTTGCCGTCGAAATGATGCGCAACGGCTGGTTTGCCCCCACGGTGAATTTGGAGCAGATTGATGAGCGTTGCGGCGAGGTGGACTATATCCGAGACAAGGGCCGCCGCATCGAAACCGAATACGTGGTCAACAACAACTTCGCCTTCGGCGGCGTGAATACCTCTTTGATTTTCCGGCGCTGGTAGAAAAAGATCTTGGTTTGGGTAAACAAACCGTACTTCATTCGCCATGAAGTGCGGTTGGTATATTGGGCAGTTGGCTTTCAGGTAGCCTGAGGCTCCCTGAAAGCCTTCGGCATGGGGAGCGGTTTAAATCAGGCTGAAGCTGGTATGGTCGAGCTGATCCAGCCCCGTTCCTTGCAGAGTGGCGAAGTGGACGGCGGCGCTGCCGCCGATGCCGTCTGCATCGTAATACAGCTTGCTGTCCGCTTGGTTGAACAGAATGCGCTGGTTGCTGTTGGCGGCGCTGCTGCCCAAGCCGAATTCGGCTGCTTCGATGCTGTTGCCCAGACCGCCGAAGATGGCTTTGCCTAAGGCGATTTTGTCTATGCCGACGGCAAAGTCTTTCACGGTATCCACATTGCCGCCGCCCAAGGTGCTGTCGAAGACGAAGGTGTCTTTGCCGGCACCGCCGTACAGCACGTCGCTGCCGGTGCCTCCGGAGAGGCGGTCGTTACCAGCACCGCCACTGAGCAGATCGTTGTGCGTGCCTCCAAACAGGCGGTCGTTACCCTCGTCGCCGTAAAGCTGATCGTAACCGTCGCCGCCGTCGAGCACATCGTTACCGTGGCCTGCGTAGAGCTTGTCGTCGCCAGCACCGCCGGAAAGGAGGTCGTTTTGTTCGCGGCCGTAGAGTTGGTCATTGCCGGCATCGCCGTAGAGTTGGTCATAACCGCTGCCGCCGTCGAGTACATCGTTGCCACGGCCTGCGTAGAGCCTGTCGTCGCCGGCACCGCCGGAGAGGTGGTCATTGCCGTCTCGGCCGTAGAGTTGGTCATTGCCAGCATCGCCGTAGAGGTCGTCATTACCATTGCCGCCGTCTAGTACGTCTTGTCCTAATTTGCCGTATAAAACATCGTTTCCAGAGAGGCCTTTTAATGAGTTATTCAGGTGATTGCCGTGAATTTCATCGTGATGTGCAGAGCCGACGGCATTTTCAATATAGGTGCCGAATCCGATAAAAGCTTGGCCGGTTGAAGTGAGCAGGCCGGCTTTGTTGCCGGTATAAATCCAGCTGCCGGGTGCCAGGTTGATGAAAACACTTTGGCCGGCGGCAGAAGCATTGAGGGTGTCGGTGCCGGCACCGTCCCAAATGTAGCGGTCGGCGAAGGTGTAGGTGTTGTTGCCGCTGCGAGCAGTTTTGTTGGTGCCGTAAAGATAGTGGATAGCGGCCAGATCAAATATTTTCAGGCCTTGGTTTTGGATGTGGCCGCTTGTGTTGTAGGTCATCAGCGTATTGCCGAGGTGTTCTTCTTGCGGGCTGAGAAACGGGCCGTCGTCGCTGCCGTATTGGCCAGGATGTTTTAATCCCAGGCTGTGGCCTACTTCGTGCAGCAGGGTATCGTAGCCGTCTTTGCCGTGGGCAAAGGCTTGATTGTTGTCGCCGTATAAAGTGGAGTTTAAGTGTACGTCGCCGCCGAAGTAGGCGTAGCCGCTGGTGATCCATTCCGAGGCATCAAGGGCTTGGTGCTGGCCTTTACAACAGGGGCAGACATTTTTGCCGATGCGGTAATTGCCGTTGGCTTCTTTTAAGTCGTTTAGGTAAAAACGGAAATCGGCTTGACCGTCGGCGACTTCTGTGAAGGTGATGTCGGCTACTTTGCTGTAGGCTTCCAATGCTTTGCGGACATTGGCTTTTTGTGCGTCGCTGTATTGGCGGAAGCCGGTGTAGGTTTGGCCGGTGGCGCTATCAAAGGCGCTGACGGCAAAGCTGTAGCTCACTTTTAGTCCCTTGCCGATGCTCTTCCAGTTGTTTTGGGTGGCGGACAGATAGCCCGTGCGCTCTCCGCTGTAAACGGCGTCCACAAAGTAAGGCAGGGCGGCGGCACCTTGGGTATAAATGACTTTTTCAAAGCCGGCGGGCACTTTGTAGTTGCTGACGGAGACGTAGACAGTATCAATATCGCCGGCCCAAGGAGTAAAAAAGTCGCCTTTCAATGAAACATTGTTGCCGCTTATGGTGGCGGTGAAGGCAAATTTTTCATTGATTTCATCATCAATATGGTCTACGTAATAAGTGTCCGATCCCTTGCCACCAAACATTTGGTCAGCACCGCTGCCGCCGTTTAAGACATCATTACCGGATCCGCCGGCTAGTAAGTCGTTGCCGGCATCGCCGTGTAAATTTTTCTCGAAAAAGCCGCTGATCAGGGTGTCGTTGCCTGCACCGCCGTAGAGATTGTCGTTAAAAACACTGCCGATGATGATGTCGTCACCACCCAAACCGTACAGGTTTTTTTTGACGATGTTATTGCCGTTGATAAGCTCGGAGCCTTCGGTGCCGTAGTAGCTGTCTGACTGGTTGGCTTGAACGGGATATGCTTGGATGACCGGCTTAAAAATATCGGCAACATAATGGCTGCTGGCCGGGCCGGCTGTTTTGTTGCTGTGATGGTTCATCGGTAAGTCCTTTATTTCAGAGATAGCAGGTGGATTGGAGGGTATTGATTTTATCGGCCAATTCTGTGGCCGGCCAGCGGAAGTCAACAACAGGCTGCCTGAAAGGCTTTCAGGTAGCCTGTTGCATGTTGTCGGTTTGCGACGGGCGGGCGGTTAAGCCTCTTTGTTCTCCGCGGCTTTGGCGCGCAGGCGCAGATTGAGTTCGCGCAGTTGTTTGTCGTCCACCGCGTTGGGGGCGTTGGTGAGCAAACATTGGGCGCGCTGGGTTTTGGGGAAGGCAATCACGTCGCGGATGGATTCGGCGCCGGCCATTAGAGTGACCAAACGGTCGAGGCCGAAGGCGAGGCCGCCGTGCGGGGGGGCGCCGAATTTGAGGTTGTCCAGCAGGAAGCCGAATTTTTCCTGTTGTTCTTCGGGGCTGATTTTCAGGGCGGCAAACACTTTTTCCTGAATGTCGGCGCGGTGGATACGGATGGAGCCGCCGCCGATTTCCCAGCCGTTGAGCACCATATCGTAGGCGCGGGCGAGGCAGTTTTCGGGATCGCTTGCCATCAGGTTTTCATGACCGGGCTTGGGCGAGGTAAACGGATGGTGCATGGCGGCGTAGCGGTCGTTTTCCTCGTCGTATTCAAACATGGGGAAATCCACCACCCACAAGGGTTTCCACTCATCAATGAAATAGCCGTTTTCCGTGCCGTGTTCGTGGCCGATTTTGATGCGCAATGCGCCGATGGCTTCGTTCACAATCTTGGCTTTGTCGGCGCCGAAGAAGATGATGTCGCCGTTTTGCGCTTCGGTTTTCGCGATGATTTCTTTCAGGCAGCCTTCCGACAGGAATTTGACGATGGGCGATTGCAAGCCGCTGTCTTCGCCGTTGCTGATGTTGCTGACGTCGTTCACTTTGATGTAAGCCAAGCCCTTGGCGCCGTAAATGCCGACGAATTTGGTGTATTCGTCGATGTCTTTGCGGGAGAGTTTCGCACCGTTCGGCACGCGCAAAGCCACCACGCGGCCGCCTTTCATGTCGGCGGCGGCGCGGAAGACTTTGAATTCTTCGGTTTTCATCAAGCCGGTGAGTTCGGTGAAGCGCAGCGACACGCGCAAATCGGGCTTGTCGGAGCCGTAGTAGAACATGGCTTCGGCGTAGGGCATGCGCGGGAAATCGCCCAAATCCACGCCCAGCGCCTCTTTAAACACCTGCTTGGCCATGCCTTCGGTGATGTCCATGATTTCGTCTTCGTTCAAGAAAGACGTTTCCAAGTCGATTTGGGTAAATTCGGGTTGGCGGTCGGCACGCAAATCTTCATCTCGGAAGCATTTGGTGATTTGGTAATAGCGGTCGAAGCCGGCCACCATCAGCAATTGCTTGAACAACTGCGGCGATTGCGGCAGGGCGAAAAATTCACCGGGGTGTACGCGGCTGGGCACCAGATAATCGCGCGCGCCTTCGGGGGTGGAGCGGGTGAGCATCGGCGTTTCGATGTCGATAAAGCCTTGTGCATCCAAATAACGGCGCACGCCCATGGCCACCTGATAACGCAGGCGCAGGTTGCGCTGCATGTGCGGGCGGCGCAGGTCGATCACGCGGTGGGTGAGGCGCACGTTTTCGTTGAGGTTTTCCTCGTCAATCATAAACGGCGGCGTGGCGGCGGCATTGAGCACTTCGATCTCTTTGGCCAGGATTTCGATGTTGCCGGACACCATTTTGTCGTTGGTGGTGCCCTCGGGGCGGTGGCGCACGCGGCCGGTGATGCTGAGCACGTATTCGTTGCGGGAAGCATCGGCTTGGGCAAAGGCCTCGGGGGTGTCGGGGTCGATCACCACTTGCACCATGCCTTCGCGGTCGCGCAAGTCGATGAAAATCACTCCGCCGTGGTCGCGGCGGCGGTGGACCCAGCCTTTGACGGTAACGGTTTGGTCTAAATAGTGTTCGTTAATCAAGCCGCAGTAGTTGGTGCGCATAATCGGTGTTTCCTGATAATTGGGGTATGGATAAAGCAAAATAAATCAAATGAGACGGCCGTTCAGGCCGTCAAGCTATCGTTGCCGCAGTCTTGCGGCAGGAAAGGGGCGTATATCATGGCCGCATGATTGACGGCAAGGACGGTTTCCTCTTCCTGCCGTCGGCTCGTGTGCTTATGCGGATGATGCGGTGTTGGCCGCCGAACCGCCATTGGCAGCGCCGCTCGGAGATAAAGCATTCGCGACCCAAGCATTGCCTCAGCGGGCTGCGGCAGACGGGGCGGGCAACTTGGGGCGGCGGATTCATGGCGGCTTCTCTGCGCCGGAGCGTTTCAGGTAGCCTGAGGGGGTGCCGGCGGCCCTTCTGCCGGCAGCGCGGCTTGGGGCGGGTTGTCGTCGGGCAAGACCATGCCCAGCGAAATGACGTATTTCAGGGCTTCGTCCACGCTCATGTCGAGGGGGCGGATGTCGCTTTGCCTAACCATGACGTAGTAGCCGCCGGTGGGGTTGGGAGTGGTGGGCACATAGACGGAAACATAGGCTTCTTGGCCGAGGGCGCTTTGCAGGGCGGGGGCGACGGAGCCGGAAACAAAGGCGATGGTCCAGATGTCGGGCTGGGGAAAGGGCACCAGCACGGGGGTTTTAAACGAGCGGCTGTTGTCGGACAGCAGCGACTCGGATACTTTTTTCACGCTGGAATAGATGGATTTCACCACCGGAATGCGGCCGAGCAGTTTGTCCCAGCCTTGGATGATTTTGCGGCCGAGTACGTTGGCGGCAAAAATGCCGGTGAAAAACAGCGCCAAGACGGCCACGATGAAGCCGAGGCCGGGCAGTTTGAAACCGATGTGGTGTTCGGGCTGCCAGCGTGCGGGCAAGAGATTGACCAGTTGGTCGGTGGCCGAAATGATGTAGGTGATCACCCAGATGGTAACGGCCACGGGCAGCCATACCAGAATGCCGGTAATCAGGTATTTTTTGATGGCTTTGCCGATGCCGCCGCTTTCTGACGGTTTGTGGTCCATGGGGTGCGCGGGAAAGACGGAAATAAAGGCGCCCATTATACGCGCTTGGGGGGAAGGAAACGAGTGTTTTTTGCCCTTTGGCAGCGGGGCGGGCGGCTTGGTTTTTTCAGGTAGCCTGCCGTTTGCGGGCTACCTGAACAGGCGGGCGCGGGCAAACGGGGTTTATAAGCCGTCCCAATCGTTCAGCATCACGCCGATGCCGATGCTGTTGTGTTTGTGGTTGTAGTCGAGCAGGCTTTCGCCGTAGCCGTGAAAGCCCTGCACATAGCCTTTGAGGCGGCCGGCCAGCGGGAAGGTGTAGTCGAGTTGGAGGCCGCCTTTGCCGCTGGCGGGGTTGTAGCGGATCAGGGCGCCGAGGGTTTGGCGGTCGTCGAAGCGGTATTGCAGGCGCACGTCGCCGTAGCCCATGTAGCGGTTGATGTTGCTGTTGTCGTCTTCGCGGCGGCTTTCGGGAATGCGCCACCACAGGCGGGGCAGCACGGTGAGTTTGCCCCATTCCATGCCGCCCATCAGATAGAGGCGGTTCCACGAGCGGGAGAAGGGATCGCTTCGGCCGTTGGATTGGTGTACCGCGCCCACGCCGAGCATGCGCAGGCGGCCGCCGAAGGGCAGGTCGGCCTTCACCGGCTGGGTGAGGATGAATTCGGGCTCGTAGTCGGTGTTGCGGAAGGGCGAGGACATGGAGCCGTTGTACACCTGCCAATGCGCCACTTGGGTGTAGCCGAACCACAAATCGGCATGGGTGCCGAATACGTCTTCCATCAGTTTGGTTTTGAAGGAAATCTGCATTTTGGTTTCGGCGTGGTTTTGGTCGCTTTGGTCGGCCCGGTGTTCCGGCGAGGAAGGGTGGCGGTTGGGGGTGCTGTTGAACCAGCCGGGCAGCAGATAGATGGGGCGGTGCGGACGGGCGCTGAGGATGCCGGATTCGTGGTTGCGGTCCAAGTCGAAAGCCAGACTCAGCGGGGTGTAGGCGGCATCGGCCGCCGTATCGGCCGTATCGGCGCTTTCGGCGGCGGGGGCGAACACCAACTCGGCTTTGCCCTGTTCCAAGCTGGCGCGGGCGCTTTCGCTCAAGTCGATGGCGGCTTTGGCGGTGTGCGGCGGCGGCTCGGTGCCGGTGGCACGGTCGTAACAGGCCAGGCGGGCGGCGGGATCGCCGATTTGGGTGCAGGCCGATACGGCTTGCCGGATGTCGGCGGCGGCAGGCACAGAGCAGACGGCCAGGACGAGCAGGAGAAACGGGGCGGTCGGGCGCATGGTGTCGGGAGGCGAAATGGGGCGGAACAAGGTATCGGTTGGGGGAAAGGGACGCTGTGTCGGCCCAAGCGGGGCGGCAGGGCGGCGCTTCAGGCTACCTGAAACGCGCAAACCGCACGGGCAGTGCGGTTTATGGGTTTTGCCCGCCGTCAGCCGTAGCGGTTTTGGAATTCGCGCATGAATTCGGTCAGCGCCTCCACGCCCTGCAGCGGCATGGCGTTGTAGATGCTGGCGCGCATGCCGCCCAGGCTTTTGTAGCCGCGCAAGAGCCGTAGGCCGCGGGTGGTGGATTCTTGGGCGAACCGTTCGTCCAGCCCGGCATTGCCGGTGCTGAAGATGACGTTCATTTTGGAGCGGGCGTCGGCTCGCACGGGGTTGCGGTAGAAGCCGCCGCTGCCGTCTATGGCTGCATACAGGGTTTTGGCTTTCAGGGTGTTGACGGTTTCCATTTGCGCCACGCCGCCTTGCGACTGCAGCCAGCGGAACACGAGGCCGGCGATGTAGATCGGATAGGTGGCCGGGGTGTTGTACATGCCCTGTTTGCTGACGTGCGAACGGTAGTTCCATACGTCGGGAATGCGGTCGGCGCAGCGTTCCAGCAGGTCTTCGCGGATGATGACGATGGTGGCGCCGGACGGGCCGATGTTTTTTTGCGCACCGGCGTAAATCACGCCGAAATCGGCTACATTGATGCGGCGCGACAGGATTTCGCTCGACATATCGCACACCAAGGGCGGCATGCCGTCGGCCAGTTTGGGCACGTCGCGGTATTGCAGGCCGTGTACGGTTTCGTTGATCACGAAGTGGACGAAAGCCGAATCGGGGCTGATGTCCCAGCTTTCCACCGGCGGCAGGTCGGTATAGCCATTGGCTCGGCCGTCGGCGGCCAGGTGGATGGCGGCGTCGGACAGTTTGCCCATCTGTTTGTGGGCGATGGCCGACCAGTTGCCGGTTACCACGGAATCCACGCGTTTGAAGCCGTTGGCGAAGTTCATCACCACCATATTGAATTGGGCGCTGGCGCCGCCTTGCAGAAACAGCACTTTGTAGTGGTCGGGGATGTCGAGCAGTTGGCGCAGGTCTTGTTCGGCGTGGTGGAGGATGCTCATGAACACGTCGGAACGGTGGCTCATGGTCATCACGGAAAAACCGGTGCCGTTGTAGTCGAACATTTCGCTTTGCGCGGTGCGCAGTACGGATTCGGGCAGCACGGCGGGGCCGGCGGAGAAATTGTAGATGGGCGTATTCATGGGCGGCTTTCTGGGGCTGGAAGGGGAATGTTGCGGCGCAAAATATAAGGGGATTCTATGCCGCCCGCGCGCTTCCTGCAAGGGTGCCCGGCGGCTTGTGCGGAAGAAGGCCGCCGTCTGTGGCCGCAGCAGGTGTCCGGCAATAAAGCAGGCTACCTGAAAGACTGCGGAACAGCGCTTTCAGGTAGCCTGTGGATATAGACGGCCTAACGGGCGGGGATGGTGCCCATGCGGCGGGTGAGCGAGGTGTGCGGCTCGTTGAAGAGGGCGGCGTAGTAGGTGGCGTTGGCCATCACGCGTTTTACATAGTCGCGGGTTTCGTCGAAGGGAATGGTTTCCGCATACACCGCGCCTTCCAGCGGCACGGAAGCCTGCCAGCGGCGGGCGCGGCCGGGGCCGGCGTTGTAGCCGGCGGTGGCCAGCACTTCGTGGCCGAGACGGTTGCGGGCATCGCCCAAATACCAGGTGCCCATGCGGATATTGCCTTCTATGCTGTGCAGATCGGCGGGGTTCATGCCGATTTTGTTGGCGATTTCGCGCGCGGTGGCCGGCATCACCTGCATCAGGCCGGTGGCGCCCACGCGGGAGCGCACGCCAATCATAAAGCGGCTTTCCTGACGAATCAGGCCGTACACCCAGGCGGGGTCCACATTGGCTTGGGCGGCGTAGCGGGTAGTGATGTCGCGGAAGGGGGTGATGTAGCGCAGGCCGTAGTCGAGCAGGCGGTCGGTTTTGTCGGCGGCCA
This sequence comes from Eikenella sp., assembly GCA_030528345.1. Lineage (GTDB taxonomy): Bacteria > Pseudomonadota > Gammaproteobacteria > Burkholderiales > Neisseriaceae > Eikenella. Next base: position 18,863 of record JAUMZB010000021.1, read on the forward strand.
AAATGCCCATTTCGTAAAAGCCCTGGTCGTGCGCCAGTTTGGCGGCGGCCAAGAGGGTGGGCTCGTTAAAGCCGGCAATGGCGTAGCGCCATTCGGCTTGCGCTTGGCGGCGCATGGCCCAGTCGCCGCTGCTTTGCGAGGCGCGGAACAGGCTCAGCGCGCGGGCAATCGCGCCGTCGGCGGCCACCCGGCTCACTTCGGCGGCGGAGGCGTGGCCGGTGTTGTTGCGGGCGTCCACTTTCCCGCCCAAGGCTTCGGTGGCGAGCAGAGCGTAGAAATTGCGGCCGGAAGCGGCGGCTTGGCGGTAGAGGTTTTGTGCGGCGGCCTGCTGGCCTTCGGCGGCCAGGCTGCGGCCGAGCCAGTATTGCCAGGCGGGGTCGGCCTGCAATTTCGCCGGCATGGCCTGGATGATGTTTTTCAACTCAGACCAACGCCCCAGACGCAGGGCGCTGCGAGCATACCATTCCCAGTGTTCCTTGCTCAATTGGCTGCGGTCGGCCTGCTGGAAGAATTGCAGGGCTTGGGCGAAGTTTTGGTTGAGTGCCTGCTGGTGGCCGAGCACGGCCCAGGCAAAGCCGGTTTGTTCGGGGCGCAGGCTACCTGAAAGACTGCGCAGGCGGTTGGCGGCGCCGGCTTCGCGGCGGGCGTTTTGGCCGATGACGCTGTGCAGCAGGGCTTCTTGCCCGCCCTGGCTGCTGCTGTTGCCGCCGGTAAGCGGATTGGGCAGGGGTGAGCCGAGGGCGGCGGCCAGATTGCGGGCGTCGGTAATCTGGTTGGCGGCCAAGAGGCCGCGCACGCGCCGCCATGCGGCGGCGCGGTCCAAGCCTTCTGCTGCCAAGGCGTTCAGCAAACGGTTGCAGCCTTCGGGCAGCCGGCCCAGCTCGCGCATCAGCTCATTGATCCATTCGCCCGGGGCTTCCAAGCCGGCCATGGCGGCATAGCAGCGGGTTTCTTGATCGCGCGCGTCGGCTTTCAGGCGGCCGTATTGCTCGGCGAATGCCGTCCAATTGCTTTGCCGGCCGAGGAGTTTCAGCCATTGGTTGCGCAGGGTGTTGCTCATGGCGCTGGCGGGGGCGTGGGCGAGAAAGCGGGCGGCGGGGGCGTCGTCGTTTTGTTTGAGGGCTTCTTGGGCGGCGAGGAAGGCTTGGTAGTCGGCCAGCACTTTGGCGTCGGCTTCGGCACTGCGGCTGCCGGGCAGCTGCACTTGGCCGCCTTGGCCGGGTTTGACCGGCTCGACCGGGGTTTCCACTTGGCTGGAGCAGGCAGCGAGAGCGGCGGTGAGGGCGAGCAGGCGGAGGCGGTGGGGGATGGGCATGGGGAATCCTTCCTTTGGGCGGCCGGCGTGCGGCGCGGGGGAGAGCGGTTTCAGGCAGCCGGAATCAATCGGGAAGGCGGTAGAACCGGATCAGGCTGCCTGAAAGAGGCAGGTGCGGGTTTATTTGCGCCAATAGGCGGGAGTAAACAGAATCAGCACGGTGAAAATTTCCAAGCGCCCCAACAGCATCACCACGGTGCACAGCCATTTCTGCACGTCGCTCAGCGCGGCGTAGTTGGAGGCCGGGCCGAGGCTGCCCAAGGCGGGGCCGGCATTGGTGATGCAGGCGATGGTGCCGGAGAGGGCGGTCACGAAATCGAGGCCGGAGGCCATCAGGGCGAAGGTGAATAATACCACAGTCATGAAATAGACGAAGATGAAGGCCAGCACGGTGAGCGCCATGCGTTCGGGAATCTGGCGGCCGTTGATTTTCACGGTGTGTACGGCTTTCGGGTGCAGCAGCAGCAGCATTTCGCGCAGGCTGAATTTGAACAGCACCACGGCGCGGATGGTTTTGATGCCGCCGCCCGCGCTGCCGGCGTTGGCCAGCACATTGGCGAGGAAGTACATCCACAGCGCCGGCAGCAGCGGCCAGGCGGCGAAGTTGGCGTTGGCATAGCCGTTGGCCAGGCCGATGGAGATAAAGTTGAAGCTGACGAAGCGCAGCGATTCGCCGAGGCCGGCGTAGAATTCTTTGTACCACAGATACAGGCTGAACACGGCGATGCTGCCTAAGAGGGTGAATACCATCACGCGCACTTCGGTGTCTTTCAGATACACGGCAAACGAGCGCTGGCGCAGGGCGTAGAAATGGTTGGTGAAATTGACGGCGGCGATGATGCTGGACACCGACAGCACCGTTTCTATTGCCACCGAGTCGAAATAGGCGATGCTGGCGTCGTGGGTGGAGAAGCCGCCCAAGGAAAAGCACGACATGGCGTGGCAGACGGCGTCGAACCAGCTCATGCCGGCCAGCCGCAGCGCCAGGCAGGTGAGCACGGTGAAAAACACATAAATCGCCCACAGCGTTTTGGCGGTTTGCGAGATGCGCGGCGCCATTTTGCTGTCTTTATTGATACCGGGGATTTCCGCTTTAAAGAGCTGGGTGCCGCCCACGCCGAGCATGGGCAGAATCGCCACCGCCAGCACGATGATGCCCATGCCGCCCAACCAGTTGAGCATATGGCGCCAGAAATTCAGCGAGGCGGGCAGCGAGTCGAGGTTGTTCATCACCGTGGCGCCGGTGGTGGTGAGGCCGGAGATGGCTTCGAAAAAAGCGTCGGTGTAGCTGATTTCGGGCAGGTGCCAGAAGAAGGGCAGGGAGGCCACGGCGGCAAAACCGATCCAAAACAGAAACACCAAGGTGAAGCCGTCGCGGGTGCGCAGTTCGCGCTGGCGGCGGCGGGTCAGCAGCCAGGCGGCCAGCGAGCCGCACAGGGTGAGCAGCGCGGTATCGGCAAATACCCAAAACAAGCCGTCCCGATACAGCCAGGAAACGAAGGCCGGCACCAGCAGCAGCAGGGAAAACACCAGGCCGAGCTTGGAGAGGGCGTGGATAATGGGAGCGAGTTTGTACATGGTGCGGCGGGCGCGGTTCGGGGTGTGTTGTGGATTGGATGCGGATGGCGCACGGGCGGCGCGCGGGCGCGATTGTACCGAAAAAAGCGGCTTATTGCTGGATGGCGGCAGCGGGGCGCAAGGGCTGAGGCTATCTGAAGGAATTGTGTTGCCGTCCGAAGGGGTTGGGGGCTACCTGAAAGGCCGTGAAAAATACCGCGCTGCGGCTGCGGCTTGCCGTGCCGCAGGGCTTTCAGGTAGCCTTGGCCGTTTTGGGGCTTCGGTTGGGGCGGTATGGCGTTTTCCCTTTTTTGGCGGCTGTGGTGGCAGGCGGTGCGGCCGCATACTTTGCCCTTGGCGGCTGCATCGGTTTTGGTGGCGGCTTTGCCGGCCTGGCAGCAGCAGCGTTTTCAGTGGCCGCTGTTCGCCGCCATGCTGTGCACCGCTTTGCTGTTGCAGATTTTTGCCAACTTGGCCAACGATTACGGCGATGCCCGCCACGGCGCCGACCATGCCCGCAGCGACCGTTTGTGCGGCAGCGGGCGGCTGGGCCGGCCGGCCATGCGGCGCGCTTTGCGGTATTGCGGCGGTTTGTGTGTGGCGAGCGGGGCGGTGTTGCTGTTTGTGTCGGGCGTAGCCGGGTGGCCGGCGGGCTGGCCTTGGTGGCTGGCGGGTGCGCTGTCGCTGGCGTCGGCCTGGCACTACACCGCAGGCAGCCGCCCTTACGGCTACCGCGGCGGGGGCGAGGCGGCGGTGTGGCTGTTTTTCGGCCTGCTGGCGGTGTGCGGCGGCGGTCTGCTCTACGGCTGTGCCCTGTCTTGGCCGCTGTGGGCGGCGGCCAATGCTCAGGGGCTGTGGTGCGCGGCGGTGTTGAACATCAATAATCTGCGCGATCTGGATGGCGACCGCACCGCCGGCAAATACACCGTGGCCGTGCGTTTGGGCCGACGGCGGGCGGTGGCTTACCATGCGGTTTTGCTGGGTGCGGCGGCGGTGTGCTGGACGGCGTGGCTGTTTCACAGTTTGCCGCTTGCGGCGGCGCTCATGGCGACGGTGCTGCTGTGGCCGGTGTCGGCCGGCGCGTGGCTGGCGTTGCGGCGGGCGGCGCGGCAAGGCGAACGCCCGGTTTTCAACCGCCTGCTGGCGGGCTTCGGCCGCTGGATTCTGCTGTGGGCGGCAGGCTTGGCCGGCGTGGTTTGGTTTTTGAATCAATAGCTTGGATAAATAGGTGCACAGGCTACCTGAAAGCGTTTCAGGTAGCCTGTTGCAATCAGCGTTAAGATGCGTCGCTTGGCTTAGGCATCAGCCGTAACCCGGCAATCATTCATAGTGGTTCGGCTTGGCCGTGTTGGGTTTGTACTACGTTGCAAGCCAAGGGGCGCTGGCTGCCTCAATCCGCCGCGTGGCGGCACACATCCACCGCCTCCTGCAAACTGCTCACGCCGTAAATCTGCAGGCCGGGGAAGTCTTTCGGATTGCGCGGCAGGTTGGCCTGCGGCACGATGGCGCGTTTGAAGCCGAGTTTTTCCGCTTCTTTCAAGCGCTCCTGCCCGCGCGCCACGGGGCGAACTTCGCCGCTCAAGCCTATTTCGCCGAAAGCCACCATTTTTTCGGGCAGCGGGCGGTTGCGGAAGCTGGAGAGCATGGCCAGGATGATGGCGAGGTCGGCGGCGGGTTCGTTGATTTTGACGCCGCCCACGGCGTTGAGAAACACGTCTTGGTCGAAACAAGCAATGCCGGCATGGCGGTTTAATACGGCCAGCAGCATGGCGAGGCGGTTTTGTTCGAGGCCGACGGTAAGGCGCTTGGGCGTGAAGCCGTGTGCGTCGTCAACCAAGGCCTGAATTTCCACCAACAGCGGGCGGCTGCCTTCTTGCGTAACCAATACGCAGGAGCCGGGCACATCGTCGCGGTAGCTGGCGAGAAAAATCGCCGAAGGGTTGGACACGCCTTTCAAGCCGTGTTCGGTCATGGCGAACACGCCCAGCTCGTTGGCGGCGCCGAAGCGGTTTTTGATGGCGCGTATCATGCGGTAGTTGGAATGCTGGTCGCCCTCGAAATAGAGCACGGTGTCGACCATGTGTTCCAGTACGCGCGGGCCGGCAATGGCGCCGTCTTTGGTTACGTGGCCGACCAAAATCATGGCCATGCCCATCTGCTTGGCCATGCGGGTGAGCTGGGCGGCGCATTCGCGCACTTGCGACACCGAGCCGGGCGCGGAAGTGATTTGGTCGGAATACATGGTCTGAATCGAATCGATCACTACTACGGCGGGTTCGTGCTGTTTTAAGACGGCCTGAATCGCTTCCATGCGGATTTCCGCCAGCAGGTTCACGCCTTCGCTTTGCAAGCCCAAGCGCTGCGCGCGCAAGGCCACTTGTTGGGCGGATTCCTCGCCCGACACATACAGCACTTTGCGGCTTTTCGCCATCATCGCTACGGTTTGCAGCAGCAGGGTGGATTTGCCGATGCCGGGGTCGCCGCCGAGCAGAATCACCGCGCCGCCCACCAGGCCGCCGCCGAGCACGCGGTCGAGTTCGCCCATGCCGGTGGGTTCGCGCGGCACTTCGGTGGCGGTCACTTGGGAAAGCGCCTGTACTTGCGCGGTATCCGCCGCCCACGATTGGAAGCGCACGTTTTTCGGTTCGGGTGCGGCCAAGCCTTCCTGCAGGGTGTTCCATTCGCCGCAATGCGGGCATTTGCCCTGCCATTTGGGCGTGGTGCCGCCGCATTCGCTGCATTGGTAAACGGTTTTCGGTGCTTTTGCCATAGATGGGGAGAAGGGAGAAGAACGGAAGGGCGGCAGTGTAGCACAGCCGGCCGGCGGAAAAAGCCGCCGTGCCGCTTGTTTTTGCTGTGCAAACTAGGAATAATACCGCCTTTTTCCGCCGGCATCCGTGCCGGACGGGAAAGCCGGGGCCTTTGCAAAAACCTCCAGATGTGGGTGCCCTTCCAGGCGTAGCAGCGCAGCGAGCGTAAACGCCGGGAATCCCTGTGACAGACATATCATGAAAATGGGCAAGCGAGCGGGCAGTACCCTTAGGGCATCAACGCACAACGCAGAAATGCGCCGCAGAAGAGGGTTTTGCAAAGGCCTCAGGCTACCTGAAACCTTTTGCAACCTTTCCAGCTTATCAAGAAAGCATACGAACCCATGGCTTTAATCGTACAGAAATACGGCGGCACCTCGGTCGGTTCCGCCGAACGCATCAAAAACGTGGCCCGCCGGGTGGCGGCCGCCCGCGCCCAAGGCCACGATGTGGTGGTGGTGGTGTCGGCCATGAGCGGCGAAACCAACCGCTTGGTGGCATTGGCGCACGAAATGCAGGAATTCCCAGACCCGCGCGAGATGGATGTGGTGCTGGCCACCGGCGAGCAGGTGACCATCGGCCTGCTGGCCATGGCCTTGAAAGACATCGGTGTGGCGGCCAAAAGCTACACCGGCTGGCAGGTGGCGGTGCGCACCGACTGCGCGCACACCAAAGCCCGCATTGAGGAAATCGACGACGGCAAAATGCGGGCTGATCTTGAGGCCGGCCGGGTGGTGATTGTGGCCGGTTTCCAAGGCATCACGGCCGACGGCGACATCAGCACCTTGGGCCGCGGCGGCTCCGATACGTCCGCCGTGGCGCTGGCCGCCGCCCTGAAGGCGGACGAGTGCCAGATTTATACCGATGTGGACGGCGTGTACACCACCGATCCGCGTGTGGTGCCCGAAGCCCGCCGCATGGACACCATCACTTTTGACGAAATGCTGGAGCTGGCGAGCCTGGGCTCGAAAGTTTTGCAGATCCGTTCGGTGGAGTTTGCCGGCAAATACAAAGTCCGCCTGCGCGTATTGAGCAGCCTGATTGAGGGCGGCGAAGGCACATTAATCACTTTTGAGGAAGACGAAAACATGGAAAGAGCCATCGTATCCGGCATTGCATTCGATAAAAACCAGGCCCGTATCAATGTGCGCGGCGTGCCCGACAAACCCGGCATTGCCTATCAGATTTTGGGCGCCGTGGCCGACGCCAATATTGAAGTCGACATGATTATTCAAAACGTGGGCGAGCAGGGCACCACCGATTTTTCCTTCACCGTCCCGCGCAGCGACTACAAAGCCACGCTGGAACTGCTGCACAACAGCCAAAGCAGCCTGGGTGCCGCCGCCATCGACGGCGACGACACCGTGTGTAAAGTATCCATCGTCGGTTTGGGCATGCGATCGCATGTGGGCGTGGCGTCCACCATGTTCCGCACTCTGGCGGAGGAGGGCATCAATATCCAGATGATTTCCACTTCGGAGATTAAGGTGTCGGTGCTGATTGACGAGAAATACATGGAGCTGGCTACCCGCGTGTTGCACAAAGCCTTCGGCTTGGATCAAAATCAGGCCGGTTAATCAAACAGAATACGCCAAAAGCGTCGGATACCGTCCGGCGCTTTTTTGCCGTAGGCTACCTGAAAACGGACAAACCGGCAGGCGGCGGCAGCGGTATGCTGCAATGCAGCATAAAAAAGTTCCGTTTGGCGATATATATTAACGGTCAGTTACTCTATTTTTTTTAAAGGAAAAAGTATCGACTCTCTAAAATAATTAATATATTAAAAATAAATAAGCAAAAAATCGTTGATTTCATTATTTTTTTACGCCTACAATGCGCCTGCATTCGGTTTTGTGTGCCGCAAAAACAGGCGGTATGCGGCCGGTGTCCGATTTAAAAAGCACAAGAATAGTGGAGAGAAGCCAATGAAACATTCTTCTATCGACATCCAGTCGGTTATCGACCACGCCAAGCTTACCCCCACCCACTGGCGGGTTTTGTTTTGGTGTACGCTGATTATTTTGTTTGACGGTTATGATCTGGTGATTTACGGCGTGGTGCTGCCCCGCCTGATGGAGGCGTGGCAGTTGAGCGCCGAAACCGCCGGTTATTTGGGCAGTTCGGCTTTGGTCGGCATGATGTTCGGCGGCACGATATTGGGTTCTTTGGCAGATAAGTTCGGCCGCAAGCGCATGATCATTATCTGCATGTTTATTTTCAGCTTCTTTACCGTGGTCAACGGCTTCGCCCGCACGCCCACCGAATTTGCCGTGCTGCGCTTCCTGGCCGGCTTGGGCATCGGCGGCGTGATGCCGAATGCGGTGGCTTTGATGAGCGAATATTCGCCGAAAAAAATCCGCAGCAGCATGGTGGCGATTATGTTCAGCGGCTATGCCGTCGGCGGCATGCTCTCTGCCGTGCTGGGCATTTGGGTGGTGCCGAAATTCGGCTGGGAGGTCATGTTCTACATCGGCGGCCTGCCTTTGCTGCTGCTGCCCTTGGTGGCGCTCTACCTGCCCGATTCCTTGGCTTTCCTGCTGCAACGCGGCGACCGGGCTCAAGTGCGCGAACTCATCCGCAGTATGGAGCCGCGCGAGCAGTTTGACGACGATGCCGAGTTGGTGTTGGACATCGCCAAGAAAGAAAAAGCGCCGGTGATCGAGCTCTACCGCGAAAAACGGGCATGGAGTACCACCATGTTTTGCACCTGCTTTTTCATGAGCCTGTTGATGACTTACGGCCTGAGCTCTTGGCTGCCCAAGCTGATGCACATGGCCGGCTACGGCTTCGGCAACAGCCTGATGTTCCTGTTTGCCCTGAACGTGGGCGCGATTTTGGGCGCGCTCAGCGGCGGCTGGCTGGCCGACCGTTTCCAGCTGAAACCGGTATTGTCCGTTTTCTTCTCCTTGGGTGCGGTGGCGCTGTTTATGCTCGGTTTCCCCAATCCGCAGCCGGTGCTCTATCTCTTGGTAACGGTTGCCGGCGCGGCCAGTATCGGCGCTTCGATTTTGCTGTATGCCTATGTGGCCCAGTACTATCCGACCATGATCCGTTCCACCGGCATCGGTTGGGCTGCCGGCATCGGCCGCATCGGCGCCATTGTCGGCCCCATCATGGGCGGTACCCTGCTTTCCATGCAGTTGTCGCACCAAGTCAACTTCCTGGCCTTCTCCATCCCGGCCGTGATTGCTGCGGTGGCGGTGTTATTGGTACAAACCCGTTACCAGTATGTCCATCAAGCGGCGGTTGAGCGCAAGGCCGGCTGAAAGCGCTTGAAACCGTTTGTATGAACCTTGCCTCCGTGTCCGCCCGTCAGCGGCAGACGCGGGGGTTTTCATTTGCGGCCAAGGTATGTTTACATGCGTCCCGATTGTGCCGAAAGAGGCGGAAAGCCCGCCGGAATGGCCGTTTGCCGCGCTGTAAAGAAGGTGTAAAACCGTTTCCGCCCCCTCAAACAGCTTTGTTAAAATACGCCACCGTTTTTATCCGATTTCCTGTCCTATGCAAAAAAACCACGGCAAAGGCCTGACCGGCTTTATTTTCGGGCTGTTGTTGGCCACGCTGATCATTGGTGCGGTTTTGTTTTTCCTGAACCACGCGCCTTCAGGTTTCCGCCAGCCCGATCCGCCGCCGGAAGTGGTGTCCAAGCCGGAGGAGCTGAGGCCGCGGGGTTCGCAAGTTCAGGCCCCGCCCGTGCAGAAGCCGCAAGACGGCGGCTTGGCTGATCCGTGGGGCGACATTGCGGAAGCCGATGCCTCCGAAGCGGTGCCGCCGAAAGCGGCGGAAGCATCCAAGCCCGAGCCGCAGCCTGTACCTAAGCCCGAGCGCACTGCCGCCGAATCCAAACCGCGTCCGCCCGCCGAAGCCAAGCCGCAGCCGCGTGAGCCGCGCCCGGAACCCAAGCCCACGCCGGAGCAGATTCTCAACAGCGGCAGCGTGGAAAAAGCGCGCGAGCAGGTACGCCGCGAACAGCAAGACCGCCGTGCCGCAAACCGGGCTGCCGAAGGCGGCCGCGTGGTGGTGCAGATGGGTTCCTTCAACAATGCCGAGGCGGCCGATGCCCAACGCGCCAAACTGGCCATGCTCGGTGTGAATGCCCGTCTCAGCCGCACCACAGGCAAAGACGGTCAGACGGTTTACCGCATCCAAAGCGGCCGCCTCAGCCGCGAAGAGGCACAGCGTCTGACCGACAAACTGCGTCAGAACAATATCGACAGCCTGACCCGCAACGCCGAATAAGCCGCTCGGCCGGCGTTCCGTTATAATGCGGCGGCCTCAGGCAGCCTATTTAGCCGGGCTACCTGTAAAGAGTGCCCATACCCAGGATTCCGATTTCCCCTAAGCCATTCATTCAGAAAGCCATCATGAAGAAACTGAAAACCGTTCTGTTTGCCGTGTGTACGGCATTGGGTGCCGTCGTGGCGCACGCCGAAGCCGTAGAGGGCAAAGACTATATCGTGCGCAGCAATGCGATCGAGCCGGTGCAGGCCGACAAAATTGAGGTGGTGGAATTTTTCGGCTATTTCTGTCCGCACTGCCAGCGTTTGGATTCGGTTATTCTGCGCCATGTCCGCACCTTGCCTTCAGACACGGTATACCGCACCGAGCATGTGGTGTGGCAGCCCCAGCATCTGCCGTTTGCCCGCCTGCTGGCGGCGGTGAACCAGGCCGGCGTGAAACGCCAAGCGAATCCGGCCATTTTCCGTGCCGTGATTGACGAGGGCAAAAACCTGGGCGACGAGGCCACGTTCCGCGCTTGGGCGCAACAGCAGGCATTCGGCGGCAAGCTGTTGGCGGCTTATGACGATCCGAAATCGTCTGCCGCCGCCCAAAATATGCAGCAGCTGACCGAACGCTATCAAATCCAGAGCACGCCGCAGGTAATTGTGGGCGGCAAATACGAGCTGACTTTCGCCGACGGTTTCGAGGCGGGGATGAAAACCTTGGACGAGCTGGTGGTAAAAGTGCGTGCCGAACGCGGCATGCCGGCACCGGTGCCGAAAGCGGTTCTGCCCAGCCGGGGCGGTTCTTTTGCCCGCCAGGCCAACCAATAATTGTTTTTTCCTTTCAGGTAGCCTTGTTGGTACACACCAAGGCTACCTGAAAACGTTTGAAAGCCCGTTTTATGGATTTGATGCTTGCTTTGAAAGCCCTGCTGCTCGGTATTTTGGAGGGGCTGACCGAGTTTCTGCCGATTTCCAGCACCGGCCATTTGATTGTGGCCGGCAATCTGATCGGTTTCGACAGCGAATACACCGCCTTTAAAATCGCCATTCAGTTGGGCGCGGTGTTGGCCGTGGTATTCGAATACCGCCGCCGCTTCGCCCATGTGCTCACCCACATCGGCAAAGACCGCCAGGTCAACCGTTTTGCGGGCAATCTGATGATTGCCTTTTTGCCGGCCGCAGCGGTGGGGCTGCTGTTCGACGATTTCATCGAACAGGTTCTGTTCAATCCCATCAGCGTGGCCACGGCCTTGGTGATTGGCGGTGTTCTGATTTTGTGGATTGAAAAACGCCAGCAAAACCGGACGCCGAAAGTCGTCAGCGTGGACGATATGCGGCCGCAGGATGCGTTGGTGGTGGGTTTGGCGCAGATTTTGGCGCTGATTCCCGGCACCTCCCGCTCCGGCAGCACCATTATGGGCGGCATGGTGTGGGGGCTGGAGCGCAAAGCGGCCACTGAGTTTTCTTTCTTCCTGGCGGTGCCGGTGATGATCGCCGCCACCGGCTACAGCATCGTGAAAAATCTGCACGTCTTCACCTGGCAGGACATCGGCCTGATTGCCATCGGCTTCGTGGCGGCTTTTGTGGCGGGTTTGCTGGCGGTGAAAGCCCTGCTGCGTTTTGTGTCCAGTAAAAACTATGTGCCTTTCGCCTATTACCGCATTATTTTCGGCGGCGTCATCCTGCTGACCTGGCAGCTGGGTTGGGTGGATTGGACGGTGAAATGAACCGGGGCGCCGGTTTGGCCGCCAGGCAGGCTTTGGCGGCCGTGCTTGCCTTTGCCGAACGCAGCGTTTTATGGGAAAATCGCGGCCATTTTTATATTTCCGGGCGAAAGAATCATGCTGGACAGAGAAGGTTATCGCCCCAATGTCGGTATCATCATTACCAACCACCGCAACGAGGTGTTTTGGGGTAAGCGTGTGCGCGAGCATTCGTGGCAGTTTCCGCAGGGCGGCATCAAGCCCGGCGAAAGCCCGGAAGCCGCCATGTACCGCGAACTGCTGGAAGAAGTCGGCCTGTTGCCGCACCATGTGAGAATCCTCGGCCGCACCCGCGACTGGCTGCGCTACGATGTGCCGAGCAATTGGATCCGCCGCCAATGGCGCGGTTCTTACCGCGGCCAAAAACAGATTTGGTATCTGTTGCGCCTCACCGGCCGCGAAAGCGATGTGCACCTGCGTGCCAGCAGCCAGCCCGAGTTTGATGCCTGGCGCTGGCACGAGTACTGGGCGCCGATCGACGAAGTGATCGACTTCAAAAAAGACGTGTACCAAGGCGCTCTGCTGGAGTTGTCGCGCTTTTTACAGGGCTTGGAGAGTTTGGAGCATTTCCATTTCCGCCAACAGCAGCAAATCCGCCTGCCCGATATGTGAGTGCCATGAGCGATATTCTGAACCGGATTTTGAACACCAAACATCAGGAAGTGGCTGCTGCGCGCAGTACTTGCCCGCTGCCCGAAATGCGCGCCCGAGCGGCCGATATGCCGCCGGCGCGCGATTTTGTGGGCGCCATGCGCGCCAAGCATGCCGCCGGCGCGGCGGCTTTGATTGCCGAAATCAAAAAAGCCAGCCCGAGTAAAGGGCTGATCCGTGCCGATTTCCATCCCGAATGCTTGGCCCGCGTTTACGAAGAAGCGGGCGCGGCCTGTTTGTCGGTGCTCACCGACGAGCAATATTTCCAGGGCAGCGCAGGCTACCTGAAAACCGCCCGTGCCGCCGTTGCCCTGCCGGTGTTGCGCAAAGACTTTATGGTGGACGCCTATCAAATCTACCAAGCGCGCGCCTGGGGCGCGGACGCAGTGCTGTTGATTGCCGCTGCCTTAAGCGCGGGCGAGCTGGAAGAATTGGAAGGCTTGGCGCATGAGTTGGGCATGGCGGTGTTGCTGGAATTGCATGAGGCCGCCGAATTGGACAAATGCCGCCGCCTGAGCACGCCGCTGCGTGGGGTGAACAACCGCAATCTGCGCACCTTCGAAGTGAGCCTGCAACACACTTTGGATTTGCTGCCCGAATTGGCCGGCCACATGGTGGTGGCCGAAAGCGGCATTCGCCACCGCGAAGACGTGCAGTATTTGCGCGGGCACGGCGTACACAGCTTTCTTATCGGCGAAACCTTTATGCGCGCCGAGGATGTGGGCGCGGAAGTGGGCAAGCTGTTTGCCTGATGACCAAGATTAAGCTTTTCAGGTAGCCTGCCGCCGTTTTTTCAGCGTTTTTGTATGCGGAGAGAATCATGAAATACAGACGTCAATGGTTTGCCTGCCTGTCGCTGTGGTTTGCCCTTGCGGCCCAAGCCGGGGAAATCCCTTGTGGTTCGGCCGTTGCCGACATGGAGCGGTCGTTTATCTTTGTGGCTCGGTGTGCAGAAGTGATGAGTGAGGCCGAGCGGCAGGAAGCGCTGAATGTGATCGATGCCATTCAGCAACAAACCGACCGCTGTGTGGGGGAGGGGCAGCCGATTGATCTTACCCCCCGGCCAGAAGGCATGAACCAAGCCTTAAAAATGATCATGGGCAATCCTGAGCCGCGCCGCCGTGATACCGTGATTGCCGAGTGCCGCCGGCAAACCCCGATGCCGGCCTTGCGGGAACGCTACCGCAGCCTGATGCCGACCCCCTAAGTTTGCTTGTTTATTGATTTGATTGCTGATTCCTTTATCATGACCCACGACAAAATCCTCATCCTCGACTTCGGTTCGCAAGTCACGCAATTGATCGCCCGCCGCATCCGCGAAGCGCACGTCTATTGCGAAGTGCATCCCTGCGATGTAACGAGCGACTGGCTGCGCGACTACGCCGCCGACGGGCGGCTCAAGGGCATCATCCTCTCCGGCAGCCACGCCAGCGTCTATGAAGTGGATGACCGCGCGCCCGATGCCGCCTTTGAACTCGGCATCCCCGTGCTCGGCATCTGCTACGGCATGCAGACGATGGCGCAGCAACTGGGCGGGCAGGTCGAGGGCAGCCATACCCGTGAATTCGGCTATGCCGAAGTGCGCGCCCACGGCCACACCGCGCTGCTGAAAGACATCCAGGACTTCCACACCCCCGAAGGCCACGGCATGCTGAAGGTGTGGATGAGCCACGGCGACAAGGTGACCGCCTTGCCCGAGGGCTTCAAAGTGATGGCCAGCACGCCAAGCTGCCCGATTGCAGGCATGGCGGATGAGGCGCGGCGCTTCTACGGCGTGCAGTTCCATCCGGAAGTGACCCACACCGTGCAGGGCCGCGCCATGCTGGAGCGATTCGTGCTCGACATCTGCGCCGCCAAGCCGGACTGGATCATGCGCGACCACATTGCAGAAGCCGTGGAAAAAATCCGCGCGCAAGTGGGCGATGAAGAAGTCATTTTGGGTCTCTCCGGCGGCGTGGATTCATCGGTGGCCGCCGCGCTGATTCACCGCGCCATCGGCGAGCAACTCACCTGCGTGTTCGTCGATCACGGCCTGCTGCGTCTCAACGAAGGCGACATGGTGATGGACATGTTCGCCGGCAAGCTGCATGCCAAGGTGGTGCGCGTTGATGCCAGCCAATTGTTCCTGGATGCGCTCAAAGGCGTGTCCGACCCCGAACAAAAGCGCAAGATCATCGGCAAGCTGTTCGTCGATGTGTTCAAGGCGGAAGCGGAAAAACTCAAAGCTGCGGGCAACGGCGCGAAGGGCGCAACCTTCCTCGCTCAAGGCACCATCTACCCCGACGTCATCGAATCCGGCGGCGCCAAAAGCAAAAAAGCCGTGGTCATCAAAAGCCACCACAACGTCGGCGGACTGCCCGAACAACTCGGTCTGAAACTGCTGGAGCCGCTGCGCGATCTCTTCAAGGACGAAGTGCGCGAACTCGGCGTGGCATTGGGTCTCCCGCACGACATGGTTTACCGCCACCCCTTCCCTGGCCCCGGCCTCGGCGTGCGCATCCTCGGCGAAATCAAAAAAGAATACGCCGACCTCCTGCGCCAGGCCGACGCCATCTTCATCGAAGAACTGCGCTCCACCATCGAACCCAACAGCGGCAAAAGCTGGTACGACCTCACCAGCCAGGCCTTCGCCGTCTTTTTGCCCGTCAAATCCGTCGGCGTCATGGGCGACGGCCGCACCTACGACTACGTCGTCGCGCTCCGCGCCGTACAAACCAGCGACTTCATGACCGCCGACTGGGCGGAACTGCCGTATGCGCTGCTGAAAAAGGTGTCGTCAAGAATCATCAACGAAGTGCGCGGGATTAATCGGGTGACGTATGACGTTTCCAGCAAACCCCCGGCGACGATTGAGTGGGAGTGAGACAAAAATAATCACAAGGAGAAAACACCGTGGCAAGAATGTGGATGGTGCGCGGCGATGGCGGGCGTTTGTACGATGCCTTCCGCGAACGTGGCGTGGCGGGCATAGGCTGGAGCGGGCTGGCAGCGCAGGCCATACAGGGCGGCACACGCAAGCAGTTGGCTGCGCTGTACCAGCAGCTTGAGCCGCATGCCAAGCCGGGG
This sequence comes from Eikenella sp., assembly GCA_030528345.1. GTDB lineage: Bacteria > Pseudomonadota > Gammaproteobacteria > Burkholderiales > Neisseriaceae > Eikenella. The sequence continues at coordinate 34,251 of JAUMZB010000021.1, forward strand.
CGCGTGGTATCGGGCGCCTCCCAGGTTTGGCGTTTTGTCAATGAAATTCAAAAGGGCGATTGGGTCATCACTTATTCGCCCGCCAACCGCCTGTATGCCATCGGCAAAGTCATCGCAGGCGCGCAATACCGCGCCGAATGGACGGACGAAGACATGGCCTTGGCGCGCCAAGTGCAGTGGCAGGCGCAGGAATTGCAGCGGGACGATTTGAGCGAGCGCAGCAAAAACAGCCTGGGTTCCACCCTGACCGTGTTTGAAGTACCGCCGGAAGTCGCCGCCGAAGTTCTGGCGACCCTGCAAGGCAAACCCGTACCCGTGCAAGAGAGCGCCGAAGAAGAAGCCATTGCCGACCCGCTGGCCGATATCGAATCCCAGGCGCTGGAGCGCATCAAGGATCAGGTCAATGAACTGGATTGGGAGGATATGCAGCAGTTGGTCGCAGGCATCCTGCGCGCCATGGGCTACAAGACCGAAGTTTCTCCCGTGGGGCCTGATCGCGGCAAAGACATCATCGCCTCGCCCGATGGTTTTGGCTTTGAACACCCGCGCATCGTGGTGGAAGTCAAGCACCGCAAGGGGCAAATGGGCAGCCAGGAGATTCGCAGCTTTCTCGGCGGCCGCCACAAGGATGATCGCGGCCTGTATGTCAGCACCGGCGGCTTTACCAAGGATGCCCAATACGAGGCCGACCGCGCCGCCATCCCGCTGCAACTGTGGACGCTGGACCGCCTGGTGCGCGCCCTGATTGAGCACTACCCCGCCACCGATGCCGAAACCAAGCGCATCGTGCCGCTCAAGCGCCTGT
>JAUMZB010000080.1 GCA_030528345.1 Eikenella sp.
AGCCTTGGCGTTCGAGTTCGCGCATGGTGTCCAAAACGGCTTTGTGCTCGGTTTTTACGGTGATGAGGTGTTTGCCTTTGGTTTTGTAGAAGTGCGCCGCGCCTTTGATGGCGAGGTTGTTGGATTCGGTGGCGCCGCTGGTGAACACGATTTCTTTGGCATCGGCGTTAATCAATCGGGCGATTTCGTGACGGGCGTTTTCTACCGCTTCTTCCGCCGTCCAGCCGAAGCTGTGGCTGTTGGAAGCGGGGTTGCCGAAAAGCTCGGTCAGGTAGGGAATCATTTTTTCGGCAACGCGCGGATCAACCGGAGTGGTGGCGGCATAGTCGAGATAGATGGGAGTGTGAATGGTCATGGTCGGTTCTTTCGTTGTTATCTGGTTTGATTTTGTTTGGCGGCGGCGGGCATCGGGTTCAAGGGAACGGTGCGGCCGCCGTCGGCCTGTTTCTGGTCGAGAAGGTGCTGCAGGGAAACGCCGTTCAGGTAGCCTCGTATGGTGCGGTTGAGGTTTGCCCACAAATCGTGGGTCAGGCAGCGGGCACCTTCGCGGCAGTTGCTTTTGCCGTTGCATTGGGTGGCATCGAAACGGTCTTCTACGGCATCGATGATTTGGGCAACGTTGATGGCGGCCGCCGCCTGGCCGAGCACATAACCGCCGCCGGGGCCGCGGATACTCTCCACCAAGCCGGCGCGGCGCAGTTTGCCGAAGAGCTGTTCCAAATAGGAAAGGGAGATGTTTTGCCGTTCGCTGACGGCATTCAGGCTCACCGGGCTGCTTTGCCCGTACAGTGCCACATCCAGCATGGCGGTCACCGCAAAGCGGCCTTTGGTGGTCAGTCGCATGCTGTCCCTTGCCCCGAAATACTCAACGGGGGCGGATTGTGCAATAACCGAGTAATTTAGTCAAGTATTATCGGCCACCTGAAACCGCCCGGCTCACCGCAGAAGCTCATCGGTCATCTGCTGCAAAAAAGCCAAACGGGCCGGCGACACCGTACCGGTTTCGGCCGCAGCTTTGACGGCACAGCCGGGCTCTTGGCGGTGGGTGCAGTTGTGGAAACGGCAGGCGCCGATTAAGGGGCGCATATCGGGAAAATAATGCAGCAGATCGGCCGCAGCTAGGTGGTGCAGGCCGAACTCCTGCAGGCCGGGGGAGTCGATTAGATGCGTATCCGCATCCAAGTCGTAGAGCTGGGCGTGGGTGGTGGTGTGGCGGCCGGAATCGAGCGCGGTGGAAATGTCGCCGGTGCGGGCGGTTTGGCTGCCGAGCAGCGCGTTGGTGAGGGTGGATTTGCCCATGCCGCTTTGGCCGAGCAGGATATTGGTGTGCCCCTGCAACACCGGCCATAGGCCATCGGCCTGCGCCAAGGCGCTCAACACCAGCAGCGGATAGCCCAAATCTTGGTAAAACGCCAACTTCCTGCGCCACGCTTCGGTTTCGGGCAGATCGGCCTTATTCAGTACAATCACGGCGCGGATGTCGGCCGCTTCGGCGGCCAGCAGGGCGCGTTGGAGAAAGGTTTCGCTGGGCGTGGGCACGGCGGCGAGCACCACCAAAAGCTGGCTGACATTGGCGGCAATCAGCTTGGTGCGCCAGGCGTCTTGGCGGTAAAGCAGGCTTTGGCGCGGCAGATGGTCTTCTATTACCGCCTGTTCCCCGTTAATCGGTGTGAGGCGGACAAAATCGCCGCAGGCGAAATCCACCCGCTTTTTGCGCGTGGTGGCATCGAAGGTATGCCCCTCGGGCGTGCGCACAATAAAGCGGCGGCCGTAGCTGGTGATGATTTGGGCGGTGTGGTCGGGCATGAGCGGCCGGAACGGGAAAAGGCGGCATCATAACAAGTTTTCCGCCTCGGCATAAGCCGTGCAGCGGCAGGCACTCAAGCGTTCAGGTAGCCCGGCGGTTTCGGGTACAATGCGCGCTGTTTTGTTTTCCGTCGGAACCGCCGTGCCGTATTGCCAGGTTGCGCTGAATGTGCCGCTGCCCAAACTGTTTACCTATGCCGCGCCGCACGCCCTGCCTGCGGGCACGCGGGTGGCGGTGCCGTTTGCCGGCCGCACGCTGGCGGCCATTGTTTGGGGCATGAGCGACACGCCGGACGTGGCCGAAGAAAAAATCCTGCCGCTCAAGCACATCTTCGCGCAGGAACCGCCGCTGCCGGAAAACTGGCGCGAGCTGATGGCATTCACCGCCCGCTACTACCATTATCCGCTCGGCCAAACCGTGTTCACCGCCCTGCCCGCCGGTCTGCGCCAAGCCAAACCTTGCGCCGTACCCGAGCCGCCGCGCCATTATGCGCTCAACACCGCCGGGCGCACCCAAGCCGCGCCCAAACACAAACGGCAGGCCGCCTTATGGCAGGCGCTGCTTTCAGGTAGCCTCAGCGAGGCTGCGGCCAAAAAGCTGCACCCGCAAGCCGCCGCCTTGTTGGAAAAATGGCAGGCTCTCGGCTGGCTGGACACACAACGCGAAACGCCGCATTGGCCCATCCGCCCCGCCGCGCAAACCCTCAACCCGCAACAACAGGCCGCCGCCGATGCGGTGGTGGCCGCCCAAGGCTTCGCCCCATTTCTATTGTTCGGCATCACCGGCAGCGGCAAAACCGAAGCCTATTTCGAGATGATGGCAGCCGCCCTGGCACGCGGCAAACAGGTGCTGTTTCTGCTGCCGGAAATCAACCTCACGCCCCAGCTTTTGGCCCGCCTGCAACAGCGTTTTGCCGACGTGCCCACCGCCGTACTGCACAGCCAAACCGCAGCGGGCAAACGCAGCAAAGGCTACCTGAAAGCCCTGCTCGGCCAAGCGCGCCTGATTGTGGGCACCCGGCTGGCGGTGTTCACCCCCCTGCCCGATTTGGGGCTGGTGATTGTGGACGAAGAGCACGACACTTCTTTCAAACAAGACAGCGAACTGCGCTACCAGGCGCGCGATTTGGCGGTGTGGCGGGCGCAACAGGCCGGCTGCGCGGCGGTACTCGGCAGCGCCACCCCCAGCCTGGAGAGCTGGCACAAAGCCCAAAGCGGCCGCTACACCCTGCTCACCCTGCCCGAGCGCGCCCGCGCCGAATCCCGCCTGCCCGCCGTGCGCCTGCTCGACGTGCGCCGCGAAGCGCTCGAGCACGGCTTTTCCGCCGCCGCCATCAAGCTGCTGCAGGAAAACCATGCCGGCGGCGGCATGAGCATGGTCTATCTCAACCGGCGCGGCTTCGCCCCCGCCGTATTTTGCGGCGACTGCGGCCATTTGTTCGGCTGCCCGCACTGTTCGGCCAAGATGGTGCTGCACCGGCGCAGCCGCCAACTGCGCTGCCACCACTGCGGCCACCTCGCGCCCGTCCCGCGCCGCTGCCCCGACTGCGGCAACCGAGACCTCACCGCCGTCGGCTTCGGCACCCAGCGGGTGGAAGACCTGCTGCGCCAAGCCGTGCCGCAGGCACGGGTGGTGCGGGTGGACCGCGACAGCACCTCGCGCAAAGACGATTGGGCCGATTTATACCGCCGCATCGACGCCGGCAGCGTGGACATTCTGGTCGGCACCCAAATGCTGGCCAAAGGGCACGACTTCGCCCGCCTCAATCTGGTGGTGGTGCTCAATGCCGACGGCAGCTTATACAGCGCCGACTACCGCGCGCCGGAGCGCCTGTTTGCCGAACTGATGCAGGTGGCCGGCCGCGCCGGCCGCGCCGAACGCAGCGGGCAGGTATTGATTCAAACCCAACTGCCCGAACACCGCGTGTATCAGGCGCTGCTGCAACAGGATTACGCCGCCTTTGCCCGCGGCGAATTGGCCGAACGCGCCGCCTACGGCCTGCCGCCTTTTGCCCACACCGCCGCCGTGCGTGCCGATGCCCCGCTGATGGCCGACGCGCTGGCCGTGTTGCAGCAGGCCGCCGATGCGGTGCTGCCCACGCTGCCGGAAAGCGTGCAATGTCTGGGGCCGGTGCCCATGCTGATGGCGCGGCTGGCGGGGCGCGAACGCGCGCAGGTGTTTCTGGAAAGCCCCGACCGCAAAGCCCTGCACCGCGCCCTTTCCGCCTGGCAGG
>JAUMZB010000022.1:0-5251 GCA_030528345.1 Eikenella sp.
AACAGTGGAATGACCAGCCTGAACGCTTTAGAATAAATCCATGCCAGCTAATGGCAGGACTAAACACCTAAGACCGCCAAACCGTGTCAGCCGAATGACAGCGGCGGCTCGCGTTCCGCCCAAGGCTGCATCTGCTCCAACTGCGCCGCCAAGCGCAGCAACACATCTTCCCGACCATGCGCCGCCGCCAACTGGGTGCCCACCGGCAGGCCTTGGTGCCAATACAGCGGCACACTCACGGCCGGGTTGCCGCTCATATTGAAAGGCGAAGTGTAGCCGACATAATTGAGCGTGGCGGCGGCTTCTTTTTCCAGAAAAGGATTGTTTTTCAAAAGGAAACCCAAACCCAGCGTGCCGAACAGCAAACGCATCCACTTTTGCGCGGCCGGCGGCGGCAGCATTTCGCCGATTTTCGGCGTGGTGCGCGGACAAACCGGCGTGGCCAGCACATCAAAACGCTCGAAAAACGTCCGCGCCGCCCGCTCCTGCGCCAGCATCACATCGCGCGCCCAAGCCATTTCGCCCGCGCTGATCTGCCGCCCCTGCACCATCAGGGCCCACGTGACCGGCTCGAGCAGGCGGTGCGGCAGTTTGCGGCCGGTCTGGCGCCGGTAGTGGTAAAACAGTTTGGCGGTTTCGCCCGTCACCAACACCCGCGCCGCGCGGTTGAGCAGTTCGGGCGCGGCAAATTCGGGCGACGCTTCCTCCACCTCGTGTCCCGCATCGGCCAGCAGCTTCAGGCTGTGCGCCAAAGCCGCTTCCGTGCCCGCATCGTTGCCGCCGCCGCACAACCAGTCGCGCCGCCAAAAAGCGATTTTCAGGCGTCCCGTTTCTTGTTTCAGGCTACCTGAAAAGCCGTTCTCCGGCGGCGGCGGGCAGGCATACAGCGCTTTAGGCTGAGTTCGTGCGGCGATGTCCAGCATCAGCGCGCTGTCGCGCACACTGCGGCTCAACACATGCTCGCACACCATGCCCTGCCAGCCTTCCGCCAACAACGGCCCGGCGCTGCTGCGCCCGCGCGTGGGTTTGAGGCCGAACAGGCCGCAGTTGTGCGCCGGCAGACGGATGGAGCCGCCACCGTCGCCGCCGTGCGCCACCGGCACCACACCCGCCGCCACCGCTGCCGCCGAACCGCCGCTGCTGCCGCCCGGGGTGTACGCCAGATGCCAGGGATTGCGCGTGATGCCGTACACTTCGGCTTCGGTTACCGGATACGCGCCCCACTCCGGGGTGGCGGTTTTGCCGAACACCCGCAGGCCGGCGTCCAAATAAGCCTGTGTCAAATCGCTGTTTTGCGCGGCCACATACTGCTGCATCATGCGCGAGCCCGACCAAGTGGGCGCGCCCGCCCGATCGGCCAACAAATCCTTCAGCAAAAACGGCACCCTCGCCAGCACCGCGCCCGTATCTTGCGGATAAGGGTCGGCAAACGCCCGTTCGCGCAAATCGTGCGCCAACAGATTAAGTTTGGGGTTCACCTCGTCCAGCCTCGCCAGCGCCGCCCGCAACACTTCGTCCGACGACACCTCGCCCGAACGGATTAAAGCGGCCAAGCCCACCGCATCGTAACGGCGGTATTCACGGTATTCCACAGCACCCACTCCTTAATCAGGGGTTCAAACAGGCCGCCAAGGCTACCTGAAAACCCGCTTTTCAGGTAGCCTTGCACACCGCGCCGGCCAAGCGCAAAACCGTGCAAGAATTCTGGCCGCTGCCGGTGCTTGCTGCTAAAGTAGCGCCCCTTTAAACCGTATTTGATTTAAAGTTGAGGAAGACCCGATGCTGTTCTGGCGAAAACGCATGATTCCGCTGCTCGCGGCCTGCTTGGCCGTCTCCGCGCCCGTCTGGAGCGCACCTGCCGGCAAATCGCCGGACGGCGGGCAGATGTCCCACCGCGACATCATCGACCGCGCCAACAATATGATGACCGCCCTGGCCGCCGAAATGAGCCTGCAGCAAAATCAGGGCGGCACCGCCCTGGCCGGCTACCTGCGCGTTTTCGAGCGCAGCAAAGACCCCGCCGTGGCCGAGCGCGCCGTCGAAATCGCCCTCGCCGGCAACATCCGCCTGGCCGAACAGATGCTGGAGCGCTGGCAGCGCGCCGAACCGCAGCCCTCGCCCGAGCAGAAACGCATGCGCTGGACGGTGGCCGCCGCCAAAGGCGACCTGAACGCCGTCGAAGCCAATCTGCCCGAAGTGCTGGCGCAAGACGACCGCAACCGCATGCGCGGCGTCTTTCTGCGTTTGGCCCAGCTGGCCCTGCGTCAGCCCGAAGCGGCCAATGCGCGCAACGCCCGCCTGGTGCACGAAGCCGCCCTCCGCTTCCCCTCCCTGCCCGAAGCCGCAATGAGCGACGCCATCTATTCGGCACAACAAAACCGCAAACGCGACGCCGCCGCCGCACTCAGCCGCCTGGCCCAGCTGGATACCGACATCCGACCCACCACCCGCCTCACCCTCGGCCTGATTGCCCGCCGCCGCCCCGAAGTGCTGCGCCACTTTTTCGCCGGCACCGACGACCACCGCCTCAGCCCCATGTGGCAGGGTTTGAAAGTGGACAGCCTGATCCACTCCGGCCGCGAAAACGAAGCCTACGGCCTGCTGCAAAGCCTGTTGGCGAAAAACCCCGATCCCGACTTTTATATTCAGGCCGGCGTATTGTCTGCCCGGCGTAAAGAGCCGGCCGCCGTTTCGCTCAACTATTTCGGCAAAGCCTATCTGCTCGGCACCAGCCAGCAGAAAAGCCGCGCCGCCCTGTTTGCCGCCACCCGCGCACTGGAAGAACAGGATTTGGACACCGCCCGCCTGTGGAACAAACGCATGGAAGCGCCCGAATCCGCCTTCGACCGCCTGATGGTGGCCGCCCACATCGAAACCGCCGCCGAAAACTGGGCCGCCGCCGACGACCTGCTGCTGCGCGCCGAATCCCTGCGGCCGCACGAAAACGGCCTCTACGACGCCGGCGACCTGCTACAGGCCCAACTCAATATTGCCGTCAAGCTGCCGCTCACCGAAGCCCTGCACCGCCTGAACGGCCTGTACCGACAGCACGGCAACGCCGATGCCGGCACCGCCGAATCGGCCGCCGCCGTCCTCTACAGCCGCGCCTTACTGTATGCCGACCGGCTGGAGCAGCCCGACAAAGCCGTGGCCGACCTGCGCGCGGCCTTGCGCCTCTTCCCCAAACACGCCGACATCCTGAACGCGCTGGGCTACACCATGCTCGCCCTGCCCGATGCCGACCTGGCCGAAGCCCGCCGCCACATCGAGCAAGCCCACCGGCTGGATCCGCAATCGCCCGCCATCCGCGACAGCTTGGGCTGGGTGTTGTTCAAACAAGGCGATGCCCGCGCCGCCCTGCCCCATCTGGAAGCCGCCTACCGCGCCCTGCCCGAAGCCGAAGTCGGCGCCCATTTGGGCGAGGTGCTGTGGCAGCTCGGCCGCCGCGACGAGGCGCGCCGAATCTGGCAAACCGTCTCCGGCCGGGGCGGCAACCAAAAAGTATTGCAAGACACCCTGCAACGGCTGGGCGTCCAACTCCCGCCTGCCGACCAAGCCCGTCAATAAACAAAAGGCTACCTGAAAACACATTCCATCCGGTTTATGCCTTCAGACAGCTTCCAGCGAGCAACACCATGATCCCACTCCGACGCATCACCGCCGCCGGCACCGCCCTTCTCCTCGCCGCCTGTGCCGGCACCGGCACCCAAATGGCCGCCGACGCTTGGCGCGAAGACGGCAGCGTCCCCGCCTTCGAAGCCGCCGGCCGCATGGGTGTGAAAGAAAACGAACGCGGCAGCTATGCCAATTTCGACTGGCTGCACACCGCCGAAGTCCAACTCTTTGAAGTGAAAACCCCGCTCGGCAACAGCCTCGGCCACCTGTGCGAAGACCGAAGCGGCGTACAGGCCGTGGCCGCCGACGGCCGCCGCTACCGCGCCGACAACGCCGCCGAACTGAGCCGCCAACTGCTCGGCTACGACCTGCCCATCGCCCACATCGACCGCTGGGCCAACGGCCTGCGCGTGGCCGGCGAGCCCTACCAAACCACGCCCGACGGCCGCCTGCAGCAACTGGGCTGGCGCATCCGGCGCAATCTCAACGACAACGGCCAAGTCCGCATGCTGCTGCTCGAACGCGCCGGCCTCAGCCTGCGCCTGGTGTTCGACCACTTCGGGCTACCTGAAAACCCGCCCGCCGCCTGCCCGCCATCCGAAGCCTCATGAAGACGCCGATTCCGGCCGCTGCCCAAGCCTTTCCCGCACCGGCCAAACTCAATCTCGACCTGCGCATCGTCGGCCGCCGCGCCGACGGCTATCACTTATTGGAAAGCATTTTCCGCCTGGTCGACTTGTGCGACACCGTCCGCCTGCTGCCGCGCCCGGACGGCCAAATCCTGCTGCACACCCCCGCCGACGGCGTACTGCCGCAGCAAGACCTGACCTACCGCGCCGCCGCCCTGCTGAAACAGGTTTCAGGCAGCCGGCAAGGTGCCGACATCTGGCTGGAAAAACGCATCCCCATGGGCGGCGGCATGGGTGGCGGCAGCTCCGACGCCGCCACCGTCTTAATGGCGCTCAACCGCCTGTGGCAATGCGGCCTGTCCGCCGAACAATTGATGCCGCTCGGCCTGCAACTGGGTGCCGACGTGCCGTTTTTCATTTTCGGCCGCAACGCCTTCGTGCGCGGCATCGGCGAGCAGCTGAGCGAAATCGCCCTACCCCCGCAATGGTATGTGGTGGCCAAGCCGCCGGCCCATGTCGGCACCGCCGTGATTTTTTCCCATCCGGACTTGACACGCGATTCCGAACCCAGCATAATACCGAGCTTCCAATCACTACAACCCTTCCGCAACGATATGCAGGCGGTTGTTTTGCAGGAATATACCGAAGTACGCGATACGTTCGAACTGCTGTGCCGCTACGGCACGCCTTTGATGACCGGCTCCGGCGCGTGTATTTTTCTCAGCTTTTCGGAGCAGCAAGCGGCAGAATCGGTATATAAAACAGTTTCTCAAACACATCAGGCATATTGCATACGCGGCCTAGACCGCCATCCTATGTTTGATCTGTAAGCGTTGGGGATTCGCCAAGTTGGTTAAGGCACCGGATTTTGATTCCGGCATTCGTAGGTTCGAATCCTACATCCCCAGCCACCCGCCCTTTCAAAGCGTTGGGGATTCGCCAAGTTGGTTAAGGCACCGGATTTTGATTCCGGCATTCGTAGGTTCGAATCCTACATCCCCAGCCAA
>JAUMZB010000022.1:5351-33993 GCA_030528345.1 Eikenella sp.
GGCACCGGATTTTGATTCCGGCATTCGTAGGTTCGAATCCTACATCCCCAGCCAAGATATTCAAAAAGCGTGTAAGCATTACACGCTTTTTTTACTGGAGCCGGCCTCCCGAAAGCAGGCAGGCACGCCGAAAACACGGTTCGGGCAACCGTAAGCGCTTCAGGCTGAGGCCTTTGCAAAACCCTCATCTGCGGCGCATTTCTGCGCCGTGCCCTGCTACGCCTTGAACGGCATCCACATATGGGGGTTTTGCAAAGGTCTCAGGCTACCTGAAAACGTGTAGCACGGTAACAACTCTGCCGGCTGCCGGCCTGCATAAAACGCAACAGCCGCAACACCCTATCCGCGCCCAACCCGACACATAATTTTGATGGCAGCAGCCGGGCGGCGTATAATCGGCGCTTTTCCCGCGCAAACCGTGCAAAAGGAAGCAATATGTTTCCAAGCATCCGCCGCCCCGCGAACAACCAAGGTAACGAAGACATGGCAGCATACGACAGCTTGATGGTATTCACCGGCAACGCCAACCCGGAACTGGCCGCCAACGTGGTGAAACATTTGGACATTTCCCTCGGCCGCGCCAGCGTGGGCAAATTCTCCGACGGCGAAATCGCGGTTGAACTGCTGGAAAACGTGCGCGGCCGCGACGTCTTCATCCTACAGCCCACTTGCGCCCCCACCAACGACAATCTGATGGAAATCCTCACCATGGCCGACGCCCTCAAACGCGCGTCGGCCGGCCGGATTACCGCCGCCATCCCCTATTTCGGCTATGCCCGCCAAGACCGCCGTCCGCGCTCCGTGCGGGTGCCGATTTCGGCCAAGCTGGTGGCCAATATGCTGTCTTCCGCCGGCGTGGACCGCGTGCTCACCGTCGACCTGCACGCCGACCAAATCCAAGGCTTTTTCGATATTCCGGTGGACAACATCTACGCCACCCCGATTCTGATCCACGACATCCTGCAGCAGCGCATCGACAACCTGACCGTGGTCAGCCCCGACATCGGCGGCGTGGTGCGCGCCCGCGCGGTGGCCAAAGTGCTGAATGCCGATTTGGCCATCATCGACAAACGCCGCCCCAAAGCCAATGTGGCTGAAGTAATGAATGTCATCGGCGACATCCAGGGACGCACCTGCATGATTGTGGACGACATGATCGACACCGCCAACACCCTGTGCAAAGCCGCCTCCGCCCTAAAAGAGCGCGGCGCGGAGCGCGTGTTGGCCTATGCCTCCCACCCGGTTTTCTCCGGCGAGGCCGTCAGCCGCATCGCTTCCTCCGACATCGACCAAGTGGTGGTGACCGACACCATCCCGCTCTCCGATGCCGCCAAAAACTGCGGTCGCATCCGCCAAGTCACCATCGCCGGCCTTTTGGCCGAAACCGTGCGCCGCATCAGCAACGAAGAATCCGTTTCGTACCTCTTCAACGAGGACGTCACCGCCCCGGGAGCCTTATTCCTCCCGTAACCCCGGCCGTCAGGGTTGGTCGCAGCCCGGCAGACGGCTTTCTCTTTACTCACTTTGGAGTGTTTTATGTCATTCAAAATCGAAGCCCAAGTGCGCGAACAACAAGGTTCCGGTGCGAGCCGCCGCCTGCGCAGCGAGGGCAGACTGCCTGCCGTGGTATACGGCGAAAACCAACAGCCGCAAGCCGTGAGCGTGGATCACAAAACCGTGTTCTATGCTTTGGAAAAAGAAGCGTTCCACACCGCCGTCATCAAACTGAGCCTGGACGGCAAAGAATACGACGTCATCGTGCGCGACTTCCAAATGCACCCCTTCCGCCGCGAAGTGCAACACATCGATTTCCAAGTGGTGGCACTGGACAAGCCGCTGAAAATCCGCGTTCCGCTGCACATCGTCAACGCCGAGAAATCGCAAGCCGTCAAACTGCAAAGCGGCCGCGTTTCCCTGTTGAGCAGTGCCGTAGAAGTGCTGGTGGATCCGAAAAACATCCCCGCCGCTTTGGAACTGGACTGCGAAAAAGTGGTAGCCGGCGACATCCTGCACCTGTCTGACATCAGCTACCCCGAAGGCGTACAAAGCACCGCCCTACGCCGCAACAGCAATCTGGCCGTGGCCACCGTTACCGGCAAAAAACGCTAAGCGGCAGCCGCAACAAAACCGCCCGTTCAACACGGGCGGTTTTTTATCCCATCTCCGGCTGCCTGCCGGAAACATCTTTCAGGTAGCCTGATGCACACAGCGGCCGGTTACTTCAGCAAATTCTTCAAGGCCAGGCGCACCCCTTCGCCCACTTCCGTACCGGCGGGAATCCCTTTCGCCGCCGAACGGGCTTCGCGTTCGTTATAGCCCAAAGCCAGCAGGGTGCTGACAATGTCTTCGCTGCTGTCCGCCGCCGTTTCCGGCAGCGCCAGGGCCGGCACATCCGCCGCCACCAGCTTGCCGCGCAACTCCAACACCATGCGCTCGGCGGTTTTCTTGCCGATGCCCGGCGCCGACGACAGCCGTTTCACGTCTTCCGCCGCCACCGCCTGCGCCAATTCGTCCGCGCTCATGGCCGACAAAATGCCCAAAGCCGTCTTGGCGCCGATGCCGCCCACTTTCAAGAGCTGGCGGAAAGTCGCCCGTTCGGCCGTGCTGCCGAAACCGAACAGCAGATGCGCATCCTCGCGCACAATCAGCTGGGTATAGAGCGTCACCTGCCCGCCGGCGGGCGGCAACGCATAAAAAGTCTGCATCGACACGTCCACTTCATAGCCCACCCCGCCCACATCAATCAGCAGTTGCGGCGGGTGCTTTTCCACCAACTTGCCCGACAGCCGGCCAATCATGCCGTTTCCTTTCCAATCCGTTAAAGGGCGGCATTGTATCGCCAAGCCGGCCGGCCTGAAAGATGCCGCGCACGGCAAAACGGCACCGCTCCATGTGCAGTGCCGCGTGCCACTTTGTCGCGCTCAGGCAGACAGAGCCAGTTTGCCGGCCAACTCGGCGGCCGCTTCGCTGCGGGTCTGACGGGCGGCTTCCTCACCGTAACCGTTGAGGGCAGACCATTGCGGCCGCCGCCGTGCTTTGCCCAGCCCATCGGGCAGGCGTTCCGCAGGCCACGGCACCCGACGCGGCGGCAAGCTGCCGACGGCAGTTTGGGCGGCATGGCCGCGGGTTTGCAGCACCGACAACAGAGCCAGCGCTCGGGCGGCCAGCAACGTCAGGGTTTCCGGCGCAATATGCAGCCGTTGGCGGCCGCTGAAGGTATCGGACAAGGTTTGCACATTCGGCAGCACGCCGCCGATCAGGCCGCCGATGGTGGTACCGAGCCCGAAAGAGGTGCCGAGGGTGAGCACGTCCACCCCGAGGCCGATCAAGGCGCCGGCGGCCGCGCCTTTGGTGGTGCGGATGCCGTATTCTTTCAACAGTTCGCTGTCGAAAGGGTCTTGGCGGAAAGGTTGCAGCACCCAATCGCTGTCGGGTCGGCAATCGTCTTGGTAGAAGCGGTAGAGACGGAACAGCCGCTGTTGAAACGCCGCCTCGGCAGCCCGCACTTCCTGCTGCATGCCGCGCCAATGCGGCTCCGGGTCGTCTTCGGCATCGGTTTCCACCGCATAAGCCGCCACATCAAGCAGAAAATGGGCGATTTCTTCGCGCGCCTCGCGGTCGAGCGCGGCCCATTCACGGCGGCGCAAATCGGTGAGCCGGTCGAGCACCGTCCGCTCCGGCAGCATGGTGGCCAGATTGTGCCACAAGCGGATTTCGCCCTCGAAATCAAAAGCCACCGTATCGAAACCGCTCCACACATGCAGGCCGCGGCGGGCCAGCATTTCGCTCCAGGCCTGCACATCCCGGCCGTGGACAAAATTGAACACCGGCATCACCGGCTTGGCACACCACGACAGCACGGTCAGCTCGTCTTTGTATTTGGGCAGCACCGGCTCGCGCGCATCCGCCACATACAGCGCCATGTCGCTGCGCAACAGCTGGCGCAGCACTTTCGCTTCTTGTGCAAATTCGCCGGCGGCTTCGGGCGAGGCCAAAAACGACTGTAAACGCTCCACGCCGTCGGCACGGGCGGAGGTATGCTCCTCCAACCAATCCAGCACTCCGCCGGCATCTTCCAAGCCCGGCGTATCATACAGCGTGACCAAAGTTTGGCCGCCGTCGACGATTTCGGCGGCTTCCACATGGCGGGTGGTGGCCGGCGCATGGCGCACTTCGCCGAAGGTGCTGTCGCGCAGCAGGGTGCGCAGCAAAGAAGTTTTGCCGGTATTGGTGTGGCCGACCACGGCCAGTTGCAGCGGGGAAGACATAGGCTACCTGAAACCCTGTTGGGACAAATGGGGCGGAAGCAAAACAGGCAGGCCGCGCGCCTGCAAAACGGCCTGCCACTGCGGCACCGCCTCGGCCAAAGCGCCGTGTTCCGATTCTGCGGCCAGCAGCTGCACCACCACACCGCCCTGCGCCGCTTGGGCCAAACGGTCGATTTGGCGCAGCAGGCCGCGGTCGGGCAGGCTAGCCGCACGGATGCCGAGCAAGAGCTGCACCGGCTGCCGCGCCAGATCATCGAGCAAAGCCGCCACACTGTCGCGGCTATCGGCCACGCCGCCATCCTGCCACACCCGCCCGAGCACATGGCGGTGCCAAGCCGTGTCGGGCCACGGCCGCTCCAGCATCACCGCCCACGCCTCGGCCTCATCGCCGGCAGGCAAGGGCGGAGGCAGCACCGGCACCGCATCGGCCCGATAATCGTCGGCATCCACAATCCGGCGCTGCCAACCGCGCAACAGCTGGCGGTAATAAGGCAGCGCCAAAGGCAGGCCGGCGGGGCGGCGGCGGGCGAGCAACACACAAGCGCCCCAGGCCAACAGACGGGGCAGCAGGCCGTAACACAGCAGGCTGCCGAGCAGCAAACCGCCCCATTGGCGGGCTCCGGCCGTGTGGTGCCGCAGGCGGCTGTCCAAAACAGCCTGCGTATCGGGCACGGAAAAACCGAGCCGCTCCGGCAGCCAAGCCAAAGCCCCCACCAGTTGCACCAAGCTGTGGTCGGACAATAAGGTGCTTTCCCAATTGAACGTGTATTGGCGCACGCTCAGAAACAGCAGCACCGCCGCCGCCATACCGGCCAAGGAGGCCGACCAAAAACGGTGGCTCAGGGCACCGGCCTGCCAACGCGCGGCCGGCTGTTGCCATTCCGCGGTGTAAAGCGCCAGCAAAGCTTCCTGAAAACGGCTGCTGCCGCGCACCAACCAGGCCGGCGGCAACAGCACGGCCGGCCGGCGGCGCAGCCCGTACACCGCCGCCAACCACAACAACAGCGTCAGCGTGTTCATGCCCAATACGCCCACCAACACCAGAAAAAAGTTCAGGCCGCTTTGCTGCATCAGGGCGGCGGTGGCGCTAAAGCCGCCGAACGCCGCCAAGGCGGTCAGCAATGTCCGTAACAGGCGGGCGCGCTGCTCGGTGCGGGACAGCGCGGCGGCCAAAGCGCCGTCGCGGTCCAGCATGCGTGCCCGCTGCACAATCCGCACTTCGGACGGCTCGGCAGATTGCGCCAAAGCCCGATCCAACACTGCGGGATCGGTGGCAAACACATGGCCGCGCTCATGCAGCAAACGCACGAGTTCGGCCAGCAGGCGGGAAGAGCGGTCGGGAGCAGACATCGGTATCGGCAAGGCAGAAATAAGCAGAAAGTCGGAGCGTGCGGCGGCAGCGCAAACGGCCTTCAGGCTACCTGAAACACGGTTGCGGTTTCAGGTAGCCTGAAGACGGGGTATGGCAAGGGCCGGCAAGGATTTATTGAGCCTTCAGAGCGGTACCCGCCACCACCGCATCCAGCTCGGCCAAATCGGCACTGGG
The DNA here is from genome assembly GCA_030528345.1 of Eikenella sp. Lineage (GTDB taxonomy): Bacteria > Pseudomonadota > Gammaproteobacteria > Burkholderiales > Neisseriaceae > Eikenella. The sequence continues at coordinate 11,166 of JAUMZB010000022.1, forward strand.
GCTGACGGCACAGGCGGTGTAAATGGCGACGCTGCCGTAAAGCACTTTGCAGCTCTCGCTCAAGCTGCCGCCGTTTTCATTGCGGGTAAAGCGGTAAGCCAGATGGTCGGCTGCCGGGGCATCCACCGCCACATCATCCAAACCCGGCGCTGTTTTCACCGTTTCCGCCAGCTTGGCGAAATAGGCATCGGCAGGCTGTTTGGGCGCACCGGCTTTGGCTACATAAACCGTGATGTCCGAACCGCTGTGATGATGCCGCAACGTGAGTGCGTCCTTCGGCATGCCCTCCAAGAGCTTGTCCGCTTCGGCCGGCAGTTCGCTGAAGCCTTCAGCCACCTGCCACACCACCGCACCGTCGCTGGAAACCAATTGCTGGCCTGCGGCAGACGCCGCAGCAGCGGGTACGGAAGCGTCAGACGCACCGGCCACCACGGAAGTTTCGGCCGTGCCGCCGCAGGCAGCCAACAAAGCCGATAAAGACAATACCGACAATATATTGCGTTTATTCATAATCGGGTAAAAACAAGTTGGAAAAAACGGCACGGAGTATAACAAAATTTACGCTGCCGCCGCCCGTGTTTGCAGGATTTTGCCATCTGCGCCCCGGCAGCAAAACAGGCTACCTGAAAGCTGTTCAGGTAGCCTGTTACCCATCATTTGTGTGGGGTGCGGACAATTATTTCGCTTCGGAAGCAGCGGCTTCGGATGCGGCAGCCGGCGCGTCGGGCTTGGCGAAATACCGGCTGTGGATGCGCTCGTATTCGCCGTTGGCGCGGATGGCGGCCAGTGCTTTGTTAAGCATGTCCAAAGTGGCGGTATCGTCTTTACGCACGGCCAAACCGTAGTTTTCGGTGTCGAAATCAGGGATTTCGATCATCACAAAGTGCTTGCCGCTGTTGTTTTTGATGAATTCCATCACCACCGAGCTGTCGCTGATGGCGGCATCCAAACCGCCGTTTTCCAGCTCTTTCAGCAGCAGGGGCAGGTTTTCGAAGCGGGCGATTTTGGGGTTGGTGGCGCCCAGAATCTTGCCGGCGGCCAAATCGCCGGTGTTGCCGGTCACCACGCCGACGCGGTTCAGGCTTTTCAAATCCTCCACCGAAGCGATGTTTTTACCGCCCTGCACCAGCACCACTTGGCTGATTTGGAAATAGGGGTCGGTGAACGCCATGCTCTGCATGCGCTCTTCGGTGATGGTGACCGCAGAGGCCAATACGTCCACATCGCCGTTTTTCAGGCTGTTGAACAGGCTGTCCCAAGGCTGGTTTTTAAATTCCACGCGGAAGCCGCCTTCTGCGGCCAAGGCGTTCAGCAGATCCACATCGAAGCCGTGCACATTGCCTTGGGCGTCTTGCGATTCAAACGGCGGGAACTCGGCATTCATGCCCACATGCAGCACTTTCGCCTCGGCCGGGACAGCTTCGCTGGCAGCCGGCTCGGCCGGTGCGGCAGCCTGATTGGAAGAATTGCCGCCGCAACCGCTCAGGGCCACGGCAGAACAGGCCAAGACGGCGGCCAGCCATTTTTTCAGATTCATCATTGCGCTCCTTTAAGAAACAAACGCCCGCCGCGCCACACGGCCGGCAAGCCGAACGGGAAAAGAAAGCGCGGAATTTTAACATATTACCGTTTTCAAGACAGGCATTTGTTCCGCGCGCCGGGTAAAAATACAACAGACTGCCCGCCAGCCTGTTCAGACAGCCTGCATGCCCGCCCGTCAGCGGCGGCGCAAAGTCTCCAGATGGGCCCGCACTTGAGCCACAGTGTCGGCGGTAAACAGGTTTTCGATGTTTTTCCAAATGCTGTGGAAACCGTAAGGCCCCTGCAGCATTTCCGCCTTGGCCTGTTCGATGCTCCAGCCTTGGTAAACAATGCGGTACATACCGGCAATCAGACCGGTGCGGTCGGCGCCGTGGTAGCAGTGCACCAGCACCGGACCGTGTTTCTGCTGCTGTTCGATCAAAAACAGGGTTTCGGCAATCTCCTGTGGTGTGATGCGCCAGCTCATCAGCGGGCGGTTATGGAGCGCAATGCCGCGGTCGGCCAAAATTTTCCGGTTGTCGCTGCGGTTGAAAAAACGCAGATTGACCACGCTTTTCACGCCCAACTGCTGCAAAGTGGCGGCATCGTCGGCCACCGGCTGCTCGCTGCGGAACAGCTGGTCGTCGATGCGGTAGAGATTGGCATCCTGCTTCACTGGCTCCGCCCACAAAGCCCGCCCGGCTTCGCCCGCATCCGGCAGCTGGGCTCGGGCACCGCCGCCGGCCAAAACGGCGGCCAGCAATAATAAAGAAGTAAAACGTTTCATCATCAGTTCAATCACCAAAATTAAGAAATGCGGCCGCCGGCCGTTGCCCTATGTCAGAACCTGTTCAAAGTCTTCGTTGCGGCGGTATTTCCGGTCAAAATCTCGCATCTGCTGCGTTGCCCCTAATTAGGGATAACAAAAATACTGGCAAGATGTTCAATCTTGCGCGCATTTTCGCCTTGCATCTGCGGTTTTTACCTCGAAAAACCACTACGCAAGAAGACTTTGAACAGGTTCTCAGAAGCGCTCGGAAGCTGAAAACCGAAAAATCCGAGCGTCCGGCATATCGTTAGGCCTGCACCAGATAAGGCAGGCCGCTCTCTGCGTCGCCCGCCGGCACCGCACCGCCGCCCGCCAAGGCCAACACCAGACGCACCGCCGCCGCGCTCACCGCCGGCGCAATCATAAAGCCGTGGCGGAACAAACCGTTCACCTCCACCAGCCGCCCGGCCGGCCGATAGCGGATTTCCGGATTGTGATGGTTCAGCGTCGGGCGCAACTTGGCCGCCAGTTCCACAATCTGCGCTTCGCCGAAAGCCGGGCTGACCGCATACAACGCCGACATCAGCTCCAAGCTGGAACGCACGCTCACCGGTGCCGTGCTTTCGCTCTCCAGCTGCGTCGCCCCAACCACAAACAGATGGTTTTGCTTGGGCGCGATATACAGCGGATAGCGCGGGTGCAGCAGGCGTACCGGCCGCCGCAGCGACACTTCCGGCGCATACACGCGCGCCACCTCGCCGCGCACACCGCGCAGGCGGCTGCCCGCCACCGCATGCCAGGCGGCTTTGGCGCCGATGCCGCGGCAGTCCACACAGTAATCGGCATTCTTCAGCTGCGCCGGCTCCGCCGCCGTCTGCCAATGGCAGGCCGCGCCTTCGGCTTCCAAAGCGGCCGCCAATGCGCTCAAAACCTGGCGGTTGTCCAGCTGGCCTTCTCCGGGCAGAAACAGCCCTTCGGCAAAGCGCCCGGCCAGCAACGGCTCCTGCGCCGCCATTTCCCCGGCGCGCCACGGTTGCAGCGGCATCCCGCCGGCATGCGCCCGCTGCAGGCGGCGCACAAAACGGTCGGCCAAGGCTTTGTCTTGCGCATGCCACACCATCAAGCTGCCGTTTTCCTGCATAAACACCGGCTCCGGCAGGGTGGGCAGCAAAGCGCGCCACAACGGCAGGCTCTGACGCCCTAAGGCCGCCACTTCGGGCGTGGCCTCCGCCGCTTCGGACAAAGGCGCCAACATCGCCGCCGCCACATAGGCCGCCGCGCCTGCGCCCGAACGCGGACCCTGCTCATACAGCGAAACGCGGCAGCCGTTGCGGACCAGCTGCAGCGCAATCAGTCGGCCGGCCAAACCGCCGCCGACCACGGCAATGCTATTCATAAAAGATTCCGTCAGCAAAAATCATGCAAACAATGGGTTGGTACGGCCTGCGTCAACACACCGTCCGACTCAGGACGGCAAACCATAAAACGCAGCGGCGGTTAAGCAGGCCGGGCTTTGCAAAAGCCCCGGATAAAATGCCGTTCAAGGCACCGCTGCACAGCGGGCGTGAACACCAGAAATCCCCGTGGGAGAGGCAGCAGGCCACACACCCGGGCTGAGCAGGCAGCAAGCTTGCAGCATAAACGGACGACACAGGAATACGCCGCCGAAGGAAGTCCGGCAAAAGCCTCAAGAGCCATAAAACGCGCGCTTCAAAAGCGTTCAGGCTACCTGAAACCCTTTTCAGGTAGCCTGAGAGGCTGCTTGCAGCAGAAACTTGCTGCCTCAAGCCGTTCCGTCATCTGCGGCATCCGCCACATCCTCCCCTGCATCAGCCCCGCCGCCCATCACGGCTTTCAGTGTCTGATAGAGGGCGCGGAAGTTTTTCGGCGGCTTGTTCAACTCGCGCTCTTTGCGCGTGTTGCGGATCAGGGTGCGCAGTTCGCCGGCGTCGGCCGCAGGATAAGCGCGCATAAAATCGGTGAGCGCCGCATCGTCGGCCAACAGCTTTTCGCGCGCCTGTTCCACGCGCTGCAAAAAGGCGTTATGGGCGGCGTTTTCACCGCGCAATTGAGCCAAAAACAGGCGGATCGGCTCGGGATCGACATCGCGCATCAGGCGGCCGATGTATTGGGTTTGCCGCTTGAGCGCACCGTTGGCGGTGATTTTTTTATGCGCCTGCACCGCCTCGTACAACGCCTCGGGCAAGGCCATTTTTTTCAGGGTTTCGTTCGACAGCCGCGTCAGCGCCACGCCCAAATCCTGCAATTCGTTCATTTCTTTTTTGCGGCGGGTTTTGCTGACCCATTCCTGATCGTGTTCGGGTGTGCTCATCTGCGGCTCGGAAAAATCAATCTGATACGGGGCATTTTAACAAAGAATGCCGCCGGCCTGCGCGCATTTCACGGACGGATCTCAGACTGCCCGAACACTTTGCAGGCAGTCCGAAGCCTTTGCAAAACCAAACGGGCAGACTCAGATGTCTTCCACCCGCTGGCCGGTGAGGGCGCGCTGGATATTGCGATCCATGCGGCGGGCGGCAAATTCGTCGGTGGCCTGCGCCAGCATTTGCGTGGCGTGGCGGATGGCTTCGGCGCTGTCTTCAAAACGGTTTTGCAGCGCGGTAACAGCCTGCTCCACCGCAGCCCGCTCCTCGGCCTGCAGCAAATCGCCGTCCAAGGCCAAAGCGGCCGACACGGCGGCAATCAGGCCTTCGGCTTCCACTCGCGCTTCGGCGCGGGCGCGCACGGCGGCGTCGTCGCGGGCGTGCGCGAGGCTGTCTTTCAGCATGCGGGTGATGGTTTCGTCGTCGAGGCCGTAAGACGGTTTCACTTCGATTTGCGCCTGCACGCCGGTGCTCTCTTCGCGGGCGGAAACCGACAGCAGGCCGTCGGCATCCACTTGGAAGGTCACGCGGATGCGGGCGGCACCGGCCACCATGGGCGGGATGCCGCGCAGGGTGAATTTGGCCAGGCTGCGGCAGTCGGCCACCAGTTCGCGCTCGCCCTGCACCACGTGGATGGTCATCGCGGTTTGGCCGTCTTTAAAGGTGGTGAACTCCTGCGCGCGGGCGGTGGGCAGCGTGCTGTTGCGCGGGATGATTTTTTCCGCCAGGCCGCCGTAGGTTTCGAGGCCGAGCGACAAAGGCGTCACGTCCAACAGCAGCCATTCTTCATCGTTTTTGTTGCCGGCCAGCACATTAGCCTGCATGGCCGCGCCCAAGGCCACCACTTGGTCGGGATTGAGGTTGTTGAGCGGGGTTTGGCCGAAAAAGGCGGCCACGGCCTGCTGCACATGCGGCATGCGTGTGGCGCCGCCCACCATGATCACGCCTTTGATGTCGGCCTTGCCCGCACCGGCGTCTTTCATCGCCTGCTTCACCGGCTCCAAGGTTTTGGCCACCAGATGCTGGGTAAGCGCGTGGAATTCGGTGCGGGTGATCGCGGTGTCGATGGTTTTGCCGCAGCTGAGAACCGCCTGAATACGGGTTTCAGGTAGCCTGCTCAAGGTTTCTTTGGCTTCACGTGCCAGGGAGAGCAGCAGTTGGGCATCGTGGTCGTCGGTAATCGACAAGCCGTTGGCTTCGATGAGGTGGCAGAACAGGCGGTGGTCGAAATCGTTGCCGCCCAAGGCGCTGTTGCCGCCGGTGGCCTTCACTTCAAACAGCCCTTTGGACAGCTGGAGAACGGACACGTCAAACGTGCCGCCGCCCAAGTCGTACACCACAAACGTGCCTTCGGAACGGTTGTCGAGGCCGTAGGCGATGGCGGCGGCGGTGGGCTCGTTGAGCAGGCGCAGCACATTGATGCCGGCCAGCCGCGCCGCGTCTTTGGTGGCTTGGCGCTGTGCTTCGTCGAAATAGGCGGGCACGGTGATGACGGCACCCGCCAAACCGCCGCCCAAGCTCTCTTCGGCACGCTGTTTCAACACGCGCAGAATGTCGGCGGAAACATCGATCGGGGTCTTCAAACCCTGACGGGTATGGATTTCGATCAGGCGCTCGGACGAACCGAAACGGTAGGGCAGATGGCTGGTATCGATGTCTTCCAGTTTGCGCCCGATCAGGCGCTTGGCCGAGCTGACGGTGTGTGCGGGGTCGCTTTTTTGGGCGGCCAAGGCCTCATAACCGGCCGCCACCGAGCCGTCGGGCAGATAGCGCACCACCGAAGGCAGCGAAACCCGCCCCTCGGCATCGGCCAAACACACGGCACTGCCGCTTTTCACGGTGGCCACCAGGCTGTTGGTGGTGCCTAAATCGATGCCTGCGGCGAGGCGGTGTTGGTGCGGAGCGGCAGACAGGCCCGGCTCGGCAATTTGCAGCAATGCCATAAATGTGTCGGTATGGGGAATGTGGTGAAAAAACCCGCGCATTCTAACATAGATATCCGAGTATTTCGGTCGGAAATCGAAAGCGGCCCGTACCGGCAACCCACCGGCAGGACGGGAAACCGCCCCGGCTGATGCCGCCTCCGGAAACGTCGGCAAACGTGGCGGCGGTTTTGACGGCACCTTCCCAATTTGGCACCTCCCCCCATTTTAAGAGTAAGCTGCAAAACTATGTAAATCCGTCGGTTAAACCGACGGCAGGCAACACCACAACACCAAGGCCGGGAAAAACAAATTTAAGCTATTTATATTAAAAGAATTTAAATTCTTTCCACTTCCCCGTCCGTATGATAGTATTTTGCTGATTGTTAAATTTTATTAAAAATAACCGCCGGTCAAGAGGTAAGCCATGCTGTGGATTGTCGTACTTCCCAAGTTTAATATTGTCAAATTAGAGGGGAAAGAATTGAAAATTGCCGAAGAAATGGAGAAAAATGCAAATAAATGCCTAAAATTTAAAAACCTCTGGTTTCTGGCCTCTTAATATAGAATATTAACCTAAGTTAAAACTCCCGGCCGCAAGCAAGGGCTGCCCGTGCATGATGCCCGGGCAGCCCTTGCTCTGTCTAAGACCGCCGACCGCAAACCGTTTTCAACAGCCTGCCACGGTCATTTCTCCAATCAGTATCGAACCCACTTTATTCGCCGAACGGCGGAGCGCATCATCGGCCACGCCCGCAATCGCCGGCAACATGTCCTGCAGACGCGAGGCAATGGTGATTTCCTCCACCGGATAGGCAATCACGCCGTTTTCCACCCAAAAACCGGCGGCGCCTCGCGAATAGTCGCCGGTAATCGGGTTGACGCCCTGCCCCATCAGCTCGGTCACCAACAGGCCGCTGCCCATTTCGCGCAGCAAGGCGGCCTGGTCGGGATGGGTGTGGTTGAGCATCAGATTGTGGGCGCCGCCGGCATTGGCGGTGGTGGTCATACCGAGTTTGCGGGCGCTGTAACTGCTGAGGAAATAGCCCTGAATCACGCCGTTTTCAATCACAAAACGCGGACGGGTGCCGACGCCTTCGGCATCGAAATAGGTGCTGCCCAAGGCTTTGGGCAGATGCGGCTCTTCGCGCAAGCTGAGCGTAGGCGGCAGAATGGCGCGGCCGATGCTGTCGGGCAGAAAGCTGGTTTGGCGGTAGAGCGCGCCGCCGCTGAGGGCGCCGACCAAATGGCCGACCAAACTGCCGGCCACGGTGGTATCGAACAACACGGGATAACTGCCGGTGGAGAGGCTGCGCGCATTCAGGCGGCGCACGGTGCGTTCGGCGGCCAGGCGGCCGACAGCTTCCGGACTGTCCAAATCGGCCGGGTCGCGGGCGAGATCGAACCAGTAATCGCGCTGCATGCGCCCGTCACCGCCGGCTGCCACCATGCTGCAAGACAGGCTGTGGCGCGAACCCTGGCGGTGTTGCAGAAAACCGTGGCTGTTGCCGTAAACAAACTGGTAATGGCCGGTTTGCACCCCCGCACCTTCGGAGTTGGAAATGCGGGCATCGGCGCTTTGGGCGGCCGCTTCGCAACGGCGCGCCAATTCTATCGCTTCATCGGTTTCCAGCGGCCATTCGAAATAGCTGGCCAAATCGCCGCTTTCGGTGGCCATCCGTTCCACATCGGCCAAGCCTGCACAATCGTCTTCCGCGGTGTAGCGGGCGATGTCGATCGCCGCACGCACGGTGTCAGCCAGGGCGGCGGCGGAAAAATCGCCGGTACTGGCCCGGCCTTTGCGCTGCCCCACGTATACGGTGATGTCCAGCGATTTGTCCTGCTGGTATTCGATCTGCTCGATTTCCTGCAAGCGCACCTGCACCGACTGCCCCACCGATTCGCTGATGTCGGCCTCGGCCGCAGTGGCGCCGCCGGCACGGGCTAGGGAAAGCACCTGCTCGCACAGGGCCGATAATTCTGATTTAGAGTGGTTGAACATGCTGTGTTGTGCCTGCCAAAAAGAAAAGCGGCATTGTACCCGAGAGCAGCCATGGTCGGTATCGAACAGGCTACCTGAAAAAGCTTGAGCGGCACAGAAACCCGCATTGCTCGTTTTCAGGTAGCCTGTTTCGCAACGGTGGCTCACGCGGCCAAAATCTTCTCAACGATTTCGCGTGTGTCTTTCGACAAATCCGCCGTTTGCGCCAGGGCTTGCAATTCGCGGCGCATCAGGCTCTGCCGTCCGGCTTCCAAGCGGCGGCACAGATTGAAGGCCTGCACCAGCCGGGCGGCCACCTGCGGGTTGAAGGTGTCGATGCGGCGCACCTGTTCGGCAATAAAGGCATAGCCCGAGCCGTCTGCAGCATGGAAATGCGGCACGTTGCGGCTGAAGGCGCTCAGCAGGGCGCGGGCTTTGTTTGGGTTTTCCAGGCTGAACTGCGGATGCTGTAAGGCGGCCTGCACCTGCGCCAAAGTATCGGCGCGGCGGCTGGCGGCAATCAGAGTGAAGTATTTGTCCATCACCAGCGCTTGGTCGGCAAATTTTGCGGCAAAGCGGTTCAGCAAAGCATCGCGCTGCGGGCCGGGGTGGTGGTTGGCCGCGCTCAACAGCCCCCATTCGTGGGTCATATTGGCGGCCCAATCGGCGTAGCGTTCGGCCACGGTGTCGATATAGTCGGGGCGGGCACGCAGAATCAAGGCGCGGCAAGTATTGCGCAGGCTGCGCCAGGCGGCCAACTCGGGCGTGTATTCGTAGCGCACCGCCGCATCGGCCTGCGCTTCCTGCCGCGCCGCTTCTTGCTCCAGCGCGTGAAGCTGCTGCAGAAAACGGACGGACAGCGCGTCCAACAGGGCTTCGCGGGCACGGTGCACCAAGAGCGGATCGATGTTTTCGCGCTCCGCCCACAATTCGGCTTCGGGCGGCACCTGCAACAGCAGGGCGCGGAAACCGGCGGCCAAATCGGCCGCCAATACTGCGTCCAGCGCCTGCATCAGCACTGCATGCGCCGGCAAGGGGCTACCTGAAAGCAGCGCCGCTTCATTGGCCGCCACCGCGCGGCGGTACAAGGTTTGGCCGGCTTCCCAGCGGGCGAAAGCATCGCTGTCGTAAGCCAAGAGCAGGCTCAAATCGGCATCGCTATACGGATAATCCAGCTGCACGGGGGCGGAAAAACCGCGCAGCAGCGAGGGCACCACGGCCCGCCCCACGCCCTGCAAGACAAATTCCTGTTCGGCCCGATGCAACACCAGCACGGCTTCGCGGCAGGGTGCGCTGCTTTCAGGTAGCCTGAATTCGGTTTGCCCGCCCAAGCTGCCCGGTTCGGCGCTGAACAAGGCCACTTTCAGCGGCATCATCATCGGCTGTTTGTGCGCCATATCGGGCGTGGGCGGAATGCTTTGCTTGACGGTCAGCACATAATCGCCGTTGTCTTGCAGGCAGCCCGATGCCTGCAACACGGGCGTGCCGGCCTGGCTGTACCACAGGGCGAACTGCCCGAAATCGCGGCCGTTGGCCTCGGCCATGGCGGCGCGGAAATCGTCGCAGGTCACGGCTTGGCCGTCATGGCGTTCGAAATACCGCCGCATCCCGCGTTGGAAGCCTTCCTCACCCAAAAAGCTGTGGTACATGCGTACCACTTCGGCGCCTTTTTCATACACGGTCATGGTGTAGAAATTGTTCATTTCCACATAGCTGGCGGGGCGCACGGGGTGGGCTGTGGGGCCGGCGTCTTCAGGAAACTGGTGCTGGCGCAGCAGCGACACGTTTTCGATGCGGGTGAGCGCGCCGGCGCGGTCGGTGGAGAATTCCTGGTCGCGGAACACGGTCAGCCCTTCTTTTAAGGAGAGCTGAAACCAGTCGCGGCAGGTCACGCGGTTGCCGGTCCAGTTGTGGAAATATTCGTGGGCAATCACGCTTTCCACGCCGGCAAAATCGGCGTCGGTGGCGGTGCGGCTGTCGGCCAGCACGTATTTGGTGTTGAAAATATTCAAGCCCTTGTTTTCCATCGCGCCCATATTAAAGTCGCCCACGGCCACCACCATATACACGTCCAAATCGTATTCCAGCCCGAAACGCGTTTCGTCCCACGCCATCGCGTGCTTGAGCGACTGCACGGCAAAGGCCACTTTGTCGGCGTCTTCGGCGCGGGTGTAAAACTCAATCGCCACCCCGCGCCCGCTGAGGGTGGTGAAGCGGTCGCGCGTGCAGTGCAAATCGCCGGCCACCAAGGCAAACAAATAACTGGGCTTGGCAAACGGGTCTGCCCATTTCGCCCAATGGCGGCCGTTTGCCAGCACGCCGCCGCCTATCCGGTTGCCGTTGGAGAGCAGCACGGGATAGCGGGCGGCATCGGCGGTAAGGGTGGTGGTGAAGCGGCCCATCACATCGGGGCGGTCGGGGTGGAAGGTGATTTTACGGAAGCCCTCCGGCTCGCATTGGGTGTAGAGATTGCCGCCGCTGGCATACAGCCCCATCAGGCTTTTATTGTCTTGCGGATAAAGACGGGTGCGCACTTCCAACACAAAGGGCTCGGCCGGCGCATTGGGCACGGTCAGCGTTTCGCCGGCCAGCGTGTAGCGGCTGCGGGCCAGTGGCTCGCCGTTCAGATGCAGCGACCGCAATTCGGCCGAACCCTGCAACAGCAAATCGGCCGCGCCCTGCTGCGGCTCGATGTGCAGCAAGGCGGTTACGTCGGTGTGGGCGTCGAAAATATCGAAACGCAAATCGATTTGCGGCACTTGGTGCGCAGGGGCGCGGTAATCTTTCAGATAATGAACGGTTTGCGACACGGCGGGCTACTTTCATCAAAAAACAAAAGCCGCATTTTAGCGGCTTTCGGCAGAGCATGAAATCAGGCGCCCGTTTGGCCGGCACGAGCCAGAAACAAGGGAAGCAGGCGAAGACGTGCGGCGGGCAATAAACGCCCCCAAGGCTCCTGCCCTATTTTTTCGCCAACAGCCACCAAACCAAGGAGCCACCACACGCCCCCACAAAGAAAAGAACAAAATAAGAGCCGTCCAACATGACACAGGCCAGCAATCCCCCGATTATCTGAAAAATCAACAGCCGAACCAGCCTGGCGTCAGAAAATATAGACGAGATGGAATGGATAAACTCAGCCCGCTTGCCCAGCAAGGTAAAAATACTGGAGGCAACGAGCAATACAAACCCGGAAACCAATAGGAGGCGCTTGATATGAAAAAGAACACCTTCATTCCACGACGTCAAGAGCAATGCGACCGCCATGAAAGCCAAGCCGACGTACCCAAGGTTTCTGGCGTGATTTTTCCTGTTTTTCATGCTTTCTGGCCTGCTTTCTGATGTTTGCATTCGCCAAGCAGCGGCTACCTGAAAACCTTTCAGGTAGCCGCTGCTTGGCACCAGACGCCTCCGGTCAATCCAGATTGCCCAACACAATGCGCAGCATGCGGCGCAGCGGCTCGGCCGCACCCCACAGCAATTGGTCGCCCACGGTGAAGGCGCTGATGTATTCGCCGCCCATGGCCAGTTTGCGGATGCGGCCGACGGGCGTGGTCAGCGTGCCGGTAACCGCAGCGGGCGTGAGCTCACGCATGCTGGCTTCTTTGGTGTTGGGCACCACTTTCACCCAATCGTTGGCGCCGGCCAACAGGCTTTCGATTTCGGCCGGCGGCAAATCCTGTTTCAGCTTCAGGGTCAGCGCCTGGCTGTGGCAGCGCATGGCGCCGATGCGCACGCACAGGCCTTCCACCACCACGCCGCCGGCCTGGCCGAGGATTTTGTTGGTTTCCACGCCACCCTTCCATTCTTCTTTCGACTGGCCGTTGCCCAAATCGGCATCGATCCACGGAATCAGGCTGCCGGCCAGCGGCACGCCGAAGTTTTCTTTCGGGTAGGCTTCGCTGCGCAAAAAGTCGGACACTTTGCGGTCGATGTCGAGAATCGCGCTGGCCGGGTCGGCCAATTCGCTGTGCACTTGGTCGCGGATGGCGCCCATGCCGCTGATCAGCTCGCGCATATTCTTGGCGCCGGCGCCGGAAGCGGCCTGGTAAGTCATGCTGGAGGCCCACTCCACCAAACCGTTTTGGAACAGGCCGCCCAAGGCCATCAGCATCAGCGAAACCGTGCAGTTGCCGCCAATGTAGTTTTTTACGCCGTTTTGCAGGCCGGCATCGATCACGCCGCGGTTGACCGGATCCAGCACGATGATGGACTCGGCATCCATGCGCAGGGTGGAGGCCGCGTCAATCCAATAGCCGTTCCAGCCGCCCTCGCGCAGGGGCTGGAACACCGATTTGGTGTAGTCGCCGCCCTGGCAGGTGACGATGATGTCCATTTCGGCCAGCTGGGCAAGGTTACTGGCATCCAGCAGGTTTTTCGCCGCTTGACCAAAGTCGGGTGCCGCGCCGCCGGGGTTGGAGGTGGTGAAGAAATATGCTTCGGGAATGCCGGCGAAATCGTTTTCTTCGCGCATCCGCTGCATCAAAACCGAGCCGACCATGCCGCGCCAGCCGATAAAGCCTACTTTTTTCATACTGTATTGTGCTCCTGTGGATAGTCTGTGTGCCGGGCCGGGCTACCTGAAAGCCGCCGCGGCCGGGTGGCGAACATTTGCCTCCGTTTTAACGCTGCGGCGCACAAAAGTAAAGCATTTTCTCAACCGCCGCAGACGTTTCCGCCCCATCGCAGCATTTTGAAATACAAGTACCTGATATTTAAAATTTTATTTATAAAAATTTTTGACAGAATGCCTCCGATTCCGCCAAGCGAAATAAAAAGACGATATTTTTCAACTGCTTGTGTTTTGATTTTTTTTAAATATATGCTAATGAAGATTTACAAACGCAGGAAAGCAGGGTAAAACGTTTCCTTCCTTTCCGGCTCGGGCACACGGATCGGCAAAGGAGTGGACGGGCGGCAGCGGACAGCGGCGGCACGATCCGGCAAGTTTACAATTTGAGGATTGAAAAATGAGCAACCATAATTTGGCCAAGGTTCTTGGCAAAAAAGAGGCGTTCATGCTGGCCTTCGGCGCCATGATCGGCTGGGGCTGGATTGTTTTGTCCGGCGGCTGGGTACAGGAAGCCGGCAGTATCGGTGCGCCGCTGGCGTTGGCTTTCGGCGCGGGCATCATCATGGTTATCGGCCTGTGCTACGCAGAATTGTGCGCCGCCATGCCTTATGAAGGCGGCGAACACGTATTCAGCTACCGCGCCATGGGCCACGCCGCATCTTTCCTGTGTACTTGGGCCATGATCTTGGGCTATGTGTCGGTGGTGGCTTTCGAAGCCGTGGCCCTGCCCACGGTGCTGGACAACCTGATTCCCGGCTACCAGGTGGGCTACCTGTGGAACCTGATGGGCCAAGAGCAAAATACGGAGGACATTGTGGCCGGCATCCGCGGCGGCGACGTGTATTTCACTTGGGCGCTGGTCGGCATGGCCGGTACCGTGGTGGTGACTTGGCTCAACTACGTCGGCATCAAAACCGCCGCCCGTTTCCAAACTTTTGTTACCTATTTGATTCTGCTGGTGGGCATCACCTTCATCATTGCCGCGCCCATCAGCGGCGACACCGCCAATCTGCAGCCGCTGTTTAACGAAACCCCGGTGGAAGGCAGCGTATTTTCGCCGATGATGGCCGGCATGCTGGCCGTGCTGCTGATCGTGCCCTTTATGTTTGTGGGCTTCGACGTGATCCCGCAAGCCGCCGCCGAAATCAATTTGCCGCAAAAAGACATCGGCAAGATGTTGCTGTTGTCTGTGGCCGCCGCCACCATTTTCTACTGTGCCATCACCTTCGGTGTGGGCATCGCTCTGAACGAGCAACAGCTGAACGACGCCTCCCTGCCCACGGCATCGGCCATGGAAGTAGTGTTTAACAGCCCGCTGGCTGCGAAAATCATGATTGTGGCCGGCGTGGCCGGCATCATCACCAGCTGGAACGCCTTCTTCATCGGCGGCAGCCGTGCCATCTATGCCATGGCACACGCCAAAATGCTGCCCGCCTTCCTGGCGAAAACCCATCCGAAATACAAGACCCCGCACAATGCCGTATTGCTGATCGGCGCCGCCACCCTGCTGGCTCCCTTCTTGGGCCGCAAAGCACTGGTGTGGTTTGTCGATGCCGGCAGCCTCTCCATTGTGATTGCTTATTTCATGGTGTGTATGTCGCTGCTGGTGCTGCGCCGCCGCGCCCCCGATATGCCCCGTCCCTTCCGCCTGAAAAAAGGCATCTTCATCGGTGCGGCCGGCTGCTGCTTGAGCCTGTTCTTGGGCTATATGTACCTGCCCTTCAGCCCCGCCGCGCTGACCAAAGAAGAATGGTGGATTTTCGGCGGCTGGATGGTATTCGGCTTCATCCTCTATTCCATCGCCCGCAGCAAATACGGCACCGAGGAATCCGACCGCATCATGGAGGCGGAGTGGGCCAACGAACATGAAATGGCCGCCGCCCAAGCCAAACAAAACGCCCAATAATCCGGGCTGTCCCAAGCAAACAGGCTACCTGAAACGTTCAGGCAGCCTGTTTTTATTAAACGGCATCAATATACTTAATTTCCAAGCTGATCAAACGGCCGCCTTGCGCCCCTGCTCCCGCCCCAAAAGCCACACCGCCGCCACCGCTCCGGCCGTGCGTTCCAACTGCGTTTCCGCCTCCGCCAACACCTCGGCCAAGTCCGCCGCCCGCGCCACCGAAGGGAAAACCGCGCAAAACCCGTGCGCCGCCAGCGCCCCCACATCCGGGCCTACGCTGCCGGCCAAGGCAATCACCGGCACCCCTTGTGCCTGCGCCGCAGCCAATACGCCCAGCGGCACCTTGCCGAAAGCGGTCTGGCCGTCCATCCGCCCTTCGCCGGTAATCACCAAATCCGCACCCGCCAATTGCTCGGCCAAGCCGGTGGCCGCCGCCACCCAATCGACACCGCGTCGCAATTCGGCAGCCAATACCGCCCGCAGGCTGAAACCCAAACCGCCGGCCGCCCCGCTGCCTGCCTCCGCGCGGCAATCCGGCAGGCCGCCGGCAGCCAACACATCGGCGTAATGCGCCAAGGCCGCATCCAACTGCCGCACCTGCGCCGCATCCGCCCCTTTCTGCGGGCCGAACACCGCGCTGGCGCCCCGTTCGCCGCACAAAGGATTGTCCACATCACAGGCCGCCACAATTCGGCAGTCCGCCAACCCAGGCAACGCTGCCGAACAGTCGATGGCGGCCAAACCGGCCAAAGCCGCCCCGCCGCGCGGCAGTTCCGCACCGCTGGAGTCCAACAAACGGAAGCCCAAGGCCTGCAACATGCCCGCGCCGCCGTCATTGGTGGCCGAGCCGCCGATGCCGAGCATGATGCGGCGCACCCCGCGCCGCAAAGCATCGGCCATCATCTGGCCGGTGCCGTAGGTGGAAGTGAGCAGCGGATTGCGCCCGACGGGCGGCACCAGATGCAGGCCCGAAGCCTCCGCCATCTCCATCACCGCCGTGCCGTCCGGCAACAGGCCGTAGCGCGCCGTCACCGCACCGCCGAGCGGGCCGGCCACCTCAACCGACACCCATTCGCCGCCGGCCGACGCCACCACGGCCGCCACCGTGCCTTCACCGCCGTCGGCCATCGGCACGCACACATATTCCGCCTGCGGCAAAACCGCGGCAAAACCGCGCCGGATCGCTTCGGCCGCCTGTTTGGCGCTCAGGCTTTCTTTAAACGAGTCGGGTGCAATCACAATCTTCATCTTCTACGCCTCCATACTCCCCATGATGTTCAGCCGCCCACAGGCGGCCGGAACGGCAGAACACCAGCATCTGAAAACGGTTTCAGCGTCCCGCCGGTACGCTGACAAAAAAACGGCTGCCGTTTATCTGTCACGGCAGCCGTTGTTATCAGGCAAAAATCAGAAATGCCGCAGCGATTACCGCACCCGAATACAGCAAGGCCATCAGGCAGTAGCCCATCACCGCACGCGCATCCAGGCCGACAATGCCCAACAGCGGCAAGGCCCAAAACGGCTGGATCATATTGGTCCACGCATCGCCCCACGCCACCGCCATGGCCGATACCTCCGGCGCCACGCCCAAAGCCGCGCCCGCAGGCAGCATAATCGGCCCCTGCACCGCCCATTGGCCGCCGCCGGAAGGCACAAACACATTCACCAAACCGGCACTCAGGAAAGCCAGCAGCGGGAAGGTACGCTCGGTTGAAGCCGCCACAAAAGATTGGCTGATCATAGCCGCCAAGGACGCACCGCCTTCCGGCGCACTGGTCATCAAGCCCATAATGCCGCCGTAAAACGGAAACAGCAGCACAATGCCGGCAATGCCTTTGGCACTGTCTTCCACCGCCCGGCTGTAACGCTCGGGGCTGCCGTGTGCCAGCAAGCCGACAAACAGAAACAGGCCGATGACCACGTTCAGCGCCAAATTGAAGCCGGCCTGACTGAAATGCCCGTACAGATACACCGCACCCATCGCCACCAGCAGCCAAGCCATCAGGCGGCTGTCGTCCCATTTTTGGGCGGGCGTATCCAAAGGCGGCAGCGACGGCTCCGGCTCGGCCAATTTGGCCGGATCGGCCACCACCGGCTTGGCCGGCATCATCAGCATATTGAGCAGCGGCAAGCCGACAACCAGCGCCAGCACGATAAACAGATTCAGGGGCGAAAACAGGGTTTGCGCCACCGGAATCGCCGCTTCCACCGTGCCGCCGCTGATTTTGGCCAGATCCGGGCCGTCGGTGGCCAGCGCCAGCGGAATCGATCCCGACAAGCCGCCGTGCCACACCAAAAAGCCCGAATAGGCCGCCGCCACCAACAGCGGATAATCCACCCCTTTCACTTGGCGGGCCAAGGCTTTGGCAAACACCGCGCCCACAATCAGGCCGAAGCCCCAGTTGAGCCAGCAGCCGGCCAAGGCCACCAGCGTGACGGCAAACACCGCCGCCTTCGGGCTTCGGATTCTGCCGGCCAGCCGGTCCAGCTGGCGGCCGACAAACGGCGCCTTGGCCAGCACATGGCCGGTGACCAGAATCAGCGCCATCTGCATGGAGAAGCCCAACAAGGACCACAGGCCTTTGCCCCAAGAGCCGGCCGCCGCCAACAGGTCTTGGCCGGTCAGCGCCACCGCTGCGGCATACACCACCAGCGTGAGCAGAATACAAAAAACAAACGGCGAAGGCAGCCATTGCTGCACCAAGCGCACGCTCAATAAAGTCAGTTGGCGGAACATATTTTCTCCTTTGCTTCCTGTCCCGTTCAAAACAGCCGCCCCGGTCGGGAACGGCACAAACCGTTCAGCTAGGGTCTGTTGACAATTGGTACGATGGCGGTATTTTTGGCGTAAATCTCCGCCTACTGCGGCCAAAATGCCCACAAGATGTTCAATCTTGCTGCGCTGACTGGTTTTACTGGCGCAGCGTGTAAAACCGCCCTCTTCGGGTAGGCCTGGTATGCGAAAATTTCCACTCAAAAAACCGCTGCATCAACCAAATGCCAACAGACCCTAGCCCGCCGCACGGCAAGGGCTACCTGAAAACCGTGCCAAACAATGCAAAAATATGCAAAGCGCGGATTATGCCGAAAACCACAAATCCTGGCAAAGCCCTTATAATCGGCCGCTTCGCTTCCTCCCCCCTTTGCGCCGACCGCCCATGAAAGCCGCCTTTTTCCTGCTCTACCTCCTGCAACTGCTGCCCTTTTCCGTGCTGCAGAAACTGGCCGACGCCGTGGGCACGCTGGCTTATTACGCCGTGCGGCCGCGCCGCCGGGTAGGCGAAACCAATCTGCGCCTCTGTTTCCCCGATTGGCGCGAAGCCGAGCGCCGCCGCCTGCTGAAACGCCACTTCCGCCACATGGCCAAACTGGTGCTGGAATACGGCCTCTATTGGTACGCCCCCGCCGCCAAGCTGAAATCGCTGGTGCGCTACCAAGACAAACACCACCTCGACCAAGCCCTGGCCGCCGGCGAAAAAGTGATTCTGCTGTATCCGCACTTCACCGCCTTCGAGCTGGCCGTTTACGCCCTCAACCAAGACGTGCCGCTGATCAGCATGTATTCGCACCAAAAAAACAAAACCCTGGACGCGCAAATCCTCCAAGGCCGCCACCGCTACCGCAATGTTTTTCTCATCGGCCGCACCGAAGGACTGCGCGCCATCATCAAGCAGATCAAGGCCTCGCCCGCCCCCTTCCTCTATCTGCCCGACCAGGATTTCGGCCGCAAAGATTCCGTATTCGCCGGCTTTTTCGGCATCCCCACCGCCACCATCGCCGGCCTGAGCCGCATCGCCGCGCTCACCCGCGCCAAAGTCATCCCCGCCATCCCCACCCGCGAAGCCGACGGCACGGTCAGCCTGCGTTTCTACCCCGCTTGGGAACACTTCCCGTCCGACTCGGCAGAGGCCGACGCCCAACGCATGAACGACTTCATCGAAGCGCGCGTGCGCGAGCAGCCGGCGCAGTATTTCTGGCTGCACAAACGCTTCAAAACCCGCCCCGAAGGCGAAGCCGACTTCTATGCCAAATAAACGGCGGCCGGCCGGCACCCCGCTTTTGCCGCCGCCACAAAACTTTACCTATTCCAGCAACCACCTCCAAACCGGCCGTTTTCCGCTGTTTTCACAAATAACTCAACAGGCTACCTGAAAGCCGAACTTGTCAATACTTGGCGGGCGCTGCCTAAAAATTGTACAATCGCGCTTCCTTCTTTACCGTTTCCCAACCATGCAAATCGGCCCCTACACCGCCGCCCCTGCCGTGGCGCTGGCGCCGATGGCCGGCATCACCGACAAGCCCTTCCGCATGCTCGCCCGCCGTTTCGGTGCCGGCTGGGCGGTGGGCGAAATGATGACCAGCGACCCCGGGCTCCAGCACACCCGTAAAACCCTGAGCCGGGCCGACCACAGCGGCGAATCGGGCACCATTGCGGTGCAGATTGCCGGCAGCGACCCCGCCCAACTGGCCGAAGCCGCCCGCCTCAACGTGGCGCGCGGGGCGCAGGTCATCGACATCAATATGGGCTGTCCGGCGAAAAAAGTGTGTCATGTGGCCGCCGGCAGCGCCCTGCTGCAAAACGAAGCGCTGGTGGCCGACATCCTGCACGCCGTGGTGGAGGCAGTGGACGTGCCGGTTACCCTGAAAACCCGTTTGGGTTGGAACGACGACAACCGCAACATCCACACCGTCGCCCGCTTGGCCGAAGACGCCGGCATCGCCGCCCTAGCCGTCCACGGCCGCACGCGCACACAAATGTATAAAGGCGAAGCCGAATACGGGCTGATTGCCGAAGTCAAGCGCAGCATCCGCATCCCGGTATGGGTCAACGGCGACATCGACAGCCCGCAAAAAGCCGCCCGCGTCTTGGCCGAAACCGGCGCCGACGGCGTGATGATCGGCCGCGCCGCCCAAGGCCGGCCCTGGCTGTTTGCCGATGTGGCGCACTACCTCGCCCACGGCCGCCTACCGCCGCCGCTGCCTTTTCAGGTAGCCTGCGACACCCTACTCGGCCACTTGGAAGCCATGTATGCCTTTTACGGCGACACCGCCGGCCCGCGCATTGCCCGCAAGCACATCGGCTGGTATCTGGCCGCCCTGCCGGAAGGAGAAACCGCCCGCCGCAGCATCAACACGCTGGACAGCGCGGCGGCACAATACTCGGCCGTGGCCGACTTCCTCGGCCGTACCGCCCTCGAATACTGGCCCTGCGCTTGGCGCGCGGCCTGAAACCGTCTGCAAAACAGAACCGCACCATGAGCCAGAACCACGACATCGCCCACTGCATCGAACACAACCTCAAGCGCTATTTCGCCCACCTCGACGGCGAACCGGCCCACGATGTGTACCGGCTCGTTTTGAACCAAGTCGAACCGCCGCTGCTGCGCTGCGTGATGGCGCAGTGCGGCGGCAACCAAAGCAAGGCGGCCGCCATGTTGGGGCTGAACCGCAACACCCTGCGCAAAAAACTGCTGGAACACGGCCTGCTGGATTAAAACCCGACCGAGCTTCCACGCCCACTCCGCCGAAAAATGAAAAAAACCTTATTCTGTCTGCTGATGGCCGCCGATGCCGCCCACGCCGAGATTTCATTCGTCAAACCGATGACGGAAAGCGAATGCCAACAAGTGCTGCGCGATGCGGCCGATATGCGATATGTACTACGACAGCCGCTACTGCGAAACCGAATCCAACAAGCAAACGCAGCAGCACGCCATCACCGCCTGGTATGCCCTCGGCGAACTCAACAGCCGCATCGGCAATGAAGAATTCAACCGCTGCCCCGATCTGCGTTGGCGCGGCGCAGAACAAGACGCCTTTTTTGCGCCCTGCCCCCAATCGCGCGCAGCGGCCGAAACCGCCCGTTTCTGCGCGCCCGGCAACCGCGCCCGCATCGCCCCGCTCTACCAGCGCTACCTCCCGCTGCTCCAAGAGCTGGAGCAGGTGCGCCGGCAACGCTGAGCGGCCAAGCGAATACCACATGGCTGGCAATTACGTCCACTCCGATTTCAGGTAGCCTGCCGCCGCTTATGCAAGATTTTTGGCTGATTCCCGCATCGGCGCCGCACTTCAGCGCCGACCAACGCCTACAGCTACATCACGCCCTGCTGCAGGCCGGATTTGCCTTGGTGTCAGCCGGCGACCCGACCATCGGCTGGCACCAACACCCCGAACACATGGAAGCCATGCTGCACCACAACACCCTGCACCTGATCGGCCACCAGCCGAAACCGCACGGCAAGGCGGCCGCCCTTGCCGATGACTGGCTGGCCGAATACCCTTTCCTGATGTCAGACCCTTACTTTTAATAAAGGAACCCTCATGCCCACCCTTCAACGCGCCCTTATCAGCCTGTCCGACAAAACCGGCGCCGTCGCCTTCGCCCAAGCCCTGCACGCGCTGGGCGTGGAAATCCTCTCCACCGGCGGCACCGCCAAACTCCTGGCCGATGCCGGCGTGCCGGTCATCGAAGTGGCCGACTACACCGGCTTTCCCGAAATGCTCGACGGCCGCGTGAAAACCCTGCACCCCAAAATCCACGGCGGCATTCTCGGCCGCCGCGACCTGAGCGAGCATGTGGCCAAAATGCAAGAACACGGCATCGGCAATATCGACCTGGTGTGCGTCAACCTCTACCCCTTCGCCGCCACCATCGCCAAGCCCGGCTGTACCCTGGAAGAAGCGATTGAAAACATCGACATCGGCGGCCCCACCATGGTGCGCTCCGCCGCCAAAAACTGGCAACACGTCGCCATTGTTACCGACAATGCCGATTTCGATGCCGTGATTGCAGAATTGCGGGCTTCAGGTAGCCTGTCAGACAAAACCCGCTTCAATCTTGCGCGCAAAGCGTTTTCCCACACCGCCCAATACGACGGCATGATTTCCAACTACCTCACCAGCGTGGCCGACGACAAACTCTCCGGCGAGCCGCATGTGGGCGAGTTTCCCGCCCAATTCAACCAAAGCTGGATCAAGGTGCAGGAAATGCGCTACGGCGAAAACCCGCACCAACACGCCGCCTTCTACCGCGACCCCTACCCCGCCGCCGGCAGCCTCGCCGCCTACCAGCAATTGCAGGGTAAAGCATTGTCTTACAACAACATCGCCGACGCCGATGCCGCCTGGGAGGCAGTAAAAGCCTTCGACGCCCCCGCCTGCGTGATCGTGAAACACGCCAACCCCTGCGGCGTGGCCGTGGCCGACACCCCGCTTGCCGCCTACAGATTGGCGTTCGCCACCGACACCACCAGCGCATTTGGCGGCATCATCGCCTTTAACCGCGAAGTGGACGCCGACACCGTGGAAGCGGTGACCGGCCAATTCCTCGAAGTGCTGATGGCGCCCAAATTCACCGACAAGGCCAAAGAAATCATCGCCGCCAAGAAAAACGTGCGCGTGCTGGAAGTGCCGCTTTTGGCCGGCGCCAACCGCTTCGAACTCAAACGCGTGGGCGGCGGCCTCTTGGTGCAAACCCCCGACTTGCACCGCATTCGCCACGAAGATTTGCGCGTAGTCTCCCAACGCCAGCCCAGCGAGCAGGAATGGCAGGATTTGCTGTTTGTGTGGAATGTGGCCAAATTCGTCAAATCCAACGCCATCGTATTCGGCAAAGGCGGCCAAACCTACGGCATCGGCGCCGGCCAAATGAGCCGCGTCGACTCCACCCGCATCGCCGCGCGCAAAGCGCAGGACGGCGGCTTCGACCTTAACGGCGCCTGCGCCGCCTCCGACGCCTTCTTCCCCTTCCGCGACGGCGTGGACGTGATTGCCGA
>JAUMZB010000081.1 GCA_030528345.1 Eikenella sp.
TTCAGCCTACCATTGGCCGTTCACCTTTTTATTGCGCATCAGACACAGCATATCGGCGGCCACGTGGGCGGCGGCGATGGCGGTGATTTCGGCGTTGTCGTAAGCCGGCGCCACTTCCACCACGTCCATGCCGACGATGTTCAAATCGCCCAGGCCGCGGATGATGGATAAGGCGGTGTGCGAATTGAGGCCGCCGGGCACTGGGGTGCCGGTACCGGGGGCGAAGGCAGGGTCGAGGCAGTCGATGTCGAAGGTGAGGTAGACCGGGTTGTCGCCCACCACTTCGTAAATGCGCTTGACGGTAGCTTCCACGCCGTTTTCGTTGATCCACGGCGCAAACAGCATATTCATGCCCATAAAGTCGCTGTTCCAGGTGCGGATGCCGACTTGGGCCGAGGTTTTCGGGTCGATGAGGCCGTTTTTCACCGCTTTGTAAAACATGGTGCCGTGGTTGAGCGATTCTTCTTCGTTGTCGGGCCAGGTGTCGCAATGGGCATCGAAATGCAAGAGGCTCAAAGGCTTGCCGTATTTTTCAGCATGTGCCTGCAAGAGCGGATAGGTGATGTAGTGGTCGCCGCCGAAGGTGAGCATTTTGGCCCGGCTGTTTTGGATAATGTCCAGCGCGTGCTGTTTGATGGTTTCGCGGATGGTCCACGGATTGTGGGCGTCAAACCAACAATCGCCGTAGTCGATGACGGCCAAATCGTCGAAGGGGTCGAACCCCCAAGGGAACAGGTTTAATTCGGCCAGTTGCACGCTGGCGGCACGGATGGCGGCCGGGCCCAGGCGCGCGCCGGAGCGGAAGGTGGTGGCCAAGTCCAGCGGTACGCCGGAAACCACCACGTCTACGCCTTCCAGATTGCGGGTGTAGGTGCGGCGCATAAACGACAAGGCGCCGGCATAGGTATTTTCGACGATGCTGCCCATCACGCCGTCGCGGCGGAAGGCGCCGTCGCCGTAGATTTTGTTTTGGCTCATGATGTGTTCCTTATGATGTTTTGATGCTTGCGGTCGGAGGAAATGAGTTTTCAGGCAGCCTGAAAGGTCGGGCTACCTGAAAACCGCTGGAAGGCTTTTAATCGCGGCGTTGGCGGCGCAATTCTTCGCGTTTGGCGTAGAAGAAACGGCGGCGCTGGCGTTTGCGCCACCAGAAATAAAACAATACTGCGGCACCGATGCCGATGAGGGTAAAAATGGCGTATTGGAACTGATGGGCCTTTTCCAGCAGCCAGTCTTTGTTGGCGGCGCCGAAATAGCCCAAATACACCCACAAAGGCACGGAAATCAGGGCGGCGAAGCCGTCCATCGCCAGCCAACGCCAAAACGATATTTTGCCGCTCATGCCGGCGCTGATAAAAATGGGGGTGCGCAAGCCGGGCAGAAAACGGGCCACAAACAATACCCAGTTGCCGTATTTGGCAAATTTTTCCTGTACCTGCGCATAGCGGTACGGCGTCATCACCTTGGATACGAAACGCACTTTCAAAATATTGGGGCCGAAGCGGCGGCCGAGCAGAAACATCAGACCGTCGCCCACCAGCACGCCCAACAGGCCGACAATGTTCATCACATGCACATTGGTGTGGCCGAGGCCGGAAATCACGCCGCCGGCAATCAGGGTAATGTCTTCGGGAATCGGCACGCCGAAACCGCAGGCCACCAGCACCAAGAAGACAGCGGCATAGCCGTACTCGGAAAAAAAAGCTTCTAATATATCCAGCATCTTATCGTTCCGTCTGCGTCAATCAGGCTTGGCGGATGGCGTCGGCAATGCGCTCCGCACACTGTTGGGTCAAGCGGGCGTTCGGCGCTTCGGCCATCACGCGCACCACCGGTTCGGTACCCGAGGCGCGCAAAACAATGCGCCCCATTCCTGCCAGTTCGGCTTCGGCCTCGGCCAGTGCCCGAGCGGAAGCCGTTTCCCAATCTTTGTCTTTTTCGATGCGCACATTGATCATGGTTTGCGGGAAAGGCTGCCAATCCACGGCGCTCACCAAGTCTTCGTCCAAGATTTGCAGGGCGGCCAATACCTGTAGGGCGGAAATGGTGCCGTCGCCGGTATTGTGTTTGTCCATGCACAGAATGTGGCCGCTGGCCTCTCCGCCGATCAGCCAGCCGCGCTGTTGCAATTGTTCCAGT
The DNA here is from genome assembly GCA_030528345.1 of Eikenella sp. Classification (GTDB taxonomy): domain Bacteria; phylum Pseudomonadota; class Gammaproteobacteria; order Burkholderiales; family Neisseriaceae; genus Eikenella. The sequence continues at coordinate 2,140 of JAUMZB010000081.1, forward strand.
ACATAGCGGTCGCCCACTTTGGCGCGGCAGAAGGCCACGCCTTGTTGCTGCAGGGCCAGTTCCATCGCCATATTGGTCATCACGGTACCCACCACGCCGCCGATGTCGATGCCGCTTTTGGCGCGGGCTTTGGCGATGATGTAAATCAGGCTGTCGCCGTCGTACACCTTGCCGTGGCGGTCCACCATAATCAGGCGGTCGCCGTCGCCGTCGATGGCGATGCCGTAATCGGCCTCGTGCTGCAACACCGCAGCCTGTACCGCTTTGGGATGGGTGGCGCCGCATTTGTTGTTGATGTTGAAACCGTTGGGCTGGTTGCCGATTTCCACCACATCGGCGCCCAGTTCGTGAAACACTTTGGGCGCCACGTGGTAGCCGGCGCCGTTGGCGGTGTCCACCACCAGCTTCAGGCCGCGCAGGTTCATATTGGCGGGAAAGGTGGATTTGCAGAATTCGATGTAGCGGTCGTCGGCGCCGCTGACGCGGCGGGCGCGGCCCAAGCGGTCAGAAGGCACGGTCTGCATCGGCTGGTCGATTTGCGCTTCGATTTCCTGCTCCAGCCCGTCGGAGAGTTTCACGCCGCCCTCGGCAAAAAACTTGATGCCGTTGTCGGCATAGTGGTTATGGGAAGCGGAAATCATCACCCCGGCCGACAGGCGCAGGGCACGGGTGAGATAAGCCACGCCCGGCGTGGGCAGCGGGCCGGTTTGAATAACGTTGACGCCGGCGGCGGTGAAACCGGCCACCAAGGCGGTTTCCAGCATGTAGCCGGAAATACGGGTGTCTTTGCCGATGAGCACGGTGGGTTTGTGCTCACCGTCGTGTTTCACCAGCACCTGTCCGGCCGCATAGGCCAATTTCAGTACGAAATCGGGCGTGATTGGAAAGCGACCCACTTCACCGCGTACGCCGTCGGTACCGAAATATTTTTTTGCCATATCGAATCCCTTCTGTCCGGATGAATGCCGTTGTACCAATAAACGCGGAATTGTAAAACAGCGGCAGGGCTTGTGCCAGTTTCGCGGCCGTTAAATCGGGAAAAGCAGGCCGCTTGCCGGGCCGGCACGGCGGCCTTGGGCGGCCGTACACCGGATTGCTCAACCGTGTTCGGCAGCCGTTACGCCCACGGCCTGCCATACCTTCAGGGCATCCGCGGTGGCTTTGACATCGTGCACGCGCAACACCGCCGCACCGCGCGCGGCAGCGGCCAAGGCGGCGGCCACGCTGCCGTGCACGCGCGCGGCGGCATCGGTTTCTCCGGTGAGTCCGCCGATCATGCGTTTGCGCGATACGCCCACCAGCAGCGGCAGGCCGGTTTCGGCGGCCAGCTCGGGCAGGCGCTGCAACAGTTCGATATTGTGGGCCAGGGTTTTGCCGAAGCCGAAACCGGGGTCGAGCAGCAGGCGTTCGCGGCGGATACCGGCGGCTTCGCAGGCGGCCACCCGTGTTTTCAGGTAGCCCGCCACTTCTGCCACCACATCTCCGTACTGCGGATTCTGCTGCATGGTTTCCGGCAGCCCCTGCATGTGCATCAGGCAAACGCCGGTGTCGGCATATTCGGCCAACAGCGCCGCCGCGCCTTCGTCTTCTAAAGCCTGAACGTCGTTGATGATGTCGGCCCAGCCCCGCGCCAATGCTCGCCGCATCACCGCCGTGCGGCGGCTGTCCAAACTCACCGGCACCTGCCAGGCGGCCAACTCGGCCAAAATCGGCGCCACG